>CAYPKM010000023.1:13883-16594 GCA_964411325.1 uncultured Christensenella sp.
CATAGCATTAGAGAAAATAGTGCAAGCGATAGTGCATTTGTTGTTAATTTTTGCGAGAAAAACAATATCAAAGTGTATTCTTTCAAGGTAAACGCCAAGAAGTTTGCCGAAGACAAGAAATTAACGCTTGAGCAAGGTGCTAGAGAATGTAGATATAGAATATTCAAGAGTTTGATTGCCAAAAACTTGGTTGATAAAGTGGCTCTTGCTCACCACCTTCAAGACCAAGCAGAGACTATATTGCTTAATATCTTTAGAGGCACAGGAGTGTCGGGTGCTAGTGGAATGGATTACGTCAGAGACGATTTGTACATTAGACCAATGCTTGATACTAGCAAAACTGCTATTTCAGCATATATTTCTTCCAACGACATCCCTTATGTAGAAGACGAAACAAACGAAAGTAATGAGTACAATAGAAATTATATTCGCAATCAAATAATGCCACTTATTCGTAATCGTTGGCAAAATGCAGATAGTACAATTGCTAGTTTTGGTGCTAATTGCAAAGAAGACGA
Organism: uncultured Christensenella sp.; assembly: GCA_964411325.1. GTDB lineage: Bacteria > Bacillota > Clostridia > Christensenellales > UBA1242 > UBA11490. The sequence continues at coordinate 14,402 of CAYPKM010000023.1, forward strand.
TGAGTACATCGAGAGTACAATTAGCAATGAGGCGATACTTACAGAGAGTAGCATTGCTAGAATATATACTAGTTACTTTGTCAATCCCAAAGCATATGTTTATAGACTAATTCTTCGTGCATTAAAGTCTATTAACCTTAGTACTAATATTGAGAAAAAGCATCTAAAGATGATATACAATATGGCAGTTGAGAGTGAGAATGGCACCAAGATTAGTTTGCCTAATGGGTTAACTGTTATCAAAGAGTATAATTTCATCACATTTACCAATAGGAATATTAAGCCAAGTTCCAAGACTTATCCTTTCGTTAGGGGTAAATTAGATATTTCCAACTTTGGATTAATAGAAACATCCCTTGTCAAGAAATTCAAAGTAGGCGAATTTTCTCATATTATCGATAGTGCCAAACTTCCCAAAGACGCTATTTGGAGATTTAGAAAAGATGGCGACGTTTTCGAAAAGTTTGGGGGTGGCACCAATTCGCTTAGCGATTATTTGATAGACAAAAAGATCCCTGTCAGACTTAGAAATATCACTCCAGTGCTTGCTAGTGGCAATGAGATTTTGATAATAGCAGGAGTAGAAATTTCTGACAAAATCAAAATTGACAAAAATACCAAAACTGCTTACGGCATTAATGTTGTGAGATTCTAATTGATTTCCAAAAATATCCAAGTGTTTCATTTGAAAAACTTGGATGTTTTTTGTTTACAACAAAGATATTTGGTGATATAATACGTATTAGAACGTTTGTTCTAGCAAATAGTCAAGGTGGTGGATGGTGAAGAGGTTTATATTGCATAGCGACTTAAACAACTTTTATGCTAGTGTCGAGAGTTTGTACAATCCTAGTATTCGCAACAAGGCAGTTGTGGTGGTTGGAGACGAAGAGAAGAGACACGGCATAGTTCTTGCCAAAAATTATATAGCCAAAAGTTATGGGATTAGTACGGGTGATACTGTATGGGAGGCAAGAACCAAATGTGGCGAAGAATTGATTTGCGTGCCAGCCAGATTTGATTTGTATCTATATGTCAGCAAATTGGTCAAAGATATATACAGAGAGTATTCTGATAGGGTAGAGAGTTTTGGCATAGACGAAGCGTGGATAGACATCTCGCATATTGCTAGTTCCTTTGAAGAGGCAGAGAAGATAGCAGATAATATTCGTAGTAGAATAATTGCCGAAATTGGACTAACAGTCAGTATTGGGGTTAGTTTCAACAAAGTCTTTGCCAAACTGGGCAGTGATATGAAAAAGCCCAATGCAACCACTCTCATTACTCCTCAAAATTATCAAGAAAAGGTGTGGAGACTTCCCGTTAGTGACCTTTTATATGTAGGCAAGGCGACATCCAAAAAATTTGAGAAAGCGGGCATAAAGACAATAGGAGACTTGGCTCATACCGATGAGAAATACTTGACACTTACACTAGGGAAGATGGGCAAGACTTTGCATTCCTTTGCTTGTGGAGAGGACCAATCAGAAGTATCCTCTATATTTGATAGCGAGAAGATTAAATCGTTTGGCAATAGTACTACTTGCCCTGTGGATTTAAGCAATAATGACCAAGTCAAAAGCGTTATATATTTGCTGGCTGAGAGTGTGGCAGAGAGAATGAAGAAAAAAGGCTACTATGCTAGTTGTGTTTCTGTTTGGGTCAAAGATAGTGAACTCAAGTCTTTTGATAGGCAATCGGTGCTATCCTCTCCTACTAATGTCTCTAGCGATATTGCTCTTGAGGCGTACAAACTATTTGTAGACAATTACAAGTGGGATTTGGATATCCGTGCACTTGGCGTGCGTGTAACTAATCTAACAGATGGGTGTATTCAATGCGATATCTTCGGCAGTAGTCAAAATCTAGAAAGAAATCAAAAACTAGAAAATACTATAGAAAATTTGCGAGAGAGATTTGGCTACAATATTATTAGAAGGGGGAATATTATGGGATATGATAGTTTGTCTGCTATCAATCCTCATAGCGAAACCCACATTATTCATCCGGTTGGATTTTTCAAAAATAATTAAGGAGTGTATTTATGAATAAAAAATTTGTTAGTGTGATTTTGCTTGTGGATGAAGATGGCAACAAAACGCCCAAGACGATAATTTATAATGGCAAGGCTTATGAGATAGACAAAGTTTTGGATATGAAGAAATCTGCCTCACTCAAGGTTGGAGGTATAGG
>CAYPKM010000024.1:0-12822 GCA_964411325.1 uncultured Christensenella sp.
TTGGAATTAGTTTTACTTTTGGCAAGCGAGAGTATGCTAGTCAGTTACATTGTTGCTATTTGTAGTGCAATAGTATTCATCTTTATGTATTCAATGCTAACGGTGTATTATCATTCTTGCAATCAAATATTCTTCGAAGATACTCTAATGTATAATGAAAGGAAAAGAGCAAGGTTGGCATCAAGAACGAATGATACCCAAAAAAGTGCGAAAAAAGAGAGTGTAGAAAAACAAGAAAAAATTGATGTAAAAGATGACAAAAAGACTGCAAAAGAGGATGAAAATAAACCTAAAAAAGAATCAAAAGTAAAGAAGCCTACAAGTCAAAAAAAGAAAAAGACTAATAATAAATAAAAAGTTAATATGCTTGAATGGAGAATGAAATATTCCTAATTCAAGCATATTTTTTTTGGCCTTTTATACATATTGCCAATATTTTTTCAAATACTAAAAGTGTAAAATAATTAGCACGAAGGTTTTTTATGAAAGAAACAGGAATTGTTAGGAAATTGGATAATCTAGGCAGATTGGTTATTCCCAAAGAAATAAGAAGGTGTATGAGAATCAAAGAAGGAAGTCCCATAGAATTTGGGCTTTTGCCAAGTGGCGAGATAGTTTTGTGCAAGTATTCGCTTGTAGGACAGATTAGTGACTTCGCAGATGACTTTTGCGAAATACTAGGGCAGATGTTTGAGTGTATTGTTTTGATTGGCGATAGAGACAAAGTTATATCTATTTATGGCGCTAGCAAAAAAAATACACTAGGTCAAAAATTCTCAGGTGAAATTTTGGATATAATAGACACCAAAATGTCTTATGTTTCAAGCCGTCAAAAAGGAACTACAATTGTGCCTATTTTGGAAAATGATAAGACTGATTACATATCTCAACTAATTTTCCCTATAATTATTCAAGGAGAAAAAGAAGGTGTTATTGCACTTTTGCAAACCAAAAATGAGGTGGACTTTGAAAAAGAGCATATAATTACTTTGCAATTGGTCTCCAAGTTTTTGAGTTTGCAGATGGAGTAATATGAAGAGGTCGTCATTCGTTTTGAGTGCTATAATACTCACTTTGGGTGGCTTTTTTGCCAAGGCGATTGGTGCTATATACAAGATTCCACTTACCAATATTTTGGGTAGCAGTGGAATGGGACTCTATTATTTGGTCTTCCCAATATATTCTCTGGTGATTGTCTTGTGTAGCAGTGGAATTAGCGTAGCACTATCTACCGAAGTTGCCAAGTGTCGCAAAATTCATCATAGATATAATGAACAAAAATTATTGCGTGTAGCACTTGTTGTTTCTTTTTTGCTTAGCCTAATTTTGTCTATCACTATTATTGCACTTTCCACTGTGTTATCCGAATTTCAGGGCAATATCAATGCAAAATTTGGATATATCGCTATATCTCCCGCGATTATTCTATCTACCTTGATTGCTACAATTAGAGGATATTTTCAGGGTATAGAAAATATGGTGCCAACGACAGTTTCGATGATAATAGAACAAGTGGTGAAACTGAGTGTGGGGCTAGTGCTTGCACACAAGTTGTGCGTGTATGGCGTGTCTTATGCTGTGCTTGGAGCAATACTCGGAGTGACTATTAGCGAGGTTGTAGCACTTATAATTATTGTCATTAACTTTGTTTCATACAAGGGACAATTGGATTATAATTATAGGAATTTGAAATATAAAGGAAAAAGAAAATATAATGTGGGGAAAATTTGCAAAAGTAAAAAACTCTATGAAAAATGCAAAATAAATATACCCCAAAAGGTTTATTTGTCCAATTCCAAACTCATTAGATATTCCAACAAAGTTGCTTTCAAAAAATTGATGAAACTTGCCATTCCTTGTACTCTTTCTAGCATTTTGATACCTATTACCACGATGATTGATAGTTTTTTGGTCATCAATCTTTTGGTGGATTCTGGTTGTACACTTGCAATTGCTACGTCGCTATATGGCTTGTGGGGAGGAATAGTTCAGACGCTTATTAGTCTGCCTACCATTATAGTATCTGCAATTGCGACATCGCTTGTGCCTGCTTTGAGTGGAGTGGTTGTCAAAAGTAATTCTATGGAAATCAAAAACAAAATTGCTTTTTATATCAAACTCTCTTTTGTGATTAGTATTGCTATGTTTGTGTTATTTTTTGTTTTTGCCGAAGACTTACTTATTTTTTTGTATGGGGATGGATTGTCGTCGGGTGTAATAGACGAGATGGCTATATCTATTACTATGCTCAAATTTAGTAGTCTTACTATTATTTACTATTCGTTTTTGCAGACATTTACCACAATTTTGCAGACTATGGGAAAGTCTCAAATACCATTTTTTGCTTTGCTAATAGGCACTATCATTAGAATTATTCTTACTATTTTATTAACCAAAATTAGTTCTATAAATATCTTTGGGGTAGTTATTGCTAATATTGTTTTTTTGACTGTGACAGACGTGATTTTGGCTGGATATATCTCCAAAAATATTATGCTTGAATATAGGCTTTTTGACCATTTGCTCAAGCCTGTAATTTTGGGCATATGCACACTACTTTTGTGCGAGTTTGTTAAGTTTGCATTCAAAAACATTATGAATTACCTTCTTCTTGCCATCATTAGTGGTTTGATTGGAATAATAGTCTTTGCTTTCCTAGTTTATTTTGGCAAAGTATTCACAACCAAAGAATTGGAACAGTTTAAATTAAAAAAGAAAAAAATAATCAAATAAGTAGTGTAAACCTAAGAAGTTTCATCAGAATAACTACAAAAAGTATAGAAATTTAGGGCAAAAACCTTGAAAATTGCTGATATATTCTGCTCAAAATCTGGCAATAATATTAAAATCAAGGTCAATTTTGCTCAAATTCGTATAAATTTAGCCATTTTTTAGATAAAAATTGAATTTTTTGCGTTTAATCTTTTTGCAAAAAAGATAATTTGTGCTATAATTGGGTATCAACCATTAAAGGAGATAATTATGAATAAATTAGAAATAATAAAAGTTATCGCTGAAGAATCAGGATTAACTCAAAAAGAAGTTTCTGGTGTAGTAGATACTATGATTAGTACTATTATCAATGAATTGAAGAGGGGAGAAGAAGTTAATATCGCCGGTTTCGGAAAATTCGTTGTTAAGAAAAGAGCGGCTAGAACTAGTATCAATCCTAGAACTAAACAGGCTATTTCTGTTCCTGCTAGCAAAGCACCTACTTTCAGAGCAGGCAAACAATTCAAAGAAGCTGTTAATAAATAATTGACTAATTTATCTTGAATTAAAAGGCACACAAAAGCAATTAGATTTGATTTTTGGGGGAGTTTCCTTAGAAATCGTCTTTGATGTATTGTGTGTTTTTTTCTTGCTATTTTATGAAATCTGTTTGAAATATCTCTAAGATATATTATAATGAATTTATGAAGATAAAAAATATAAACTTTGAAAATAATGTAATTTTGGCTCCGATGGCAGGGGTTACTGATGTGGCTTTTAGGTCTATTTGTATTGATTTTGGGGCTGATGCTGGAGTGACAGAAATGGTCAGTGCCAAGGCTCTTTTTTATGATAACAAAAAGACTCTTGATTTGCTAAAAACGGCTCCAAATGAGAAGATAAAAATAGCCCAAATTTTCGGTAGTGACCCCGAAATTATGGCTAAAATGTGTGCTAGTTCGGCACTTGAGCCTTTTGATATAATAGACATTAATATGGGGTGTCCTGCACCCAAGATAGTAAATAATGGCGAGGGTAGTTTTCTTATGACAAACTTGCCTCTAGCAAGGTCTATAATCGAGGCTTGTGTGAGTGCTACAGACAAGCCTATTACTGTCAAATTTAGAAGTGGTTTTGATGACAAAAACGTCAATGCTATTGAGTTTGCCAAAATGTGTGAGAGTGCTGGTGCTAGTGCCATTACTATACACGGCAGAACGCGAACTCAAATGTATAGTGGCAAGGTGGATTTGGATATTATCAAACAAGTGAAAGAAAGTGTATCAATTCCAGTAATTGCTAGTGGTGATGTTGTAGACAAAGACTCTTTTCAAAAGACGCTAGATTATACCCATTGTGATGCTATTATGATTGGTCGTGGTGCACTTGGCGACCCTATGGTTTTTGGCGAAATTACGGGCAAAAAAATGAATATTAATAAGTTTGACATCATCAAAAAACATATTGAAATATTGCAAAAAAATTATCCGAATGAGTTTGTGTCTGGACATATTCGCAAGCATCTTTTGTGGTATCTCAAAGGCGAGCCTAATTCGACAGATATCAAGCCATATGTTTCTTGCGAACCAGATTTGGATAATGTGCTTGACGCACTTGAAAAGTTTTTTGAAAAAAAATAAAATAAAATGCGAAATGTCGGCAATATTTGGTTAAAATTATTTGCAAAATAGAAATATAAAATATATAATAAAAGTATGAGAAGATGGGGTTTTGAATATCAATATTAAAAATCCGTCTTGAAAATATTGTTTCAAAAAAAATCATACTAAAATAAAAAATGAGGTATATTATGAATAAAAAGACTATTAAAGACATTGATGTTTATGACAAAAAAGTGCTTGTGAGAGTAGACTTTAATGTTCCTGTAATTGATGGAAAAATAACTGATGACAACAGAATTGTAGAGGAATTGCCAACTATTAAATATTTGCTAGAAAAAGGTGCTTCTCTTATTCTTATGAGTCACTTGGGTAGACCTGAGGGCAAATTTGACCCTAAGTATTCACTAAGAGTTGTATCAGAGAGACTTAAAGAATTGCTACCTGATGTAGATGTAATTATGGCTGAAGACGTTACAGGCAAAGATGCCAAAGCCAAAGCAAAAAAATTGAAGATTGGACAAATACTAATTTTGGAAAACTTGAGATTTGATGCTAGAGAAGAAGAGAATGACAAAGATTTTTGCAAAGAACTTGCAAGTCTTGGTGAAGTATATGTTAATGATGCTTTTGGTACTGCTCACAGAAAGCACGCATCAACTTATGGCGTTGCCAAACTTCTTCCTAATGCAATCGGATTTTTGATTGCCAAAGAATTAGACATAATTGTAGGAACTATCAATAATCCAAAGAGACCATTTGTTGGCATTTTGGGTGGAGCCAAAGTCAAAGACAAAATCGGCATAATTGAGAGCCTACTTGATACTGTTGATACACTTATTATTGGTGGAGGAATGGCTTATACTTTCCTTTCTGCCAAAGGCTACAAAATTGGAACTTCACTTTTTGACGAAACCAATGTAGAAGAAGCCAAGAGACTTATGAAAAAGGCTGAAGACAAGAATGTTAATTTCTTGCTACCTATAGACTTTGTTACAACTACTGCTATTGACAATGTCAAAGATGTGAAATTAACCAAAGACCAAAATATTGATGATGGCTATATGGGTGTTGACATTGGCAAAAAGACGACCAAAATGTTCATCAAAGCTATCAAAAAAGCGAAAACCGTTATTTGGAATGGACCAGTAGGAGTGTTTGAGCAAAAAGAATTCGCAGTAGGAACTTATGCAATTGCCAAAGCATTAACCAAAGTGAAAGGAACAACCATTATTGGTGGTGGGGATAGTGCTAGTGCAGTTATCAATATGGGACTTGCACACAAAATGACTCATATATCCACTGGTGGTGGTGCATCACTTAAATTATTCGAAGGCAAAGTTTTGCCCGGCGTTGATGTAATTGACAATATTCAATAATTAGGAAATAGTGTATGAAAAAATTGTATTTAATTGGGAATATGAAAATGAATATGTCTCTAGCAGAATTAGAGCCATATTTCGAGAAAATATCTGCCATTGCTGGTAGTGCAGACAATGTAGTAGGTGTTTGTGTGCCAAGCGTGTATATCAATCTTGCCAAATATATGCTTGAGGGTTCAAAAGTTCTATATGGTGCAGAAAATATGCATTATGCCGACCACGGTGCTTTTACGGGCGAAATAAGTGCAAATATGCTAGGTGACTTCAATTGCGACTTGGTAATTATTGGACATAGCGAAAGAAGACAATTATTCCACGAAAGCGATGAAGAAATTAATTTGAAAATCAAAAAAGCCCTAGAGAGTGGGCTTACCCCAATTGTATGCTTTGGCGAGACTTTGGACGAGCGAAATGGTGGACAGGCATATAATATTGTTGAAAGTCAATTAATGTCGGCTTTGAAAGATATAGAGGAAGAAGACATTGGTAGAATTATATTTGCATATGAGCCAGTTTGGGCTATAGGCACGGGAGTTAGTGCTACATCCAGTCAAGCCGAAGAGATTTGTGCTTTTGCCAAAAGACTTTTGAAAGAAAATTTCTGTCAAGACTCTTCCATTGTCTTGTATGGTGGTAGTTTAAAGCCAGAAAATGCACAAGATATTCTTTCTAAGCCTAGCATTGATGGTGGGCTTATCGGTGGTGCTTGTTTAAAAGTAAATGATTTTGAAAAGATTATAATGACGAAGGTAGAATAAATGAAAAAAACTGTGGCTCTAGTAATAATGGATGGCTTTGGCTATTCAAAAGAGAAAAATGGAAATGCTATACTTGGTGCTGAGACTCCTAATATGGATAGACTTCAGAGAGATTATCCTACCACACTTATTAATGCGTCTGGCAGGGCTGTTGGCTTGCCAGAAGGGCAGATGGGTAATAGCGAAGTAGGACATTTGAATTTGGGTGCTGGTAGAGTTGTTTATCAAGATATTACAATGATAGACAAGGCAATTGAAGATGGCGAATTTTTCAAAAATGACAAACTAAAAACTGCTATGGAGAATTTGGGTGGAGACAACTCATTGCATTTGGTGGGGCTCCTTTCTGATGGTGGTGTTCATAGTTCTATAAGTCACTTATTTGCTTTGCTAGATATGGCAAAAAAGAAAAATGTCAAAAGTGTTTATATTCACGCCATTACAGATGGCAGAGATGTTCCACCAGATAGTGGTGTCAAATTTGTCAAAATGGTTGAAGACAAGGCAAAGAAAGTGGGGCTTGGGAAAATAGCAACGGTTGTTGGAAGATACTATTATATGGATAGAGACAAACGTTGGGATAGAGTAGAAAAGGGCTACAATTGCGTATATAATGGCGTGGGTAGTAGATTTACCAGTGCAGAGAATGCTTTGCTTGCTAGTTACAAAAACGGCATTACAGATGAATTTGTAGAGCCTAGTATTATAGGCGATTATCAAGGTGTAAAAGATGGCGATAGTGTAATTTTTTATAATTTTAGGTCAGATAGGGCTAGAGAAATATCTCACGCAGTACTAGATGAAGATTTTGATAATTTCGCTAGAATCAAAAAAGATGTTTATTATGTAGGGATGACAGAATATGATGCAACGCTTAAAAATATTCATACTGCATTCCCTCCTAAGGATATCAAAAACACACTTGGCGAATATTTGGCAAAGAATGACTATAATCAATTGCGAATTGCAGAGACGGAAAAGTATGCACACGTTACATTCTTCTTTAATGGTGGGGTTGAAACACCAAACAAAAATGAGGATAGAATCTTAATTCCTTCTCCCAAAGTAGCAACATATGATATGCAACCAGAAATGAGTGCAATAGAAGTAACAGACAAGGCTGTGGCTGAAGTTGGTAAGTATGATGTAATTATCCTAAACTTTGCTAATTGCGATATGGTGGGGCATACAGGCGTGTTTAATGCTGCTGTCAAGGCTGTAGAGACAGTGGATAGTTGTGTGGATAAGTTTGTGTCGAAAGTATTGGAAGTCGGTGGTGTTGTGTTGCTTACTGCAGACCACGGCAATGCAGAGAAGATGCTCTTTGATGATGGTTCTGTTTGTACATCTCATACTACAAATTTGGTGCCATTTAGCGTAATTGGCGACGATTACAAAGGTTGCAAATTGAAAGATGGTCGTGCTTTGTGCGATGTTGCACCTACGATGCTTGAAATTTTGGGGCTAATACAGCCAGAAGAAATGACAGGTGAGAGCATTCTTGAACCAATCAAAAAATGATAAATGTAGGAAAAAATATGAATTTAATTTGTAGTGCTTTTAAAAATTTTTGGTATAGTTTCTATAATACGTGTTTTAGAAATATAGATATGCGTATAAGATATTCTGTAGGTGGCGGACTTATAGTATTATTTTTGTTGACGTTTGTCGCGTGTACCAAAGGCAAAAGCAAAAGTGAACTTATAAATAATTGGTTTTTGTTTTGGCTTTCAATGATATTTTTGATAGTAGGAATATTATATATGTCAATTTGAGACAAAAATATTGCCAAGACTCCAAAAATATGCTAAACTTAGATTTAGCAACTAAATAAATAGATTAGGAGAAAGAATATGAACTTTAATTTTTTATGTAACGTTTCGGCAAGTACTGCTGCAACACTTACAACTATTAGGTCTATACTTTTGATTTTGACAGCAATTGCTTCTATTGCAATCATTGTAGCTGTTCTTATTCAGCCAAGCAATCCAGATGGTGGCAGAAACGTTATAACTGGAACTAATGATAGTTATTATGCTCAAAACAAAGGTGACACAAAAGAAGGCAGATTAAAGAAAATTATAATAATATGCTCGGTAGTAATACTTGTACTTACTATAGCATTTTATGTAATCGAACATTTCTTTGCTGGTTAAAATTAAACAAAAAAATTAAGGCTTTGGAAATATTCAAAAGCCTTTTTTAATAAAAGGAAAATATGGAAGAATTAGACAAGAAAATTATTAAACAAATCAAAGACAACAAATTGGAAAATTGTGAATACGAATTGGTTATTAGTCAATTATCCGTTTTGAACAATCGCCCATTTGAACTTATGAAGATGACCCTCGATAGACTTATTTCTGATGATATTGTTCATTTGAAAAATGCTGGAAAAAAAGAAGTGGAGGCACTGCCTAGAAAAACACAAATAGAAAGCGACGCTCCTCATACTCCATACACATCTAGCAGACAAGACAATATTGATTTGGCTTATGAGATACTTAATAAAAAAGACAAGAAGAGTGGTTCAAAGGTCAAAAAGGTTCAAGGGAAATTGCAAGGCACGTCCAAAGGTTATGCATTCCTAATTCCAGATGATATTACGCTAGAAGATATATTTGTGGCAGAGAGAGATTTGGGTGGTGCAATGCACGGAGATAGAGTAGTTGTCAGTGTCAAAGATAATGGTGGCAGAAGACAAGAGGGCAAAGTTATCCAAGTAATCGAGAGAGGAAGTCTGAGAGTTGTAGGACTTTTGCATATAAACAAAAAGATAGCGTTTGTGACCCCTGACGACGTTAAGTTTGGCAAAGATATTTCTATTGCACTAGACAAATTGCGTGGGGCTAAGGACGGTCAAAAGGTTGTTGTCAAAATTACCAGATATTATGCCAGCAAGAGAAATCCCGATGGTGAAATTGTGGAAGTCTTGGGTAAGCCAAATAAGATTGATACAGAAGTGAAAGCGATAATTCGTGGATATGGACTAATGGATACTTTTCCAACCAAAGTTTTGGAAAGTGCAAAATATTTGCCAGAAAGCATAAACAAAAGCGAATTCCCAAATAGACTAGACTATACCGACAAAATTGTGTTTACAATTGACGGTGAGGATACTAGAGATATAGACGATGCTATTTCCATAGAGGTTGCCAAAAATGGAAATAGAATACTAGGCGTACATATTGCCGATGTGGGGGAATATGTCAAAAAGGACAATGTTTTTGACAAAGAGGCTTTTAAACGTGGCACAAGTGTGTATTTTCCAAATTTGGTTTTGCCTATGCTTCCTAGAGAATTATCCAATGGAATTTGCTCTTTGAATGAAAGGGTGGATAGACTAGCACTTAGTTGTTTTATGGAGTTTGATAGCAAGGCAAACTTGGTAGATTACAAGATTTGCGAAAGCATAATTAATTCCAAAAAGAGATTTACATATACCGAAGTTCAGCGTGTATTTGATGGTGCCAATGACCAGCCAAAAGAATTGATTGAGCGTTTGCAATTAATGCGAGAATTGGCTAGACAATTGGAAGAGGGTAGGAATAAGCGTGGTGCTATTGAATTTAACATTCCCGAAGTTCAGATTTTCCTAAATGACTTGGGTGATGTCTTGACTCTAAAAAAGCGTGAAAATAATGAAAGTCACAAACTAATTGAGTCGTTTATGGTAGTAGCAAACGAGACTATTGCAACACATTTTCTGAAAGAAAAAATTCCTTTTGTATATAGAATACACGAAAGGCCAGATGCACAAAAAATAGAAAGACTTGTGGGAATGCTAAATACATTTGGCGTTAGTCACAAGATTAATCCAGAAGAGGTGGAGCCAAAGGACATACAAGTATTACTAGAATCAATCAAGGATGAACCATCAGAATATGTTATCAATAGAATTGCTCTTAGATGTATGAAAAAGGCTAAGTATTCTCCAGAATGTGTCGGACACTATGGACTTGCTAGCCCTAAGTATTGCCACTTTACTAGCCCTATTAGAAGATATCCAGATTTGACCATCCATCGCATTATCAAAGATTATTTGCACAAAAATATGAATGAGAAGAATAGATTGTTGCTCAAAGAATTTGTTAATTATGCATCAATCCAATCTAGTGAAACTGAGCGTAATGCAGAAAGTGTAGAGAGAGATGTGGATGATTTGTATAGAGTATTTTATATGACTCATCATATAGGAGAAGAGTTTGAAGGCATTATTAGTTCTGTTACAAACTTTGGCGTGTTTGTAGAATTAGACAATACTGTAGAGGGAATGATAAGAATAGATGCTCTTCCTCAAGACCAGTATGAATATTTCGAAGACAGATTTTGCTTGAAAGGATACAAGAATAAATTCCAGATTGGTGACAAAGTCAAAGTAAGAAGCGTTCGTGCAGATATTTTGAGTAGAGAAATAGACTTTGTATTGGCATAGTTGTACTTGGTAGTTAGCATTTTAAATAATAATAAAAAATACCTATCTAAATTGGAGAAAATTCCTGTTTTTTAGATAGGTTTTTTTTGCGTTTTAATCTTGATTGTATTCTTCTAGTAATATAGAATAGCAGGCTAAGTCGTGACGATTGTGTAGATTGTTTTTTCCTGCCTTTCTTCTAATTCCTTCAAATGTCATTCCGCCACGTTTCATAACATTTCCAGATTTGATATTTTCGACATCGTGCTTGGCTTGAATTCTTTTTGCAAGATTGTTTTCAAACAAATATTTGATATATCCTTTCAAGGCTTCAGTCATAAAACCCCGACCGAAGTATTTTTGGTTTTGGCAATATCCAATCTCGGCAATGCCTTCTGCCTCGGCAGAATAATTAACTACGCTTATAGCGCCAATTACCTTGTCTTCGCTTTTTAATTGTATAGCATAGTCTTGAACAAGTGAATCGGTTTGGTATTTTTCATTCAAATAATTGATTCTGTCAATTGCGTTTTGCATAGAAGTGTATGTAGGGAATGTAAGGTATTTGGTAACAACAGGGTCGCTAGCGTATTCGTACAAGTCTTCCTTGTCTTTCAATTCCCATTCTCTAACAATTAGTCTTTCTGTTTCAAAAATTGTTTTCATTGTGTTATTCCTTTTTTACGATTTTTCTAATAGTGAGTATAATATTTTTGTTAATCCCCAAAAAATTGCCAATTGGTAATTGTTTTGTGCACTTTTTGTATTGCTTTATTGTAACATACTAAACTAAATTAGTCAAAAGGTAATTATCATAATATTTTCGTGTATTAAATAGTTTTTTGGAGGGGGGTAAAAAACAATTACTCTACAGTTACACTTTTTGCCAAGTTTCTAGGTTTGTCTGGATTAATGCCTTTCTTGATTGAAGTATGATATGCCAGCCATTGGAAAAATTTGATTGATGTCATTGGGGATAAGTCTTGATGTGTTTTGTCTATTTTGATATTGATATAAACATCTTGTAATTTTTCCTCGCTTATATCCAAATTTGAAACCATTACAATTTTTCCTCCTCGGGCAGAAACTTCGTGTGCACCATTGAGTGTTTTGTCTAGTAACTCTTCTTGCGTTGCAAGCACAAATACAATTGTGTCGCTATCAACTAGCGCTAGAAATCCGTGTTTTAATTCGCCCGAAGGATAAGCAGAAGAATTGATATATGTTATTTCTTTTAATTTCAAACTGGCTTCCTCGGTGGTGATATAATCCAAATCTCTTCCAATGAAAAATACATTTGATGCTTTTTGCAAGTCGCTAGAAAGTGTGTCAATTTCTTTGAAATAATTATCGTGAATTTGCGTAAATTCCTTTAGTAATTTCAAAGAATTTTTTTCTGTGTTTGATTTTATATTTTCCAAATATTTGGCAAAAAGATAAAGGATGGATATTTGTGCTGTATATGCTTTTGTAGATGCGACTGCCAATTCCGGACCTGCACATACGGGGAATATATGGTCGACATTTTGGGCAAGCGTACTATACAAAACATTTGTAAGTGCAATCGTTTTTATCCCATTTGCTTTTACAATTTCAAGTGCTCCTAGTGTGTCTGCCGTCTCGCCACTTTGGCTTACAAAAATAGCTACAGTGTCTTTGTCTATAATTGGATTGGAATATCTGAATTCGCTAGCGATGTGTGCTGAGGCACTTATCCTTGAGTACTTTTCTATAAACCTTGCTCCCATAAGTCCTGCGTGATATGCTGTTCCACATCCTATCAAAATAAACTTTTTCACATTTAATAAATCTGATATATTTAGTTTGTTAAAAACATTATTGTTGCTATAAATATTTATAATATTATTTACGACTTCGTTTTCTTGCATAATTTCTTTTTGCATATAATGAGTGTAATTTTCCAGTTTTGCATCTTT
>CAYPKM010000024.1:12922-15930 GCA_964411325.1 uncultured Christensenella sp.
TTCTTTAGAGAAAGATAATTTTCTATAATGCCATTGTGAACTATTGCCCAGTTTCTATCCCCGCTAATGTGTGGGTGAGCATTGATTGAATTTGCTTTGCCGTGAGTTGCCCATCTGGTATGTGCAATTCCGCAAGAATTTTCTATGTCTTCTCCTAAAATTTCTTTCAGATTGTTTACAGGTCCTGCAGACTTTTTAATTTCAATATTTCCATTGTTTATATATGCAACTCCTGCCGAATCGTATCCTCTATATTCCACTTCTTTGATTAATTCTATTAATTCTCTTTTGATATTTTCTTTTCCTATATATCCTGCAATTCCACACATAATTTACTCTCCATCAATGCTATATACTATTTTTTCAATTTCACGTGCTTTGGTATTTGCTATCTCTTCGTTTTTGCATTCAACCATTATTCTAATTTTTGGCTCGGTGCCGGATACTCTTACCATAATTCTAGCATCACTTCCTAGTTCTTTTTCTATCTCATCAATCTTATCCGTAAGAGTAGAACTATTAATGATTTTGACCTTGTCTGAAACTTGACAATCAATATTGCATTGAGGATACAAGTTTGCTTGAGCTAGAACGCTT
The DNA here is from genome assembly GCA_964411325.1 of uncultured Christensenella sp. Classification (GTDB taxonomy): domain Bacteria; phylum Bacillota; class Clostridia; order Christensenellales; family UBA1242; genus UBA11490. The sequence goes on from CAYPKM010000024.1 coordinate 13,520, forward strand.
ATTTTCTTTTTTGTTTTGACCATCATCTCGGCAATCTTTATGCCTGTTAAAATTCCATCTCCTGTGCTTGCGTATTTTCTCAAAATTACATGACCAGATTTTTCACCACCTAGTGACAAACCGTCTTCTTCCATTTTTGCAATTACGTATTTGTCTCCAATGTCTGTTCTGATTAGTTTTATTCCTTCTTTTAATAAGTCTTTTTCCAAACCCATATTTGTGTGTCTAGTGCCAACAACTGTATTTTTGGTGAGTTCATTTTGGGATTTTAGATATTTGGCAAGCATAAAAATTATTACATCTCCGTCTATAATATTTCCATTTTCGTCGCAAGCAATAATTCTGTCTGCATCTCCGTCAAAAGCAAACCCAACATCCGCTTTGTATTTCTTTACAGCCTTAGCCATTGTTTCGGGATGCATTGAACCGCATTTGTCATTGATATGTAATCCTTCATTTCTACAATTTGTGGCGATAACTTTTGCACCAAGTGCTCTAAAAACTGCTGGTGCTATCTTGTGCGACGCTCCATTGCTTCCATCTAATAATATTGTTAGTGTGGATAGGGGTAGACTGCAACAATTAATTAAATGTTCTTCATATAATTTTACTAATGAAAAATCTTGTTCGTATTTGCCGATGTTTGGATATTCATTGTGTGTTTCGTGAATAAACTTTCTTTCAAGCATTTCTTCTTTCTTGTCTCCAAGTTTGATTCCGTGACTATCAAAAATTTTAATTCCATTATATTCGGCAGGATTGTGAGATGCACTGACTACTGTTCCGAAATCGACATCTGTTTTTTCTGTTATGTATGCGATGCCGGGAGTGGTGCATACTCCTATATCTATTACATCTGCACCTGCTGTCATTGCTCCAGTTGAAAATGCTGATGTTAGAAATTCTCTTGTTGTTCTAGTGTCTCCACCAATTAGTATTTTTGCTTTTTCTTTGTTTGTAGCGACTGCATTGCCACATTTAAAAGCCAAATCATATGTGAGATAATTGTTTACAACTCCTCTTATCCCGTCTGTTCCAAAAAAAATTCCCATTATTTTATCTCCTTTTTATATCTTTTTGCAAGTTCTAGTTTGATTGTTTCTTTGTATCTTAAATTATTTGCAATTATCATTATACATATAGATAACAATAATTACAAACAAATTTACGAAAAATTTTAAAAACTGGTAGCTAAAAGTGCCTAAATTTTGATTAAAATTTATCTCACTCACGGAATAAAGCCAAAAAATACAAATCTATAATTTTAAAATCTGGTACCTGTTTTTAAAATTATATGACAAGTAATATTTGTTTTGTTACCTCTATATTCTACCAAAATAAGGGCATCAAGATTGTAGAAATTGTTGTGGCTATTAGATAATTCGGAATTTCCGATTTTTCTAATGGACTTTTTATATATGTTTTAGGGTGTTCTTATTGTATAGGGGGATTTTTCATACGCATCGAATTTACTGCGTTTTGAGTTAGTTGATTTTAATAATTTTTTAAAAAGGTAAATTTACTTTACTGAATTTAAATGGGGAGTCGAATTTTGCCTCTTATTTAAAAATCAGAGTTATAAAAAATTGGCTTAAACAAAAGAAAAAGTCGACAATTTTTGCCGACTAAAATTATACATTTATCTAATATATAGATGTATAATTTGTTACTTAAAATATAGCATAAACAACATATTTTTGCAATACTTTTTAGATAAATCTAAAAATACGATGAAATTTGGAATGTGTAAACTAATTTATTTGGAGATTTTATACATCTATATATTAGATAAATGTACTTTTTTGAAGGAGTAAAAGTATGAAAAAGAAATTAGGATACATATTTTTAGCACTAATATTTTTGCCTTGTCTATTTTTGATGTCAGCTTGTAATACTGGAGAGTCAAATGAAATAAAGGTTGAGTTTGCTGAATTAAAAAGTATTGTAAGTACAGACATTGACGATTGGCAAGGCTTAAATGTCTCAATGACTAAAGCGGGGAAAGAGATTGTTTCTTTTAAATCAATAAAAAATGAAAATAATGGAACTTTTGATTTTGTATATGAAAATTCAGAAAAGAAAGTTTTTTGTGAAGACGGCACTAGTTATTATGAAGAGAACAGTCGTAATTATATAGTTGAAGACGGAAATGAATATGAACTATGTCTCAATGAAGTTATCAAAGATAATATTCAAGTGGTTAATAATTTTTTTGATAATGTTAGCAACAAAGATAGTTTGAAATCTTCTAACAAACAAGAAATTGCAGATGGAACAAAGTATGAGTTTGAAATTTTGTTGGATAGTGTCTCGGGATTGAAAATGTCGGGAGAATATTCTGTAGATACTAATGGAAACATTACAAAAATTATAATTAATGTTATTTCAAATGAAGGAACTATTAGTAGTGA
>CAYPKM010000025.1:0-3875 GCA_964411325.1 uncultured Christensenella sp.
ATACCGGCTATCCGGGACATTATCTAAGTTTTATATTGGGAGAATGTGCTATAGAGGTGAGTATTCAAAAAGGGTTTGCAAGCACTCCAATAGAATTTTTGAATAATCTTAAGGATATTAATTGCGGAGATTATTTGTGCTTGTATACACCTAAGATGCAGAGAAAAATAGACAAAAAAATAATAACGGCAAAGGTTGCCAAGAAATTTGCAAAGTGACCAAATTTGGTCACTTTTTGTATAAGATGCAAAAAAACTCACATTAGCAAAATAATGTGAGTTTTTTGTGCTTAAAATTCAATTTTTTCAGAAATGTAATTGGTAAGTTCGTCTATATTTAATCTGATTTGTTCCATTGTGTCTCTATCTCTAATAGTTACTGTGTTGTTTTCCAAAGTATCAAAGTCGATTGTTACACAATATGGTGTACCAATTTCGTCTTGTCTACGATATCTTTTGCCAATAGAGCCAGTTTCATCATAAGTACAATTAAATTTCGAGTTAAGCAGATTGTATACTTCATCTGCTTTTTCGCTTAAATTCTTTTGAAGAGGAAGAATGGCGACTTTGTAAGGAGCAATTTGTGGATTTAGATGCAAAACCACTCTAGTGTCGTTGTCTTCTAGCACTTCTTCATCGTATGCTTCGCACAAAATTGCAAGGGTGAGCCTGTCTGCTCCAATGGAATATTCAATTACGTTTGGCAAAAACTTCTCATTTGTAAATGGGTCAAGATAAAGCATTGATTTTCCGCTATATTCTTGGTGTCTGCTCAAATCCCACTGTCCTCTATGATGTATTCCGTTTAATTCTTGCCAACCGATAGAGAATAGGTATTGAATATCACAAGCAGCTTTGGCATAATGAGCCAATTTGTCGTGGTCGTGATATCTCAAATGTTCGGCACTAAGTCCCAAGTCTTCTACAAACTTCAAAGCTCTTGCTTTGTATTCATCATAAAATTTCATTCCGTCATCTGCACGACAGAATTTTTGTAGTTCCATCTGTTCAAATTCGATTGTTCTAAACAAAAAGTTTCCCGGAGTAATCTCGTTTCTAAAAGACTTTCCAATTTGGGCAATGGCAAAAGGAACTTTCGCTCTACATGTTCTTTGTACATTCAAAAAGTTCACATACTCGCCTTGACAAGTCTCAGGACGCAAATATACTTTGTCTGCATCGGCTTCCAATGTTCCTCGTGATGTAATAAACATTGGATTGAATTTTCTGATAGGTGTCCAATTTTTCATTCCACAATGAGGGCAACTGATATTATTTTTGTCAATGTATGTTTCCATTTCCTCATTGGTCATAGCTTCGGCAGAAATTTCCCCTTTGCTATGTTGTTCGATAAGTGTGTCAGCACGAAATCTTTGTTTGCAATTTTTGCAGTCCATTTTTGGATCCCCAAAGCTTGCTATGTGTCCACTTGCTTCCCAAACAATAGGATTCATCAAGATTGAAGCGTCCACGCCATATGTGCTTTTGTCTTCTTGTACAAATCTTTTCCACCAAGCACGTTTTATGTTGTTTTTCAATTCAACGCCAAGAGGGCCATAATCCCAAGTATTTGCAAACCCCCCATATATTTCGCTACCAGGGAATACAAAACCTCTGTTTTTGCAAAGATTAACAATTTTGTCCATAGTAATATCTGTCATAAAAATTCTCCTAAACTTAACGCTTTTTATATGCATAAATTTTAGCACTAAGGATGTGTTTTTGCAAGTGATTTTTTTAAAAAATTAGGAATTAATTGTTTGAATTTTATTTGTCTATATGTTAATATATTATTGTAATGAGCGGATGAACATCTGCTTTTGCATTTTAGTGAAAAAATAAAGGTAAAAGTAATGGCGAATAATAAAACAAAAAAAACATCTTCAAAAAACAAGAAAAAGAAAACACAGACAAAAAAAGTTGTCAAAAAAGAAAATGTTGATGTAGAAAAAGAGATAGAAAGTACTGATGAAGTAAAACAAGAAGAAACTCTTGAGACCCCTGTAGAAATTGTGGAGGTTGTCGAAGAAAACACTGCGACTGCTGAAAGTGAAGACATTGAAAACGAAATTATTGAAAATGAAACGGTCGAAAATAAGGACGTTGAGGAAAAACAATTAGAAGACAAGACAACCAATAACAAAAAGTCAAAGATGAGAAAAAAGCCTAATATCAAAAAAAGTGGCGAGAAACACAAAAAAGAAGTGGTTATCAAGGCTCCTAGGATTATTCCTAAGGAAGAGGAAAAAGAAAAGAAGACCAAGAAAGAAAAAGAAAAAAATATTACTATTGAGCGTTATTTTCCTCAAGCCAAAGTGGGTCTTAGCAATGACCAAGTATTAGAGAGACAAAATCAAGGGCTTAGAAATGTTGTTAATTCCAAAAATACCAAGACCTACAAGTCAATTATTTTTGGCAATATATTTACATTCTTCAATGTTCTTTGTCTGCTTGTGGCTATTGCGTTGTTATCGGTGGGCGCTATAGGCGATTGCTTCTTTATGGTAATTGTAATTGTCAATACTTGCATTGGAATTATTCAAGAAATCAAAGCTAAGAAGACTATAGAAAAAATAAGTTTGGTTTCGTCGCCAACAGCGGTGGTTATTAGAGACAAGTTGGAATCCAAAATAGCTGTAGATGAGATTGTTTTGGATGATATTATTTTGTTTCAAACAGGCAAACAGATATGTGCAGATAGCATTGTTTTGGAAGGTTCGGTAGAAGTAAACGAGAGTTTGCTTACTGGTGAGAGCGTATCTGTCAAGAAAAACAAAGGCGATATGCTATATGCGGGTAGCTTTGTTGTGGGTGGCAAATGCTATGCTAGAGTTGAAAAAGTGGGTAATGATACTTACACTGCCAAACTTGCAGCACAAGCCAAACAATATCGCAAACCAAAAAGTGAACTTATGGGAACTTTGAATATTATAATTACAATTATTGGCGTTATAATAGTCCCATTGTCAGTTTTGATGTTTTTGAATAACTATGATTTGTTGAATGAGGAATTGGCACCAACAATTCAAAAAACAGCCAGTTCAATTATAGGTATGATTCCAGCTGGAATGTTCTTGCTTACATCTATGGCTCTAGCAGTAGGAGTAATTAAACTTGCCAAGAAGAGAACGCTTGTACAAGACTTGTATTCGATAGAAATGCTTGCTAGAACAGATGTTTTGTGTTTGGACAAGACAGGAACTATTACAGATGGAACAATGAAAGTTAATAATGTAATACAATTAAAAACAGATTTGAATCACACACTTGACCATTTGATTGGCTCTATGTTGACAGCTTTGGATGATAACAACCAAACTAGTAGGGCACTTATTACTCATTTTGGATATTCCAAAGATTTGACTGCTACCAATGTCTTGCCATTTAATAGTACAAGAAAGATGAGTGGAGTCACATTTAGTAATGGCGAGACTTATGTGTTTGGTGCCCCAGAATATGTTTTGAGAACAAAAAACGCACAAGTAGATGGCTTGGTAAAAACTTATGCAAGCAAAGGCTTTAGGGTTCTACTCTTTGCTAAATGCGATGGCGCATTAAAAGATGACAAAATACCACTAAAGAGAGAACCTGTTGCTATAGTTGTAATAGAAGACCATATAAGAGAAGATGCACAAGAGACTATTCAGTGGTTCAAAGACAATGGAGTAGATATCAAGATTATTTCGGGCGACAATCCTATCACGGTTAGTGAGGTTAGTCGTAGAGTTGGCGTAGATAATGCCGACAAATACATAAGTTTGGAGGGGCTTAGTCAACAACAAGTAATTGATGCTGCTGACCAGTACACTATCTTTGGCAGGGTTAGTCCAGAACAAAAGTGTATACTTGTCAAAGCCTTGAAAGCCAAAGGTCACA
>CAYPKM010000025.1:3975-15767 GCA_964411325.1 uncultured Christensenella sp.
GTTAGTCCAGAACAAAAGTGTATACTTGTCAAAGCCTTGAAAGCCAAAGGTCACAAAGTGGCTATGACTGGCGATGGTGTCAATGATATATTGGCTTTGAAAGAGGCTGATTGTAGTATAGCTATGGCTAGTGGATCTGAAGCAACTAGACTTGTGAGCAATTTGGTTTTGATGGATAGCAACTTTTCATCAATGCCTAGTGTTGTAGCAGAGGGTAGAAGAGTTATTAATAATATCCAAAAATCCTCTTCGCTTTTCTTGATGAAGACGATTTATACTATCTTGCTTTCTATATTCTGTTTGATTATCAAGATAGATTATCCATTCTTGCCTAGACAAGTAATGTTACTAGAGACATTGGTTATAGGCATTCCTTCATTCTTCTTGGCATTGCAACCGAATAATGAGAAGATTAAGGGCAAATTCTTATCCAATCTATTATCCAAATCTTTGCCGGGAGCATTGATACTATTTATTAATGTAATTGCGTGTTATTTGTTTGACCTAGCAGTAGATACTCAAGGTCAATTCCAAACAATGGCATCACTTGCCATTACATTTGTAGGATTGCTTGTCCTATTTAGACTATGTCAACCATTTGATATTTTCCGTGGAATAATGTTTGCTAGTATGATAGCATTGTGTACAATTATCTTATCATTCTCAGTATTCTATACATTCTTTATGTATGTTCCTTTGTCTTTGCAAAATGTGTTGTTTATAGTAGTTATCGTCGAGGCTTCTTATCCTATCTATTCGATGATAGTCAAAGGGTTAGACAAGATGATATATTCAAGTTCGAAAAAAGAGTAAAAAGAGTTAGTAATGATTAAATACATTAATGTTAATACAATTATAAAAAACCAATCGAGAGATTTGCACAAATTCATAATGGACACAGAGAGTAGATATAGGGGACAACTATTTACTTTGGCAAATAAAATTTTGTCTAAGAAAGGTGTTAAAATTATCTTGCTTTGTGGCCCTAGTTGTGCGGGAAAAACTACTACTGCCAAACTTTTAAAAGACATTTTGGAATTAAAGGGTAGAATGGTAGATATTATTTCTATGGATGATTTCTTCATATCATTTGATGAAAGGAAGCCTTTGCCTAATGGCAAACCGGATTATGATAGCCCAGAAATAATAGATTATGCACTTATGAAAGATTGCTTCTCGAGATATTTTGGTGGGGAAGAAGTTCTTTTCCCAGAATACGACTTCAAAAACGGCAAGTCTGTGCACAATGTGAAGTCTCACAAGTACAATTTCAATTCTCTAGTAATCTTTGAGGGAATACACGTTTTGAATCCTAGACTTCTCAAAAATTTGGGGACTTCTAATTATTTCAAAATATATGTTAGTCCTCTGCGTTCTTTCAAGACAGACAAAATGTCTATTAGTACCAAGAATTTGAGACTTTTGCGTAGGTCGGTTAGAGATATAGACAAGCGTGGCACACCTATGACCAAGACTGCAGAGATGTGGCCAGAAGTGGTGACTGCCGAAGAACAATATATCGAGCCTTTTAGAACAAAAGTGGATTATTATGTAGATACAATGCAACAATATGAATTAGGTGTGTACAAAGGCGAAATAGAGAGATTTTTGAGTGAGGGAAAGATAACAAAAGAAGACATTCCATATCCAGAGATTTTGAAAAATATTGAGCCCATATCCAAAGATTTAATTCCTGAAACATCACTTATGTGGGAATTTGTAATGAAACCACATAACGAAAAATAAGATATACAAAAGGAGAAGATGTTTATGCCTAGTGGTTCGCACGGAGGAAGTCACGGTGGAAGCCATTCGAGTGGAGGTGCTTCCTGGGGAGGCTCTTCTAGAAGTAGTGGAGGTATGCACGGAGGTGGTGGGCACCATATGCCACGCAGACCTATGAGATTTCATTGGGGGCGTTCGATTTGGATAATGCCGGGTGAGAAAGTTAGCACGCTTGGCACCTATGTCTTAGTATTCTTTGTAATGGCTTTGTTTTTATTAGGGGTTGGCTTTATGATTTCTAATAATTATAGACAAATTGAAATTATCAAGATTGATAGAGAATATTATTTGGATATGATAGAGTATGCCGAAAACAATCCTGAATATATGAAAACTGGTACAATAACAGATTGGTTTTATAATGATTCTGCCAATAGATGGTATTTTACATACGAAATCCCTTATAGTGGCAATTACAAAGATTCTTTTGGGGGAACACAATTGGAGGGATATACCTATTCTGTATATAGTGCTAGTGACAAAGCGAAATATAGAATTGGCACAGAGCAAACATTTGCTGTTAATAACAAAACTGTAACAGTGACTACCGATAGCATCAATATTGATTACAAAAATATTCCATTAGAAAATGATGGCGAGTATAAAAGTGTCAAAAAGAGTATTGTGTTAGGCTGGATATTTGAGGTGATTTTTGCACTAGTGGAAGTTGGTATGGTTGTGCTCATAATTAAACATATTCGTAAATCTTTTGTAAAAGAAGAATTGCCAGAAGAAGACAATCAATATGCAAGTTGCCCTTATTGTGGTTCTGTTTTGAATGATGACGAAAATAAGTGCAAAAATTGTGGTGCAACTCTAAAAAAGAGAAAGAGAAAACCAGAAGTTGTGCAAGATACAATGGCGTATGATATGGGAAGTCCAAACGAAATGAACAATCAGAATGGAATGAACAATCCATCTGCTATGAATAATACTAATAATTCTGGCTTTGGAACTAACACAACTAATGCTAATGACACAATGTCAAGTAATGGAAATATTGACAATACAACAAATACAAATAATGAAAAAATTGAAGAATAATTTCTTCAATTTTTTTGTCATACAAAAAGTAATAACCGTATAAGATGTAGTGTGTTTTGTTCAAATAAAGAACAAACGTTTGACAAAGTATTTGGTAAAAGAGTATTTTTGTGATACAATGATTAAGTAGTGAAAAGAGTATTTGTGGAGGAGTTATGGAAAAGGTTATTAATATTACACTAGATGGACCCGGTGGTAGTGGCAAAACATCTATTGCCAGGGCTGTGGCAGAAAAATTGGGAATTGCATATTTAGATACAGGGGCTATGTATAGAGGTATGGCGTATTATATGATTAATCACGGCACCGATGTGGCTGACGAAGAGAGTGTGCTGGATAGTCTTCCTCTAGTGGATTTGCAAGTCAAAAGGGATAATGGCGAACAAAAAGTCTTTGTAAATGGTGAGGATGTTACAGGATTTATTCGCACTCCAGAGATATCTATGGGGGCTAGCACAGTATCCAAAATACCACAAGTTAGACTAAAGTTGGTTGATATTCAGCGAAAGATTGCTAGAGAGACTAGTTGTATAATAGATGGCAGAGATATAGGTAGTTATGTTTTGCCCGACGCTGAATACAAATTTTATTTGACGGCAGATATTGATGAGAGGGCAAAGAGAAGATATTTGGAATTGAAAGACAAATCAAATACTTCTATTGAACAAGTGAAAGAAGAGATGATCAAAAGAGATGAACAAGATAGCAAAAGGGCTTTTGCACCTCTTTGCATTCCGACTGGTGCTTTTGTAATAGATACGACCAATTTGAAATTTGAAGAAGTTTTTGATTTGATTTTAAACAAAATAAAAATGTAGGAGCGTTTATGCAAAAAAGAATTGCAATTCTTTATGATTTTGATTACACATTATCTCACGGATATATGCAACAATTCGGATTAATGCAAGATTCGGGATTTAGCGATGTCTATGAGTTTTTTAGGGAATGCGATGTGTGTTCCAATGAGAAAAATATGGATATGTGTTTGTCTTCGATGTGCGGGATTGTAGAAATGGCAAGAAGAAATGGCAAAGAGGTAACCAAAGAATACTTGAGCCAGTTTGGCAAAAATATTGAATACTACGATGGTGTTGATGAATGGTTTGAGAAAATCAACGCCATTGGAGAGGTGTATGGCTACCAAATAGAGCATTATATCATTAGCAGTGGAATCAAAGAGATAATTGAGGGTACGACTATTGCTAAGTATTTCAAAAGGATATATGCCAATTTTTATGCTTACAAAAATGGCGTGGCTTTTTGGCCAGCTCAAGTAGTTAATTATACTTCCAAGACCCAATACATATTTAGAGTTAGAAAAAACACATTGGATGATTTGTCATCGTTGCAAGCCATTAATGCCAAAATGAATGACGACGAAGTTTTGCCTTTTGAGAATATTATATATCTAGGCGATAGCGAAACGGACATTCCGTCGTTTAAAGTGGTCAAGAATAGTGGTGGAATGGCTGTCTGTGTATATGAGGGTGGCAACGAGAGTGCCAAAGAAGTGGCTAGAAAGTGTATGCTTGAGGGTAGGTGTAATTACTTTGCCGAGGCAGATTATAGAGAAAGTAGTGATTTGTATGGTGTAATAAGTAATTACATTACAAATATTTGCAAAAAGAATAAAAACAAGTGAGATTATGAAAAAACTTAGGGATTTGACAGTAATAAAAGGAATGGTAGAAGAAGTAATTTATAGGAATGACGATAATAATTATACCGTCATTCTTATTGATGTTAATGGCGAATATATTACTGCCACCGGCAAATTCCCTGTAATAAATGAGGGTGAATGGGTAGAACTAAATGGCAAGTTTGTCCTTAACCAAAAATACGGTGAACAATTTGCTGTAGACGGTGTGAAACTTAGCCCTCCCAATACAAACGAAGGAATAGTGAGATATTTAAGCAGTGGGCTTATACCGGGTGTGGGGCCTATTACTGCTATGAATATAGTCAATAAATTCGGCGAGGCAACTCTAGATGTTATCCATTACAATCCCGAAAGACTAGCCGAATGTAGAAATGTTAGCCCTAAGAAGGCTAGAGAGATAGGACAGGCTTATGCAGAAGTGCATCAAATGCAAAATGCTGTAATGATAATGCAATCGTACAATATTAGTACAAACTTGGCTATAAAGATATACAATCAATATGGCGAAGGAACTGAAGATATTTTGAAGAATAATCCTTACAAAATGGTTGAAGACGTGCAAGGCATTGGTTTTTTGACGGCAGATAGAATTGCTATGGCTATGGGTGTTTCGTCTGATAGTGATTATAGAATACGAGCAGGGATATTGCATATTTTGAGAGAAAATAGCGACAAAAATGGCAATACCTATATGCAAATCCCGTCGCTAAAAGAGGGTGTTTTCGGGCTTCTTTCGGTAGATAACTTAAGCGACAGAATAGATAGCATACTAGTCAAGTTGGCTATTGATAATTACATAAAAAATATAGAAATAGATGGCGAAAATGTCGTGGCGCTTAGTCAGTATTACAAAATTGAAAAAGTCTTGGCTGATAGTTTGATATTGCTAAATTCCGATAGTGAAAATTCCAATTTGGATATTTCGGAAGACATAAAGATGTATGAGACGATTAATCATATAACAATGCACGAGCATCAGAAGATGGCTGTTAATATTGCTATTAATAATGGCGTGTCGGTGATTACCGGAGGGCCGGGAACTGGCAAAACTACAATTATTAAATGTATTTTGCAAATATTCAAAGATATGGGCAAAAAAGTCAAACTAATGGCTCCGACTGGTAGGGCTGCTAAAAGGCTTTCGGAGAGTACTGGTGAAGATGCTAGCACTATTCACAGGGCATTGGAAATGTCGGGTGGCAATGAAGACAGGTTTATGTTTAATAATACCCAAAAGTTGAATTATGATGTGGTAATTGTAGACGAAGTAAGTATGGTGGATAGTCAACTTATGTATTTCTTGGTAAGGGCTATCAAGAGAGGGTCAAAACTGATATTGGTAGGAGACAAAGACCAATTGGCATCTGTTGGTGCTGGTAATGTTTTGGCGGACATTTTGGCTAGTGGATGTTTTGCTACAATGTGTTTGACGCAAATATATAGGCAGAGCGAAGATAGTTTAATTATTGTAAATGCTCACGCTATCAATCAAGGAAAAATGCCCGAACTTAATAACAAATCAAAAGATTTTTTCTTTGATAACAAAGATAATAATGAAGATGCTTTGGCTAGCATTATCAATATGTGTACTAGTAGGATTCCAAACTATTTGGGAATAGATAGTTCAAAGGTACAAGTGCTTGCACCAATGAAAGCAGGAGTTGTGGGGATAGACAATATTAATAGGTGTTTGCAAGAGAAAATAAACCCACCATCTTTAAAGAAAATAGAAGTAGAAAACGACAAGTGTATTTATAGAAAGTTTGATAGGGTAATGCAAATAACTAATAATTACGAGAGAGAGTGGTCAAAGGAAGGTATAAGAGGGGCAGGTGTATTTAATGGCGATATAGGAATTATCTTAGACATAGACATTAATACCAACGAAGTAATAGTGGAATTTGAAGATGGAAGAGTTGCTAGATATATGAAAGCAGATTTGGGGGAACTAACTTTGAGTTATGCTATTACCATACACAAGAGTCAAGGCAGTGAATTTGATGTGGTTATAATTCCTGTGCTTAGTGGTCCTCCGATGTTGCTTACTCGCAACCTTTTGTATACGGCAGTTACTCGTGCAAAAAAGATGGTTGTTTTGATAGGAACCAAACAATGCATCGGTAGAATGGTTCACAATAATTATACCAAGATTAGATATACAATGCTCAAACACTTTTTGGAAAGTGATGGTGAGAAATATGAGACTAATTGATATTTTCTTTCCTCAAAACATCAAGTGCATTATTTGTGGCAAGGAAGATAATGAATATGGTATTTGCGACGATTGTTACTCGAAATTGCCATTTATTAAGGGGGAAGTGTGCAAGAAGTGTGGCACAAATGTCAAAAACGGAGATGTTTGCATAGAGTGCAAAGCAAATAATCTAGAGTTTGAAAGGACTTTTGCTATCTTTGACTATGAGGGAAAGATTAGGAGAACAATTGTTGATTTGAAACAAAATGGAGAGAAGTATTTAGCGAAGCCTTTGTCTATAGTGATAGCAGATTATTTGGAAGACTTGGATATGAAATTTGATATGATTATCCCTATGCCTATCCATATGGCTAGAAGGAAAGAAAGGGGTTTTAACCAATGCGAACTTTTGCTAGAAGAGACGAAAAGTAGATTTGGTAATGTGTATGAAGATGTGTTGATTAGACACAAAGATACACCTCATCAGACGGGTCTTAATAGAGATAATAGAAAGAGCAATCTGAAAGATGCGTTTAAAGTAAAAGACAAATCCAAAATCAAAGGGAAAACAGTACTTGTATTTGATGATATTTATACGACTGGTACAAGTATGAATGAGTGTGCTAGGACTCTTAAGAAGTCTGGTGCAGGCAAGGTGTATGGGTTGTGCTTGGCACGAACGCCTATTATGAAAGATTCCTATTTGGATGTGAAGTCCAAAGATTATATAGACATTATGGTAACTAGACATATAATTTGATGAAAATAATAAACTGTTGCCATATCATTAAAAATAAATATGGTTTATGATACAATATCACTATCAGAGTGGAGGTGTGAATGTTAAAAGTAGTTAATTTAGTTAAGACATACAAAACAAAAAAGGCTGATACTGTTTATGCTTTAAATGGTGTTAGTATTGATTTTCCAGAAACAGGGCTTGTGTTTTTGCTTGGCAAAAGTGGAAGTGGAAAGTCTACTCTTCTAAATGCTATAGGAGGACTAGATGTTTTTGATTCTGGAGAGATTGTTATTAAGGGAAAATCATCCAAGGACTTTTCTCAAAGCGACTTTGATAGTTATAGAAATACTTTTATTGGGTTTATCTTCCAAGAATATAATATATTAGAAAATTTCACTGTTGCCAAAAATTTGGAATTGGCACTAGAATTACAAGGGAAGAAACCAGACAAACAAGAGGTGAATAAATTATTAGAGCAAGTTGATATGTTGTCTTATGCAAATAGGAAACCAAATCAATTGTCTGGGGGTCAAAAGCAAAGAGTTGCTATTGCCAGAGCACTTATCAAAAATCCAGAAATAATAATGGCAGATGAACCTACAGGTGCACTTGATAGTAATACGGGCAAACAAGTTATGGAGACTTTGAAAAATTTGTCCAAAGAAAAACTCGTTATCATAGTATCCCACGATAGAGAATTTGCCGAAATATATGGAGATAGAATAATCGAATTGAAAGATGGCAAGATTATTCGTGACTTGACCAAAAAGGAAATTGAAGCTAGACAGACAGAGTCGGGAATTAAATATTTAAGCGACGATTTGGTGTATATCAAAAAAGGTCAGAAGATATCGGATGCAGAAGCGCTTAATTTGACCAAAATGATTTTGCAAAAGTCGTCTGATAGAGATATGTTTTTGTCCTTTGATGATGATGCAAACAAAGAATTGAAAAGTGGGGCAAAAATCAATGAGTCGGGCAACAAAGAAGAGTTTTCAAATACCTTGCCTGAAGATGTGAAAACGCAGGAGTATAATGGGAAAAACCTAAAATTGATAAAGTCTCATCTTAAATTTTCGGATAGTTTCAAAATGGGTGCAAGTTCACTAAAAACGAAAGTTGCCAAATTGGTCTTTACAATTTTGCTATCCTTCTTTGCCTTTACGGTTTTTGGTTTGGTAGATACTTTTTCTACTTGGAATAGAGCCACGTCAGTTTGGCAAGGAGTTGAATATGAACAATCAAAATATGTGATTTTGTCTAAGGAACAAAAACACGAAAATTATTCCTCTTCTACAGGAACAACTTTGATGGATTTGGAAAATCTAAGAGAGAAATTTCCGAAGATAGAATTTGTGCCTATTTATGGCTCAACATATTCTTATTATGTGGATGGCAATAATATAGATTTGTTTAATCATAATTTGAAAACTAGTGTGAATCCTGTATGGAGTACCACTGCTTTGGGTGTTTTAAGTATAGCACAGACGGATTTGAACAAATATGGTTTGACTATCGAGGGTAGTCTTCCTACTTCCAGTGACGAAATTGCTATTACTAAACATTTGTGGGAAACAATACAACATAATTGTGAAGGGTTGAATTCGTGGTCGGGTTTAAAATTGAGACTTAGCAATTATTCTTTTAATGACTATCTAAAAGTGGTAGGAATTGTGGATGACAAAGTTGACTTGGGCAAATATGAAAATTTGACAGACAGTGATTTCAATGGTAACGATGGCTATAGTCTGAAAAATTCTATATCTAATGTTTTGAAATCGGGCTTTTCAAATATGGTTTTCTTATCGCAAGACAATTTGAGTATTATTAAAGATGGTAGGGGGTCTTTTAGTAGCAATTATTTCTTTGCTAACGACGCCAATATTCATCAACAATATAGTGCTCCAAATGCCTTGTCAGACATAGAAACGAACTTTGTTGATAAAGATTATAGTGGATATACACAGACAAATATGGACATAGTTAATAGATTTTTGGTTTATTACAAAGGTGGTATCGCTAGCAATATCTTATCGGGCAATGCCAATGATGAATTTTCTATTGATGATTTTAAGCCATTACAAGAAAAAGAAGTATTAGTTCCTGACTACTGGTTAGAACGCTATGTTACTGACTATCAAAGATTGATTGAAACCGGAGAACTTAAATTCAAAATCTGTGGCGATTATGAAGGCGAAGATGTTTTGGAAACCTATACTGTTATTGGCACAACACAAAATATGTTTATTGTTTCCGATGCGGATTATGTTTATTTGGGAAAAAAATACAATGTGGAATGTAATAGGTTTATTGCATTATTGAGTGGGACTAACGAAGATGAGTCTTTCATTAAATATTGTGAAACATTTGATGAAAATGGTTGCAAGTTCCCTGTGCAAAATTCCGCTACAAGCATATTTGATATGTTTGAAAATATAATAACAACTGTTAGTCAAGTGTTTTTCTATGTAGCAATTGTCTTTGCTGTATTTGCATCATTTTTATTAATGAGTTTCATTTCTAATAGCGTTAATAGCAAAAAACGTGAGATTGGCGTTCTTAGAGCTTTGGGTGCTAGAGGAAGTGATATTTACGGAATCTTCTTCAATGAAAGTTCTATTATAGCATTTATTAATTTTGCTCTTTCTGCTCTTGCGACATTTGTAGCTAGCACTATTATTAATAGTGTTATAATCAAAAAGATAGGTGCAACAATTGTTCTGCTTAATTTCAGTATTAGACAGGTATTGTTGATATTGGCTGTAAGCTGGGGCTCTGCTATTATAGCCAGTTTCATACCTTCATTCAAGATTTCCAAAAAGCGTCCTATAGATGCTATAAACAATAGATAATTTTGAATAAAAAAATAGTCTCTGATGAGAAAAGAATTCCAAAGGAATTTAATTTCATAAGAGGCTATTTTTTGTAGGATTCTAGATGTCGGTGTTTATAATAGAAGTCAAACAAATCAACTAATATGTCTTTTTGTATGCCATTTCTGACAAAATATCCTCACTTTCTGCCAACAGCTGTATTATCTTTTTGTCTGTCTTGTAATTCGGGTACAGGGTTTTTCTTGGTCTCAAATCGGTAATCATTCCCAAACTTTTTGATATGTTCTTCAATGACTAAATGGCTAGGCAATTTGTCGGGCTTTTTGATATTCATTTTTTGATATTTGAAGTAGTTGCTTTTGTCGGACAATTGGTCAAGAGTGCAATATGCTTCGTTGTGCCTAGTGTAATTAATTGTTTGGGATAGTACGTCGCGAATGTAGTCTATGTTGCTTTCAAAGTGTAGCAACTCAGGAAAGTCTCCGCCACAAGTGTATACCGCTTGCCAAGGCTTGCCTTCGTATTTCAAAAGCAAGTCTGCTACATATTGCAAATGTCCACATTCTTGCAAATAGTGGGTATAAAATATATCTTTGATATGTGAGTTGCTTTCGTCTTCGTAGCAAGAATAGTATAGATAACACTCGGTGTATTCGTGCATAAGCCAATTTTCTAGCCACGAACAAGTTGTGTCCATTAGACTTCCATATTCGGTGACGTGCTGTTCTTCTATTAGTGCTATTTCAGAATACAATTTCCTACCAATCTCGCTGGGATGAAATCCTGCAATATTCATATAATAATTCATTGTTTGTTGCTCACCTGCGGTGATTATACTTACAACTAGTTTGGTGAATGGGTCTTCAATTTCTTTGGATATATGTCTATTGATTTCGTCAAATGGGTGTCTAGGCTCCGCTATTGTTGGTCTTCCCGGAGTTATCTCCGTATATCCTCCAGTGAGCGTGTTGGCATCAATTCCTTGTTCCATTCCTAGAAGATTGGCAAATCTATATAGATGGTCAAAGTCTTCTAGTAGAGCGAAATTTAGTGCGTCCTTGACGTAATCGTTTTGGGTGTGCTTGGCAAGTATGGCTGTTAGGTCTATTGCCAATTGTTCATATCCGATGGTTGTTTCCAAATCGCTTTCGTCTATGGGTTTCAAACCAGAAATGATTTTTTGCTGTTGCTGTTCGTGTCTTCTTACAAGTGCAATTTCGCGTCTAAGGTCGTTGTTGTTGCAATTTCTTGAGAAAGAATGTAGAAACCAGTTCTGCTCAAACTCAGCACCATTGAGTAGTATTATCCTTGTCTTTGTATATGGTGACGTTGTGTTTTTGTCATAAGGTATAGGAAAATAATCATCTACACTTATGAATTTGTCAATAGGTATGGCTTTCTTTTCGTAGAAAGGGTTAATTTTGTTCATATATATTTCTCCTTGTATTGTTTATCTTTGATAATGTCCAATATGTGGGGAAAATATTCTAACAAACAAAAAACTCATTCAAAAATTGATGAATGAGTTTTTTT
>CAYPKM010000026.1:0-15479 GCA_964411325.1 uncultured Christensenella sp.
CCCCCACTTATGCCAAAACAAGTTTGGCAATACTATGTATACAGGGTGACCACCCTGATGTGTTGTTTCACAACACCGCATTGCCAAAAGCAATGCGAAGGTGGGGGGAAAAATAAAAAAATCTGACTAATGTCAGATATAGTTTATGGTAGAGATGAGTGGACTCGAACCACCGACCCCCACCTTATCAGGGTGGTGCTCTAACCTGCTGAGCTACATCTCTATAAAAGTGGTGGAGATAAAGAGACTCGAACTCTTGACCCCCTGCTTGCAAGGCAGGTGCTCTAGCCAACTGAGCTATACCCCCACATATCTTCATAGATAACTCTAATATAATATCAAATAGTTATCTCATTGTCAATAATTTTAGACAATATTTTTTAAAAATTTTAAATTAAAAATCATAAAACAAATACAGTCCTTTTTAAATTATTAATTCTCACTTGTTTTCCAATCCCAATATCTCTTCTTACAAGTTTAAAAAAAGATAAAACATATAATCATCAAAGATAATACAAAAGACAAATCATTTTCTGATTTGCCTTTTTATTTTCTTCTTATCCAATATTCTTAAATACAAAACCCTACAAATAAAAATTTTAAATAGAGTTTAGAAATGTATAATTATACATTAAGTTTTGATTTTATAATATTAAGTCTATTGTATAATTCTTGTTTTCCCAAAACACAACATATAGCAAATAAATCTGGAGTATTAGTCTTGCCAGTAAACGCGTATCTTATAATATTACACAAGCCAGCCAAATTTCCGTTATATTTGGATGGGTCTTGCTTATACAATTTATTATCTAAACAAAAATTATTATTCTCAGCCAACTTTTTTACTCTTGCGAACCACTCATCTTTCTCCAAATTAGCCTCAAACAAAACAATATAAGTTTGCAATATTTTGCATGATAATTCATTGTCTATAGATGTAACAGTTGAAAAATCCAATTGAATAGTCTTGAAATCTTCAAACATATAATTGTAATAATCTTTTACCATAGACCATTTGAATATATCTTTTCTAGGCTTAATACCACCTCTCTCTATAGCAAAAACATTCTTGGAGTAATCTTCCCTACTCCTCAAAGTCTCTGCAAACTCTGTATCATATTCATCTGCCCAAGTAAGTATTTGTTTGTAAACTTCTTCAGCATTTAATCTAGCAATATATTCTTTGGATACATCATTCAATTTCAAGATATCAAACATTGGATTTCCAGAACCAACCTTACTCAAAGCAAATGGAAATTGATGATAATCAAGAGTAGGATTTTTCTTTCTCCATTCCTCAAAGTCACTATTTAGTAGATTCAAAAGATATTCCTTGACTGCAATTACAGGATATCCGTCTTGTAGATACCACTTGCAATTAGCCTCCGGGTCTTTTCTCTTGCTTAGTTTTCGCTTTTTGCCATCATCAATTTTGCATATAGTAGGAGTATGAGCATATGGTATAGGATTAAAGCCAAACTTATTAAACAATTCAATATGACTTGCAACCGATTGATACCATTCTTCACCACGAGCAATCAATGTTGTACCCATCAATGTATCATCAACAGCGTGAGCAAAAGCGTATACAGGTATACCATTACTTTTGATAAGCACTATATCCTTGCCGTTTTCTCTAATCTCTCTTTTCCCTTTAATCAAATCTGTTACTTCAAAAGACTTATCTGGATTGCCCGTAGACAAAAGCCTTAGTGCAAAAGGCTTGCCCATCGAAAGATTTTCTTCTACATCCTCCAAAGGCAAATCTCTACAAGGGTCGTGATCAATTGTATCATTATTCTCTTCTATTTCCAATTCACGCTTGGCGACAATATCTTCTTTGTCTTCAAATTTATTGCAGAAACAAGGGAACGCCCCACCTTTGGAAACCAAATACTTAGCGAAAGATTTGTAAATATCCACTCTTTCGCTTTGGATATAAGGTGCATATTTGCCCTTTTGTCCAAATCTTCCCCTATAACCTTCTGTAGGTTCGATTTCAAACTTGCTAAGAGTATCAAAAAGCGAAACACCTGCATCGTCAATTTCTCTTTTTTGGTCAGTATCTTCTAGTCTCATATAAAAGACGCTACTTTCATTTTTTGCAAGCATTTCATGCATAACACACTGAAACAAACCACCTATATGCAAATATCCTGTAGGACTTGGAGCAAATCTAGTAACAACAGCATCTTTCAAAAGCATTCTACTTGGATATTTCGAAAAATAATAATTAATATCATATTCAACATCAGGGTATAGCAAATTTGCTAATTTATTATAGTCCATATTTTTCCTCTTTTTTAATTAATTAATAAACTCAAGTTGCTTAGCACTTCTTTGTATGTTTCTACGACGAAATCATCCATAAAGACTAGACTAGCTTGAGAAGACTTGGATAGCGTATGCAAATAACTATCATAATCCACACCATCAACCAAGCCAAATTTGTATTGAGTAGCAGTATAAACATCTTCAGAATCATAAATACACTTGTAATTATCATATCTTTGCAAGAAAACCTCATACGAATACAAATAATCTCCAATTAACTTGGATACCGATTCATAAGTATCACTATCTCTGTCTAACCCCAACAATATAGTCGCCGAAAGACTCTTACACTCTTGCAAATCTCCTATAATCACATATTTGTTTGTACTTTGAATAATCGCATCCATATCACTAATTCCCCTGCTACCAACAGAATAATTGAATGCCTTAAAATTATTCAAATAAACAATGTTTGCTATATCCAAATATGTTTTGTCTATGCACAATTGCAATTTTTCGGCATTAAATGTTGTAATATCTTGCGAATTAGGCATTTGTGCACAGTATTTTTCATTAACAAAAGCAAATTGATACATAAAGTCCAAAGAAGATTCAATCACCTTGTTTAATTCGTAAGAATAATTAATCAAA
Source organism: uncultured Christensenella sp. (assembly GCA_964411325.1). GTDB lineage: Bacteria > Bacillota > Clostridia > Christensenellales > UBA1242 > UBA11490. Next base: position 2,926 of record CAYPKM010000026.1, read on the forward strand.
TCAAATTCCATAATAGTTGCCACACCATCTGCAGTTACATCGCAAAAATTATTGTATTTTGATTTGAAATCTGTCAAACAATTTTTTAATGACTCTTCTTTTTTATACAAATTACTTATGTCTTTCTTTTCAAACTTGGCACTAGACAATTCTTTGTAAAAATTCTCATAATTATTCTCGTAATAATTATAAATAAGATTTAATATTTTTTGTTGATAGCCAAGAACAACATATTTCTTTTGTAATTTAGTGACTGGAGACGTATTAGCTATAGCATTCTCCACATCTTCAGCATATTTAATAGTCAACGTTCTAGGCTTAGATTCATTGCTAAAGAATTGATTATTGTCTTCTTCTACACAAATCCCAGTAATTTGAGAATACAAATCTTCTATATCTTTATAATTCTTGTCACTTCCACAAGCAGTCAAACACATAAAAGCCACAATTGGCAATATTAATAAACACCAAAACTTCTTCATAATATCACCTCTTAATACCCCAAAACATTCAATACATACACAAGAGATTCTTGTGCTTCTATTAGAATATCGCTCAAATCTTGTCTTACCGCCATCTTAGTTTTGTTTAAGTTTGGCTTGCTATGTGCTTTGTTTAGCATAGAAATATAATTATTGAATAGATTATTATAATGCTTTAAGAAATCCAATTCATTATAATCGTCTTCAAAAATAGAAACATTATTTTCCACTTTATAATATTTTTCACTAATCAAATAGGCATCATAAGCTCTGTAATGTTCCGTCTTGTCTATCTCTTCTGTACACATCACATTCACACTTCTAGCAAAACTATCCATCAATGCTAGACTGGTATCAAATTTGATACTTCCATAATTATTCTTGATAATATCAAACACATCCATAATTAATTGAGAAGAATATTTTAGACATCGTCTATATTTCTGACGTACACTATTATAATTTCCATACAAAACAGACATTTCTGTCTCATTGCCCGAAATAGTCTTTTGACAATCATTCAAGATATCAATAGCACTACTCAATTGTCGAATATTGGATATATAATTACTGACAGAACTCCTCAATTGTCTATTAAGCTTAGTGTTACCATTAGATTGTTTGATAATAGGTACAATTTTTTCTATCATTTCATCTAATTGAGACTCTATTACATAATAACTATCATAATAGCAAGTAATAGTACCGCCCTCATCATAAATAACAATCACTTCCTTAGAAAACATAATCTTTCTAAGATCAAGAATACTCTGACTAGTCTCTGTAGACTCATCTATCAAATGTAAACTATCACCCTCGCCAAAGCTATTATTTGATTGCAATTCCTTCAATTTTTCCTTAATTCCGGTAGACTCTTTATATTCAATTAATTCACAAGTTTTGTTGTATGCTACAACCTCATCCTTTTCCCTAAAAAAGAAAGCCCATACACCAAAGGCTACTACAACTATTACCAATACAGCAACTAGTATTTTAACCCAAAAAAATTTAATACCTGCTTTCATATAATCCTCTTTATTTTTAAATAGAATAACAAATTAGCCCAAAGTAGTCAATCAATTCAGTAATTAGTATTCAACATTTTTAAGAATTAAGCCTTTTGACGGCATTGTTTTGCCAGCAAACATCCTATCTTTTTTTTCTATAATATCTTTCACATTCTCACTTTTAATTTTCTTTAATCCCACAGACACCAGTGTTCCCATAATAATCCTTACCATATTGTACAAAAATCCATTACCACAAATCACCAGTTTGTAGAGATTATCATTCACACATTCTATATTACACTCATACACCAGCCTAGTTTTATCCACCACATCCGTATTGCTTGCACAAAAGCTTCCAAAGTCGTGTTCTCCCACTATATACTTGCAAGCACTTATCATTCCGTCAATATCAATATCTTTGGCTATATGCACCGCAAAGTCTTCGTATACAGCATTTTCCATCCCACAATAAAAATAATATTCATATGTTTTCCTTTTAGCCGAAAATCTAGCATTAAAAGACTCGTCTGTATGCCTCAAATCCAAAATCCTTATATCTTTTGGCAAAAGTGAATTGGCATAACTCAAAACTTTGTTTGGCACAATTTCATATGACACATCAAAATGACATACTTGGCACAATGCAGACACTCCAGCATCCGTCCTGCCACTAGCCGTTACCTTTATATCTTCTTTGCAAACAGTACTCAATGCTGTTTCCAATGTTTCTTGAATAGTTATCTTGTCTGGTTGCCTTTGAAACCCAGAATAATTAAGTCCCGAATAACTTATTTTACAAATATATCTCACTTACACTCACCTTTGATATTTCGTCTATTATATTTACAATATCTCATTCTCCACTACAATTTTAATATATTTAACAAAAATATTCAATTGTTTCTAGCCAAATTAATTGCATTGTACTCCAAATATTTGACTAAAGTTTGTAGTTGTTATAAAATTATTTTTGTAAACTATTAGTTTTGGAAGGAGAGAATAAAAGTGAAAAAAATAACCATTGATGGAAATACCGCCGCTGCAACCATTGCTTATCAAATGAGCGAAGTTGCAACAATTTACCCTATCACTCCTAGTAGTACTATGGCAGAACTTTGCGATAGCTGGGCAAGTGATAACAAAACAAACATTTTTGGACACAAAGTTAAGGTTGTAGAAATGCAATCAGAAGGTGGTGCAAGTGGTGCTTTGCACGGCAGTTTGTGTTCTGGTGCTTTGACTACCACATTTACTGCTAGCCAAGGATTACTACTAATGATACCGAATATGTACAAAATTGCAGGAGAACTAACCCCTTGCGTAATGCACGTAAGTGCTAGAGCATTGGCTACTCACGCACTATCTATATTTGGTGACCACTCAGACGTAATGAGTGTTAGACAAACTGGCTGGGCTATGCTTTGTGCAGGAAGTGTACAAGAAGCAATGGATATGGCTCTTATATCCCACTTGTCCACATTACAAGCAAGCGTACCTTTTGTACACTTCTTTGATGGATTTAGAACTAGTCACGAGATTAATACTATAGAAGAAATAGACATTGATTCTATCAAACACCTAGTGCCTTATGACAAAATCAAAGAATTCAAAGACCGTGCCTTGAATTCAAATACCCCACACCAACAAGGAACTGCCCAAAATCCAGATATCTATTTCCAAAATAGAGAGACAGCCAATTCCTATTACGACAAAACACCTGCTATTGTTCAAGATTATATGAACAAAGTAGCCCAAATCACAGGTAGACAATATCACTTATTTGATTATTATGGTGCAGAAGATGCAGAAAACATCATTGTTATTATGGGCAGTGGTGCCACAACTACCGAAGAAACTGTAAGATATCTAAACGAGAAATGTGGTCAAAAAGTAGGCGTAGTCGTTGTTAGACTTTATAGACCTTTTGACACAACAGCATTTGTAAACGCATTACCAAAGAATGTCAAAAATATTGCTGTATTAGACAGAACAAAAGAACCGGGTGCTAGTGGCGAACCTCTATACAAAGATGTTGTATGTGCCCTAGCCGAACACGGCAAACAAGTATCAGTATTTGGAGGAAGATATGGATTAGGTTCCAAAGAATTCACCCCTACAATGGTTAATGCCGTATACGAAAACCTTTCTTCAAACACTCCAAAGAACCACTTCACAGTTGGTATCAATGATGATTTGACAAATACAAGCCTACCTTTAATTCACAAAATATTCCCTAGCGATGAAAGCGTTACTGCTTGCAAATTCTATGGGTTTGGTGGTGACGGAACTGTAAGTGCCAACAAAAGTTCAATCAAAATCATTGGCAATAATACCGACCTTAATGGACAAGCATATTTCGAATATGATAGCAAAAAGAGTGGCAGTGCTACAATTAGCCACTTGAGATTTGGCAAAAACAAAATTAATGAGGCTTATCTACTAGACAATATCGACTTTGTCGCCGTTCACAAAGAAACATATGTAAGCAAATACAATCTACTAAACAACGTCAAAGAGAATGGCACCCTACTTCTAAATACCGGCTGGAACCTAGAAGATTTGGAAACAATGCTTCCAAATAGAATGAAAAAAGAAATCGCTAGCAAACACATTAAATTTTATACAATAGACGCAGACAAGATTGCTGGAGAAATTGGTCTTGGCAACAAAATTAATTTGGTTATGCAATCAGCATTCTTCAAATTAATTAATATCATCCCTAGCGAAGTCGCTGTAAGCGAAATGAAAAAATATGCCGAAAAGAGTTATGGAAGCAAAGGTCAAGCAATTCTTGATATGAATTTCAAAGCAATAGATAGTGGCGTCAATAATATAATCGAAGTTAATTACCCAGAAAGTTGGGCAAATTTGGAAGAATTGGAGAAAGTATTTGATAATAATTCCGAACAAGAATATTACGAAAAAATCATTAAACCAATATCCCGACTAGAAGGCAACGATTTGCCAGTATCAGCATTTGACCCTAGAGGCATTGTTCCTACCAATACAGCCAAGTTGGAAAAGAGAGGAGTTGCAACTCACCTTCCTTGCTGGAATAGTGAGAAATGTATTCAATGTAATATGTGTGCATTTGTATGTCCACACGCAGCCATCAGACCACACCTTGTTAAACCTGAAAATCTAGAAAATGCTCCAGAAGATTTCAAATCAGCCAACGCAATGGCAGAAAAAGACTTGAAATTTGTAATGCAAGTAAGTAGCAAAGATTGTACTGGATGCGGAGTTTGTGCTAGTGTTTGCCCTGCCAAAGAAAAGGCAATAGAGATGCAAGAAGCAACAAATTTAATGGAAAAAGAGAATACAAATTATGAATTTGTTAATTCCATTCCAAACGAGCCTAGTGGAGTATTCAAGCCTAATACTGTCAAAGGTAGTCAATACAGAATGCCTTACTTTGAGTTTAGTGGTGCTTGTGCTGGTTGTGGCGAAACTCCATACCTAAAAGTTATCAGCCAAATGTTTGGCGATAGAATGGTAATAGCCAACGCTACTGGATGTAGCAGTATTTATGGTGGCTCTTCCCCTACTTGCCCTTATGTAAAAGATGAAAAAGGTCACGGAATTGCTTGGGCAAATAGTTTGTTTGAAGACAATGCCGAATTCGGATATGGAATAGAAATCGGTCATACCATTCAACAAAACAATTTGAAATCCAACCTAAATACCATCTATGACAAAAATCTTGATGACAAACTAAATGAAGATATCGAAGAATATTTGTCTTGTGAAAATGTTGACCGTCAAAGAGAACTAGCAGAGAGCATTATAAACAAACTAAGTACTATCGAAGTAGAAGACGATTTGAAATGCACAAAGCAAGCGATTATCAATGCAAAAAACAACTTCTCAAATCAATCTGTATGGATTGTTGGTGGAGACGGCTGGGCATATGACATTGGTTACGGTGGCTTAGACCACATACTTGCTAGTGGCGAAAATATCAACATTTTGGTACTAGATACCGAAGTATATAGTAATACAGGTGGTCAAGCAAGCAAGTCCACTCCAATGGGTGCTATCGCCAAATTTGCAAGCGACGGCAAACGTACAAACAAAAAAGATTTGGGAATGATTGCTGCTCAATACAAAAATGTATATGTAGCCAAAGTTGCTATGGGCGCAGATATGAATCAATTCCTAAAAGCAATTGAAGAAGCAGAGAGTTATAATGGAGTATCTCTAATTATCGCATACGCTCCTTGTATCAATCACGGTATCAAAATGGAGAATAGCCAATTAGAAGAGAAAAAGGCTGTTCAAAGTGGTTACTGGCATTTGTATAGATACAATCCACTACTAAAAGAGCAAGGCAAAAATCCATTTGTACTAGATAGCAAAGAGCCTACTCTTGAATATGAAGACTTCTTAAAAGGCGAAACTAGATACAAATCTCTACTTGCCAAAGACGAAGAATTGGCAGAGGAATTATTCGCAGAAGCCAAAAAGAATGCTACAGACACATACAATCATTACAAAAATTTGGCAGAGAAATGCGACTTTTAATAATGTAATACAAGAGTATAAATATCATTTTGCAAAGTATATTATCAAGTATTATGCAAAATGCAAAAAAAGCACCTATCATAGGTGCTTTTTTGTGCAATATTTGCACTCTAAATTTGGTAACTTTTAATTACCACTATTTTGGAATCGCAAGATATGAAGTACAATCAAAATCTCGCTACCAAGTGTAATGTTGACTTATAAACCTATACATTTATATGTTCATTACAATAGTATATTGCATAATTATTTTTAATTTATTCTCAAAACTTAATTATTTTTCAAATATTTTTTAGACCAAATATTTCTACAAAAGAAACTTAAATTACCGATAATTCTTTGTCTCTATTTCTCTTGATAATACTTGCCATTTCTTTGGCTATAGCCATATCATTTAGTCCAAATTTGCGATACAATTCATCTGGCTTTGCACTTGCCCCAAAGTCATCCACACCGAAACATTTGCCATATTTGCCTGCATACTTGTACCAACCAATTGTACTACCTGCTTCAATTGTAAATATCGATTTCATATTCTCTGGTATTACGCTATTTTTGTATCTATCCGATTGTTTGTCAAAAAGTTCTACACAAGGCATAGACACTACTCTAATATTGTATCCTTTATCTGCTAGTAACCTTTTGACAGACATAGCCAAAGACACTTCGCTACCAGTAGCAATAATAACGCCGTTTAATTCGCCTTTCTCTTCTCTAGAGAGTATATATCCACCCATTTTGATATCATTAATATCGCTATCAAAATTGCTTAATGTTTGACGAGATAGAATGATATTACAAGGGCTATCTAATTGCAAAGCCATACAATAAGACATTTCCACTTCTTTTAGGCTAGCAGGTCTAAAGGTATACATATTAGGAATGGCTCTAAGTGTCCAAATTTGCTCACAAGGCTGATGGGTAGGGCCATCCTCGCCTACTGCTATGCTATCGTGAGTAAATATAGATATCCCCTTTAGACCCATAATTGCTCTAAGTCTAAGCGACGCTTTCATATAATCGCTAAATGATAAAAAGGTACTATCTATTGGAACTATTCCACCATACAATGCAAGTCCATTACTAATGCACCCCATAGCAAATTCCCTAATGCCCATCTTTAGGTTTCTATTAGCAAAATTATCATTAATCGCGCCAGAAGACAAGTAGTTTGTCTTTGTACTAGAACTCAAGTCGGCAGACGACACTATAATATTGTGATATGCCAAGCACAATTCTTGCAAAGTCTTGCTCCCCATATCTCTGCCCGACAAATCTTTGGTTATCTCTATATCATTAACAAACATTTGAGCATTTGAAAAGTCTTTTTTCAAACATTCTTTTAATAGTTTGTTATCACCGGGATATGCACGACTATATGCTTTCAATTTGTCTTTAATTGATTTTTTGAAAGTCTCGAATCTCTTGCGTAAAAATACAAAATCTCTAGCAACATCTTTGTCCAATTCAAAAGGCTCGGTGTGCACATCCAATTTTTCACGAAGCAATTTGACATTGTCTTTTCCCAAAACTTGTCCGTGCGATTTGTTACTTCCTTCCAAAACGCTCCCAAAGCCTATTTTTGTATTAATTTGAATAAAGGAAGGCTTGTCTTTGCTCTTTTTGGCAACAAGCATTGCTTGCGTTATTTGCTCAACGTCATTGCCATCTGCCACCTCTATTGTATTAAATCCAAGTGAACGCATATATTCCAACGTATTTTGCTCCATAACGCCCGAAATATCGCTATCAAGGGTAACTTTATTACAATCGTACAAAACAATTAATTTGTTTAATTTTAGCGTGCCTGCAAGGCTTAGAGCCTCGTAACTGACACCTTCCATCAAACACCCCTCTCCAACCAAGACATATGTGTAATTATCAAATAGCGTCAAATCTGGTTTATTAAACTTGCTAGCCATAATCTTTTGACCAATAGCAAGCCCTACAGCTGTAGCAACGCCTTGACCCAAAGGCCCAGTAGTAGCATCAACACCGGGAACGACTTTGTATTCAGGATGACCGGGAGTAATACTATCTAATTTTCGAAAGTTTTTCAAATCTTCCATAGATATTTTGTAGCCAAATGCGTGTAGAGTAGCATACAAAATACTACTTCCGTGACCGGCAGACATTACAAATCTATCTCTAAAGATATTATCTGGTTCTTCTGGATTCACGTTAATAACCTTGGAATATAGCGAATAAAGAGTTGGTGCAGAGCTTAAAGCAATGCCGGGATGCCCACTACTAGCATTTTCTATCATATCCACAGCCAAAATTCTCAAATTATTAACATTCTTATTATCCATTTTCATATTAAATTCCCCTATTTTTCGTAGAATGCAATCATTCTTTGCAATATTACATCTATCAATTCTTCTTCACTACATATACTACAATCCACCACTATGTCTGCCTTTTTTGAACAAACAAAGTCTCTATCTTGATACAAATCAATATTCAGTGACATAGCAGATTTGGACAAATCTTCTTTTTTCATCTCTTCATTGTATTGTTTTTGATTCAAACGCAAATATATAATCAAACAATTATCACTAATAAAATTATAATTATCGTCATTATTCAAGTAAAAATATTCAATATTTGTAATCGTATTTTCATAAGAGCAAATTCTTCTAATAATAGACGATTCTTTCTTTTCTAAATACTCTTTGCCACAAGTTTCTTCCATTTTTTTGATATCAAACAATTCAAACTGTATTATCTCACTAGCATTAGCATAGAACATATCCAATTTTTTGGATAGCAACAATGCATTTTTATCGACAAATTGATTTGACAAACCAATTAGGCAAATGTTTGCTTTTGACATTAATACCCCCTCGCAAGATTGTTGATATTTTCAAAATAAACTTTTGCATCTTGAAACAATCTATACTCAACTTTGTCACTTTTTGAAATAAACAAAGTATTCTATAGTAATTTTACAATAATTTTACAAGTTTTACAATAATATTTGCTAAAAATATTTCAAAACTTCATTAATTATTTTTTTGCATACTTTTTTCTTGATTTTTATAAAGGATATATTTGTTGTTTTGTTTATTGAAGCGTTTCTTTTTGTTAAATACTTGCAAATATGGCAATACAATGTAATAAATAAGGAAAACACTAGCAATAGCAACAAACACAAAATAACTAACAAAATTGTAATCATCAATATTTTTGATAGTATCCACATTTACAAAAGTATCCAAAGAATATATAATATTTCCACTATTTTTAGTAGTTAAGAAATTATTATATACTTGTGTACTATTCACCTTGTCATAATCCAAGATTCTCTGCAAAGTTTCATTTGCTGGATGACCATATGTATTTACTCCCACACTTGCTACAACATATTGTGGAGAAGTTACATTCAAAAACTTGACACTATTTGAATATTTGCTTCCGTGATGAGCGAGTTTGAGAATATCCACATCCAAAATGCCTGTATCTGCAAACTTATCTATCATTTTTTCTTCGATATCTTCTGTAATATCACCACTAAGCAATGCTTTTCTCCCATTATCTTCTATAACTATAATAGGCGAATACTCGTTGGTCGAATACGAATATTCATCTTTCTCAATTGTCAAAATATTTATTTTGGCACTACCCTCTTGCCAAAAGTAATCACTTACAAATTTTGTTTCAACATTATATTTAAGCAAACTTTGAAGCATATCTCTATAAACTTCATTGGTACAATATGGAGTCTTTCTCTCATAATATTCATATATTTCTGGACGCAAAAATGTGCCTATTGAATAATTATCTATTATGTATTTCATATTGCCACTATGGTCTATGTCTGGATGAGTTAATAATACATAGTCAATTTTCTTCTTTCCTTTGAGCACCATATTATCTAGATAATTGGCAAATTTCTTTTCATATTCTTTTGTTCCACTATCTACAAGCATTACTTTGCCATTAGGAAAATTAATGGCAATAGCATCTCCTTGTCCTACATCTATAAAGTGAATTTGCGTACTATTTGTCTTTGAAATATCCGGTTTTAGATACAGCCAAATCTCAAACCTTTTGTAGAAAAACCCAGAAAGAAGCACTAGAAAAAGCAATGTTACTAGCAAAAAGTTTACCTTTTTGTCTCGCTTTATTTCGTACTTATTCATACTTTATATCTTCTCCAACTCCACCAATGTTTTTTCAATTTCTTCTTTTTGAATATCTCTTTTATTTGAGGCATCATTGCTTTTGTTGCCTTGTATCCCTCTTCTATCATTTCCATCATTCCATCTGTTTTTGAAGCACTAAAACGCTTTAAATCTGGTTTGATAATTATATCAGAATTTAGATATCCTTTGATAGCATTACTTTTCATCATTACGTCGATACTCGCCATAAGCAAGTCAAGATATTTGGTAGACTTAGTTCCATTGCCTCTAGTAGAATTAATATCTATAGATATTACAGCATCACAGCCTAATTTTCGCAAAACATCTGCAGGAATGGTATTTTGCAAGCCTCCATCAAAGAGTATTTTATCTTCAAAAGCCACAGCATTAAATACAGTAGGCACGGCGCAACTGCCGGCAAGTGCTTTGCAAAGCCTTCCCTTTGTAATATCTACTTCATTGCCCGAAACCATATCAACAGCCACTGCACAAAATGGAGTCTTCAAATCTTCTACATTAATATCCCCAATTGCATTTATAACAATCTTCTCCAAAGCCTCAGTTGAACTTGGGACAAAAGGAATCTTGCTTGTTCTAATATCTTTTACTTTGATTTTTGTCGCAATTTCTTCCATTTGAGCACTTGTAACGCCATAAGCCATCATAGCACCCACAACCGAACCTATTGAAGTGCCAGAAATGTAATCGAACCTAATATTTTCCTCTTCAAAAGCACGAATAGCACCAATTAGAGCAAATCCTCGGGCTCCTCCACCACCCAAAGCAAGACCAATCTTCTTGTATTTTTTTAATTTTGGAGCAACTAAAATTTCCATAACAAAACCTCTCGAACTAAAAAAAGAAATACATATCAAACTGTTTTTGACACATTTTAACCAAATTTCTCATTTCTTTTTTTATTTATTATATACTAAAATCAGTTATCAAAACAAATAAAATTTGCAAATATCTGTATTTTTCAAAAACACAGTCAAAATACATTGGAATGAAAACAAAAATTTAGTATAATTAAAAAAACAATTATAATTAAAAGGGAAAAACAATGTTTGTAATCAAGAAAAATTGGTACGAAAAACTCCAAGATGAGTTTGAAAGCAAAGAATATCAAAATTTGGAATTGTGGTTAAATAATGAATATTCCACAAAAACAATATACCCCAAGCCAGAAAATGTCTTTAACGCTTTGAATTTGGTTAAATTTCAAGATGTAAAAGTAGTAATAATAGGACAAGACCCCTATCACAATCCCAACCAAGCACACGGTTTATCTTTTTCGGTAGAAAAGGACATTGCCATTCCACCATCACTTCAAAATATTTTTAAAGAACTAAAAGCAGATTTGGGCTGTTATATTCCAAATAATGGAAATTTAACCAAGTGGGCAAAGCAAGGCGTATTGCTTTTGAATAGTGTACTAACAGTTGAACAAAATAAGCCTAATAGTCACAAAGGTCGTGGCTGGGAAAGAATTACCACAAAGATTGTAAATCTACTAAACGATAGAGACGACCCTGTAATATTTCTTTTGTGGGGAGGAAATGCAAAAGCATTGGGGAAGAATATTAATCAAAACAAACACTATGTACTCACAGCAGTTCACCCAAGCCCTATGAGTGCCAATCAAGGTGGATGGTTTGGATGTAAGCATTTTAGCAAATGCAATGAAATTTTGAAAAACCTAGGAAAAGAACCAATTGATTGGCAAATAGAAAATATCTAAATTAGTGATTAATTAAAAAAAAACAAAATTTAGTACAAATGCTAAAGGCAATAGATTTAGTAAAATTGAGTATTTACAAAGTGTCATAAATATAGTAAAATATATATGTACGAGGTGAAAATATGAATTTATTATTATCTACATTCACAGAAGTTGTTTTGCCACTAGTAATTTTTGCTTTGGGGATTGTTGCGTGCGTATTCATATATAGGGCTGTCAAAAAGAAATTTAATCGACCACTAGATATAGCACCAAAAAAGAACACAACACCACAAGTTAAACTAAAAGAGAATTATTGCTCAGAAAAGGAAATGATTTTCTTGAACGCCCTACACAAAGCATTGCCAAGAGATTGCATATCCTTTCCGAATGTTGGAGTTTCCAAATTGATAGAACCAAAAGGCAACTTAGTTGACTACAAAAGTGTAATGGACAAATATGTGGATATTTGTATTTTCCTAAGAAAAGGAATGAAACCTGTGCTTGTCATAGATTTGTACGAAGCAAGCCCAGTTGCACAACAACTAAAAAAATTTGACGACAATGTAACGAGTGTTTTAAAGGAAGTTAAAATACCAATTCTTCACAAAGAAATTCAACAAGAATACAATATTGAAGATTTGAAGATGGAAGTTTTGAAATCTATGAA
>CAYPKM010000027.1:0-15337 GCA_964411325.1 uncultured Christensenella sp.
CTCGACAAACGCATTTCGAGTGCGTCCCGGTACGACCACTTCGGTACGTCTCCAAAAAACATTTGTATTCTAACAAATTTTATCCGTTTTGTAAAGTATTATAAGCCAACTAAATTTCACAAAAATTATTTGTGAGAAAATTAAATGCTTTTTGGGCGTGTATTTTTTGAGTGCTTTGGGCAATTATATAAATATGTCAAAAATAATACTTTTTATATCTGCATTTGTGCCTATGTACATTTTGTTTTTAATCAATTTAATAGTGGAAATAATTAATGATAATTTGTCATTTAATATTACCAATAGTTGCGTTTTAATTGGCCTTTTGATACTTCTTTTGATAGGGTCTATCGGGCTTGCTTTGATAATCAAGTTTGCAAACAAAGAATATAAAGAGATAAAAGTTGTTTCAAAGAAAAACTTAACCGACCAACACTTTCTCAATTACTTTTCGCTTTTTGTATTGCTAGCACTTACTTTTGATTTGAGCAAAGTATGTTTTGTGTGTGTTTTTGTAGCAATAATGATTTTTATCGGGATTGTTTATATCAAAAACAATATCTTCTACGTGAATCCATTGCTCAATATACTAGGGTATAGTTTTTATGATATTTGCTATATGGAAAATGATGAAAAGAAAGAAACAAGAATATTTTTCAAAGGAAATTTGGAAATTGATAATAAGTCTTACAAATTGTGTGTTTCCAATAAAAACTTGAACTTTTTGAAAGAAAAATAAACAACAAAAAGGTGCAAAGTGAGAATTTGTTTGCACCTAAATATTTAGAAATTTGAATGTTAAAAAGTTGGAATATTTCCCTTTTAGTCTTTGAAATATCCGATGTTTGATTGGTCATTTGCATTGAATGAGAAATTACAAAAACTAGCCACTAATGAGTAAATGCCCGATGTCAACATTCCCCAAAAGAAATATGAACAAGTTCTTGATTTCCAACCCATTGGTTTAAGTCCACTATGATTGATAATAAAGCTGCCCAAAAATCCTAAGAAAAATGTTAAAAAGAATCTGGCTACATTTTTGCCATCGTTGGCTACTTTTGCTTGTCCTCCTTTGATTCTACATCCGCAATGTACACAGATTTCAGCATCGTCGTGAACTTCTTTGCCACATTTTGTACAATATGCCATATATTTATCTCCTTTGTTATTAATATTATAATTATATTCTTACAGTTGTAAGATGTCAAGTATTTTTCTTACAAAAGTGAGAATATATAAAGTATGGAATATCAGAATAAATTCAAGGACAATTTAAAAGAATTAAGGATTGAAAGAAACTTGGGGCAAGTAGAATTGGCTAAGGCTATTGGTGTGAGCAAGGGGGTAATAAGTCTGTGGGAGAATGGACTTAGAGAGCCTAATATGTATTCGCTGATTATGCTTGCCAAGTTTTTTGACATTTCTATTGATGAATTGGTGGGGCTAAATTGAGAAGTTTGTTGGTTAAATAAAAAAACAAAGGTGCAATATATACAAAGTACCTTTGTTTTTTTGGGCTATTTACATATATGAAAGAATATTAAATAAATTATTTTTGTTAGTAAAAAATGATTAATCATTAATATCTTCTGTTGTTGCTATTTCTAATGCTAATTTTATCATATCCAAAAATGCGTTTTGACGCTCATCACTAGAGGTTTCTTCTCCTGTTATTATGTTATTAGAGACGGTGCAAATAGTAAGGGCGTCCTTTTGCAATCTTTGGGCATTGATGTATAGTGATGCACATTCCATTTCTACACCTAGCAAATCTTTGTCAGTTGCCAATTTCTTTTCGTTTTCGTCGGTATAAAAAGTGTCTGAATTGAGCGTGTTGCCAGTGGTGAATTGCATATGCAATTCTTTGGCTTTTTCTTGGGCTAATGAAATTAGTTTTTGTGAGCCGGATACAAATCCTCCACCTGTTTTCTCAAAGAAATTGTTGTAATTGGTTTTGGAATAAGTTTGATTTGTGATGATTACGCTCTTTAATTGCAAATCTTTTTTTAATCCACCAATAGTTCCAACTCTAATTATATTTTTTACATCATAAAATTTGTATAATTCGTAGCTATAAATTCCCATAGAAGGGTTTCCCATTCCACTAGCCATTACTGTTACTTTTTTGCCTTTGTAAAATCCAGTATAGCCTTGCACGCCTCTTACATTATTTACAAGGGTGCAATTTTCCAAAAATTTCTCGGCAATCATTTGGCTTCTAAGGGGGTCGCCCGGCATTATAACCGTGGATGCTATTTGTTCTTTGTTTGCTGAATTGTGTGCTGTCATTTCGTTTTCTCCTACATTAATTTTTTGAAAATATTATCTTCGTGACTTTCTATTTGGAACAAATCCAAAATAGATTTGTTGATAATGTCAAATCCTGCAATTGTGCCTAAGTTTATATTCTTTTTTAGGTTTTTGCCATACACTAGCAATGGTGTATATTCGCGACTGTGGTCGGTGCTAGGGGTAGTTGGGTCGCAACCGTGATCGGCAGTAATTATTAGTATGTCGTTCTCATCCAAATTTTCTAACATTTGTGGAATGTTTTCGTCAATCTCTTTGAGTGCGTCGGCATATCCTTGAGGATTATTTCTATGTCCGTATAGCATATCTGTGTCATTCAAATTGGCAAAGACTAGACCGTTTATATCTCTGCGTTTGATTGTTTCAATTATTGCTTTTAAGCCTGTTTCGTTATTCTTTGTATGGTTGCTCTCTGTTATCCCTCTAAAATTGAAAATGTCCTCAATTTTCCCTATACAAACAGTGTCGTAATTATTTTCTTTTAGTTTGTCAAGTAGCGTTTTTTGTGGTGGGTTTAGGGCATAATCTTTCCTATTTTCTAGTCTATAAAATTTCCCTTCGCTATTTGTAGCAAAAGGTCTAGCAATAATTCTGCCGAAATTGTATTTGGTATCTGGTGCACAAATGTCTCGAACTTTTTGACACAAGTCATACAATTCTTCTAGTGAATATACATCTGTGTGTGTGGCAATTTGGAAGACTGAGTCGGCAGATGTATAGGCTATAGGCTTCTTTGATTTTAAATGCTCCTCGCCAAGTCTTTCTATAATCTCTGTGCCTGATGCGACCTCGTTGGCCAAAAATTCCACACCCAATTTTTCTTTTAGCAAATTTAGAAGTTCGGGGGCAAAGCCATTAGGGAATGTTGGATATGGATGTTCCATAATAATTCCACACATTTCATAATGCCCAGCCGTGGTGTCTTTGGCAAAAGTGGATTCTTGCAATCTAGCGAAATTTCCAATAGTTGGATTATGGGATAGTTCAATTCCATCAATGTTGTTAAGTCCCAATTTTTCAAAATTTGGTAATTTCAAATTTGTAGCATTGGCAGTATTAAGATAAGTATTGCTACCTACATCTCCAAATTTGTCCGCATCGGGCATTGCTCCAATGCCAAAACTATCTACAACAATTAGTACTACTTTCATTATTCTCTTCTCCTAATACAAGTTTTGATAATATATTATATCATAATAATTATTATTTCAAAATCAATAAGACTGGGGGAAGAAAATTTTTTTTGCAAAAATGTCATAAAGATGGAATGCTTGGAGTATATTATAACAGAATTAAAAAATCAGGGGGTTGAAATGGTGTTTGAGCCAAATTTTACAAAGGTTGTGAGTAGTTCCAAAAAGAATTTGGGAATTACACAATCAATTATCGAATTGAAATTGCCAACAAATGAAGAATTAATTGACACTGTTTATTCGGTCAGTGCCGAGTCTACAATTGTGTCTAGTGAGGTTGCTGGCAACGATATTAATTTCGTAGGACTTGTGGACTTTCAAGCAATATATGCAAGTCTTGGTGTGTCAGCACTTGATTATAGTGCAGAATTCAAAGATAAGTTTGAAAGTGATAATGAGGTGAATGGCGAGGTTGTTCTTACTTCCAATGTAATAGATGTGACCAGTAATATCGTATCTAATGGCATTAAGGTGGTGGCAATTGTAGAAACTGTCATTGACTTGATTACAAGTCAAGATGTGAATGTACTAGTGGATGTTAATGGCGAAGATTTGGGAATTGCACACAAAGACATCGAATTTGATACATACATAGGCAAAGCGTATGAAAAGTTTGATGTGTCTGAAGAATTTGATGTGAAGAGTGCTACAAAAATTTTGATGGTGACTCCAAGTGTATGTATAAGCAGTGTAACGCCATATGAAAACTATGCAAGTGTTAGTGGGCTTTTGAATGTAGACGTTTGTTATCAGATGGGAGAAGATGTGAGTCAAATAGCGTCTGATTTTCATTCATTTGAATTTAATTGGGATGTTGCCCTATCTGGAGTGAATGATTTGTCGTATATTCAGAGTGCTATATCTATAGTGTTTAATGAAATCAAAGTGACAACTATGCTAGAAGAGGGTGGTGCCAATGTAAGTTTGTTTGTGCCTATTGTGTATACTGGATATGTATTCAACAAAACCAATTTGCAAGTGGTAGATGATATATATAGCAAGACTAATTATTTGTCTATCACTAGTGAAAATTTTGATAGCATTATAGGTTACAAATCTATCAATTTCAAGGATGCTATTAGTGGGAGTGCAAGCATTGCAGATACAGCACCATTCATTGATGAAATACTTGGAGTGTGTACCAATAATATAGTGCTTGCAAGTTCACGTCTTGAAAATGGAAAATTAAATATAGAGGGTGTGGCAAATGCAACTGTTGTGTATTACACAAAAGAAACTAATGCTATTACATCTGTTCAAGTAGAAATTCCTTTTTCGATAGAACAAAAAGTAGATGGAGAAATTGCAAATGTAGTAACACTATGTTTGGTGAATGTAAGTGCTAGAAGCAAGAGGGGAAAGGAAATAGAAGTGTCATCTGACTTGAGTGTTTATGTAGATATGTATGGAATGAATACAATGCAAGTGATATCGAGTTTGACGCTAGGGGAAGAAAAGCAAAAAGATGATTGCTCACTTTATATTTATATTGCCAAGCCAGAAGATAGTGTTTGGGATATAGCAAAAGAAATGAATGTAAGTGAAGATTTGATACTATCTCAAAATCCAGAATTGGAGTTGCCTCTAAAGGGTGGTGAAAAAATTATAATATATAATCCTACACTTGTTGGGTTCGAATAAAAATTAAACTATACCCCTTGTGATTGTATGTGTTGTCTAATCGTTAGATAACACATATTTTTTGTCAAAAAATATATATCAAATGCCAATTATACTTTCTACAAAAATAGACAAATTATTTACACAAAATTGTTATCTTGAGGATGGATGGTGTGAATAATTGACTAAAGATAAATGTGTGGAGGTAGACTTTGTGAAAAAGATAATGATTGTTTTTTTGCTTATGATTAGTGTTCTTGGATTTTGTGGATGTACAGAAAGTAACGATGTGATTAGAATACATATTAGAGCCAATTCAAATAGTGTTGAGGATCAGAGTATAAAACTGGTGGTGAGGGATAATATTATAGAGTATATTACTCCATTGATTGAGGAGTGTGATAATTCAAGTGATGTCAAAAAAACTTTGAAAAACAACCTTGATAATATCAATAATGTGGCATTAAAAGTTTTAAGAGATAATGGCTATGATTATGATTCCAATTCGTCGGTGGTCAATGAATATTTTCCAAGTAGAAATTATGATGGACAGATATTTGATGCTGGGTATTATGATGCATTGATTATAAACTTGGGAAGTGGTAGTGGCAATAATTGGTGGTGTGTAGCATATCCGCCACTATGCTTTGTTGGTGATAATACTGATGGTGAAGTTCAGTACAAAAGTAAAATTGTAGAGATGATAGAAAAATATTTTGGGAAGTAGAATGAAAAGAATTATTTGGGTGTTTGTTTCGGTAGTTGTAATAATTGGAGTGGGGATGATATCAGTCTTTTGCTTTTTGTCAAAAGAAAAGACATATGCTTATGATACTCATATGTATGAGATACAATCAAGGCTAAGCGAACTTGGGTATTATAATGGAGCAATTAATGGGGTGTATGATGATGCTACTGTTGTTGCTATCAAAAACTTTCAAGCAGATAATGGGATATATGTAAGTGGTGCAGTTGGTGGAGTGACAGCGAGTGCTTTAGGCATTAATATGACGGAGCAGGAGAGTTATGATTTGTATTTGCTTGCCAAGTGTATTTATGCAGAGGCTAGAGGTGAGGAATATATTGGCAAAGTGGCTGTTGGTGCAGTTATACTAAATAGAGTTGCTAGCCCAGATTTTCCCAATACAATTTATGGTGTAATTTATCAGCCTTGGGCATTCACGGCAGTTAATGATGGTCAAATAAATTTGGAGCCAGATGGTGCTAGTTATCAGGCTGCAACAGACGCTCTTAATGGGTGGGACCCAACATATGGATGTTTGTATTATTACAATCCTGCTACTGCTAGTAGTAGTTGGATATTTAATAGGCAAACGGTAGTGACTTATGGAGATCATATTTTTGCAATTTAAAAAAGGGGTGAATACGTGAAGAAAAATAACAATGTATTTTGGTATATTTTGACTGCAGTTTTGAGTGCGTCTACAATTGTATTTTTGTGCTTGTTTTTGAGTTTTGAGTCGTCAAGTAAAACATATAAAAATTCGCTTGAAAATAATTACAAAAAAAGTTATTATGAGGTTGCTTCAAATATTAATGATATGGAAATAGATTTGTCCAAAATTGTGGCGACTACCGACTCATCATCTCTTAAAACCTTGCTTTTGGGGTTAAATAATAATATTGTTAAAACAATTGATAATATTAATGAATTGCCAATATCCTATGATAAATTGACACAAACATATCAGTATTTGAACAGAATATATGGGTACTCGTACAGTTTGTTGGAAAGTGTTTTGGAGGGTAAAAGCGTTTCTAAAAGTGATTATGAGCAATTGGGTAGTATTCATTCAAATATACTTGCTATCAAATATGACCTAAATAATTATTATCAAGGATTGGATTCTTCATTTGAAATTATCAGTGATGACAATTCATTTGACGATTTTTCTGCAGGTATAATCAATACCGAAAGTGCTAGTTCAAAAGTGCCTTCGCTTATATATGATGGTCCCTTTTCGGATAGTGTTTTGAATAGAGAAATTGTAGGGCTTCCAACGGGGATAATTAGTAGTGATGAAGGATTGCAAATTGTCAAAGAAATTTTTGAAACAGCCGATGTGAAATATTTGGGTTTTGCTAATGGAAAATTTGAAGTGTATAACTATTTTGTAAACAAAGAAAGTGGTCTTAATGTTTCTATTACCAAGCAAGGTGGCTTCCTTTTAAATATCACTTCTTTTGCTTCCTCTTCTGTCAAAAGTATGTCAATAGAAGAGGGTATTACTATTGCCGAAAATTTTGCCAAGAAATTGAACATAGACAATATGTATTGTGTGTGGTCACAAGTCACGGGAAATATTCTATATGTCAATCTAGCCAAGATAGAAAATTCTATAATATATTATAGTGATTTGATTAAAGTCAAAGTGGATTTGTCTAATGGAAATATAATAGGCTGGGAGGCTACTAATTACGCTACTAATAATAAGACTAGGAAATATTCGCAATCAATATCTTTTGCTTCTGCTCAATCAAACTTGAGTAGTGTGCTAGAGGTGAAAGAAAGAAATTATTGTATAATCCCAGACAAGTATGTTGGCGAAATTTCTGCATATGAATTTGTATGTACTTGGAAAGATTACACTTACTATATTTACATTGATAGTAATACGGGAGAAGAAGTAAATATTATGCGTGTAGTCAATACAGCAAATGGAGACCTATTGCAATAAAAACTTTTCAAGTCGATTAAGTAAAAATTATTTGTGTCGCTTTGTATGGGATATAAAAAACAAATATCAAAATGAAGTGGATACTATGAAGTTTGATTCGCTTTATGAAGAAAACAAAAAACACATATCAAATTTGCGATATGTGTTTTGTCTTTTCTAGAATAATTACTTTTGTCAAATGTTTTATATAAATGATTTACTCAATAGTGCATATTCTCATCACATTGTTTATAGTGTCTGTATTGCCTGTGGTGACAATTATTGTGTCTCCACTCTTAGCCAATTTTTCATCTTTGGCAATAACACAAGCAAGTTCAAAAATATCTGCATTAGGAATTTTGGAATAAATAGGCAAAACGTTCCATTCCAAATTTAGATAATTATAAGTCTGTATATTGTCGGTGATGGCAATGATAGGACAGTCGGGTTTGTATCTTGCAATAAGAGATGCTGTCTTGCCTGTTGCAGTGTACAAAACTATCGCCTTTGAGTCTAGTTTGAAAGCACAATTGGTGGCACTGTGACCCAAAATGTCTGTAAGGTTGTAACTATCAAAGATTGTTTCAAAGAACATTCTTTTGTAATTAATATCTTTTTCTGCTTGTATGCAAATATCAGACATTGTTCTAACGGCTCTGTCTGGGAATTTGCCAACAGCAGTTTCTGCCGAAAGCATTACGGCTGATGCTCCATTGTATACAGCGTTGGCTACATCTACAGTCTCTGCTCTAGTAGGTCTAGGATTATTAATCATACTTTCTAACATTTCGGTAGCAACTATTACAGTCTTGCCAGCAGATACAGCGTCGGATATCAAATCCATTTGGATTTTTGGAAGTTTCGTTTGTTCTATCTCTACACCCAGATCTCCTCTTGCTACCATTATGCCGTCAGAAACATTCAAAATCTCTTTGATATTCTTGATACCTTGGTGGCTCTCAATCTTGGCGATAATCTTGCAATTGTAATTATTTTCTTTCAAAAGTTTTCGCAAATCCAAAATGTCATTTGCACAATTGACAAAACTAGCCGAAATCATATCACAGCCATCGGCGAATGCTTGTACCAAATCACTTTTGTCTTTTTCGCTAATGTAGGGAAGGTTAAGTGGAACATTTTTGAAATTAAGACCTTTGTTGTCGCTCAAAATTCCACCAGACAATATTTTGCAAATTACTTCGAAATTTTTGTTTTCAACTACTGCTAGTTTAATAAGTCCGTCGTTTGCCAAAATGATATCGCCTTTTTTTAGGTTCTTTAGGCAATTAGGCTCAGAAATAGATACTCCATAATTGTCGCCACTCTTGGCGTATCCGTATAATGTAAACAATTTGCCTTTTTTAAGTATCGCACTGCCTTCTTCAAAAGTTTTGACTCTGACCTCTGGTCCTCTGGTGTCTACCATTATGGCTACAGGAGTTTTTAATTCTTCGCGAACACTTTTTATAAGTTTGATGGTGTCAGAATGTTCTTCTTTTGTGCCGTGGCTAAAATTAACACGAAGAACATTTGCACCACTTTGTATTAAATTTTTGATGCCTTTGGGATTGTTTGTTGCTGGTCCCAAAGTTGCTACTATTTTTGTTTTTCTCACGTTATTCTCCATTTTTCCTTTTTATTTACAAAACTATTATATAATATTTTTTTCCAAAACAAAATTAAAATGCGATACTTTTTTGTTTTTTTGTGTAAATTGAATGAAAACTTAATTGCCTAGTTTTTTTCGTTATGATATAATAACTAGTAATATTAGTTTTTTGGGAGAAGATATGGATATCGTTGATGGCTTAATAGAACTTAGAATACTTCTTAATTCCTTTTGTGATGGGTTTTCAAATAATAGTTTGAACAAAAACTTGTCACTATCTACCAGAACTAAAATTTTATTTTTGTTAGAAAACAAAGATTTGTGCCCGGGAGATATGATTGCAAGCCTTTGCATTGCCAAAACAAATTTAGCAAATTTGCTAAAGGGGATGATTGGCGAGAATATAATTATTAGTTACAAAAATTTGGATAATTCCAAAAATGTATTTTATAGAATTACCGAAAAGGGTGTAAGAGAACTAAAAAACTACAAAGAAAAATTAAAAGAAAATATTAGTGAAAATATTCAAAAAGACGAAAAAATAACACAAAGTATGTGTAATATCATAAATTTTTTAAGAGGAGAGAAAAATGATTAGACTATATAATTCACTTACAAAGCAAATGGAAGAATTGCATCCAATAATGGGGGATACTGTAAAAATGTATTCTTGCGGACCTACTGTTTATCTTTTGCCACACATTGGCAATATGCGTGCATATATTTTTGTCGATACTCTTAGAAGGGTGATAAAATACAATGGCTACAAAATTAAAGGTGTGATGAATATAACCGATGTTGGGCATTTGACGAGCGATTCGGATAATGGTGAAGACAAAATGGAAGTGTCTGCCAAGAAATTGAACAAAACCCCAATGGAAATAGCAAGTGAGAATACTAAGGCTTTTTTGAAAGATTTGGAAATGCTTAATGTTGATTTGCCCGAACATATAACCAAGGCTACAGATTATATATCAAAGATGATTGAATTTGTGCAAATATTAGAAAAGAGGGGATACACATACATTATAGACGATGGCGTGTATTTTGACGTTTCCAAATTTGCAAATTATGGCAAATTAAGCAATAAAAATATGGATGAAATAGGTGTGGCAAGGATAGATGAAAATGCCCAAAAAAGGCATCCTTTTGACTTTGCTTTGTGGAAATTTGTATCTGAAAACCACATAATGAAATGGGATAGCCCTTGGGGAGTTGGTTGTCCGGGCTGGCATATAGAGTGTTCGGCAATGAGTTCAGATATTTTGGGTGACCATTTTGATATTCATACTGGTGGCATAGACCATTTGCCTATTCATCACGAAAATGAAATTGCACAAAATGATTGTGCCTTTGGTCATCAAGTTGTTGACAAATGGATTCATAATGAATTTGTAATGGTTGATGGTGGCAAAATGAGCAAGAGTTTGAATAATTGCTACACTATCAATCAATTGAAAGAAATGGGTTATGAGCCTCTTGCATACAAGTTGTTTTGTCTTAATTCTAATTATTCCAAAACTATCAACTTCACATTTGATAGTCTAAAGGCGTCTCAGAGTTCACTTAATAATTTGAGGAAATTAATAAGTGAACATAAGGATGGACAAAACAAGATAGATAATGAGACTTTGCAAAAATACAGACAAGATTTTTTGAGTGCTATCAATGAAAATTTGAATACTCCACTTGCACTTGGAATACTCTTTAGTATGCTTAAAAATGAGCCCAAAAGCAAAGATATTTATGACCTTGCTTTGGATTTTGACCAAGTATTTGGTTTGCGTCTTGACAAACAAAAGGAAGAAGAAACTATTCCCCAAGAAATCAAAGATTTGGCAGAAAAAAGATGGGAAGCAAAGAAAAACAAAGATTGGAATACTTCCGATAGTCTTAGAGCAGAAATTCTATCTAAAGGATATATTTTATTGGATACGAAAGATGGATATGAAATCAAAAAACAACTTTAGTCATTATTTTTTGGCAAAAGAACATTCGCCTAAAGATTATTTCTCTTTTGATTTTGTTTTTGACAACATCTCTTTCAAATTTACTAGTTGCGATGATGTTTTTAGCAAAAATCAAATAGATGAGGGGAGTTTGGTGCTTATCAAAAACCTTCTAAGAGAGAATTATTTAGATGGCGATATTTTGGATATGTCGTGTGGATATGGTGCTATAGGGGTGATACTTAGCAAGGCTTTGAGTTTGCCTATTGATATGTGTGATGTCAATTCTCTTGCCATAAAATTATGCAAAATCAACGCTCAAAATAATTGTCAAAAAATAGGAGATATTTTTGAGAGTGATTTGTGGCAAAATGTAAATAAAACATACAATCATATAGTCTCAAATCCTCCTATCAAAGTAGGCAAAAAAGTCTTACTTGATTTTTTGGATGGAAGCAAAAGTCATTTGTCAAAAGGTGGCACTCTAACAATAGTTATCAAGAAAAATTTGGGTGCAGATTCTACCAAAAAACATATGATAGAATTGTTTGGCAATTGCGAAATTTTGCAAAGAGATAGGGGATATTATATCTTGAAATCTATATACAACCCAAAAGATTAAAAGGAGTACAAATGAAGAACAAATTAAAAAGATTATCGCTTTGTTTAAGTTTTTTTGCACTAATTATTTGTGGCTTTTTGTTTAGTAGTTGTTGCTCGCCTAGTCCTAGCAAAATTAGTGTGCATTTCGAGGGGGCAGATGAGAGGCTGGGCTTAAAAGACTATACATATGACCTAGCATTTAATGGCAACCTAGTTGTTACTTTTACTGTGCCAAAAGGTTATGACCATACCAAAGTTTCTGCTACAATCAATGGCAACGCAATTACCAATCAAGAAACTGTATTTGAAGAGGACAAAACGGTAGAAGAGGGGTATGAATACACCCTAGACAAAACTATTACATATAGAGTAAATTTCATCAAAAGAGATTCTGCTGTGGTTATAAATTTAACCGATATGCAAAAATTAAAATTTGATATCGTTTTGGATAAGGATATGGAAAATTTCACAGTGCTTTCTATTCCAGAAGAAAAAACGGAAGATTTGTTTTTGGAGCTTTTAGATAGCGAGGTTATAGAAAAGCATTCTTTTACAAATCATAAAGCGACTGTTGAATATGGCAATTATATTGTTTTGAAACACAATATCAATGCTTCTAAGAAAGATTATGATGCAATATACTCCAATATTACGCATTTTACTAACGAAAAAAACAAAAGCAATTTGGGAACTTTGGAGTATGCTACTTATAATAAGTCCATCAAAGGCAATACTGATTATTTATACAATAAAAATGGGTTGGGTGAGGTATTGTACTACTTTGGAAAGTTACAAGAAGATGTGAGTTTTCAGACAACAATTCCTAATTATGTAGAAGACAAAGGTTTTGATATAGAAAGAAAGCCAAACACATTCTATTTGTATACAAATTTGTCGCAGTATAATAGTGAGATGTTCTCGCTTGATGCGTATGCTCCAACCAATGAAACATACAATCAAAATAATCCAGATATGGATATTATTGATGGCAAGACGGTGAAAAAAGTCTCGCCTTATGATATACACAAAGATAGATATGCTATATACAAAATTTATTTGGGACTAGACAAAGAATCAGATGTGCTTTTGGATGCAGGAGACAAAAAGGATTTGAATACTGATTTGTATTTTGTTGTTTCGTCATCTATTGGGCTAGAAAATATTAATTTTAGAATGCTTGCTGATGAATTTGAAATACCAACAAAGCAAACATACAAATTGAGTATTAGTAAAGACTTGACGGACAAGGGCAAAAGTTATTTGAAAATGGATAGTGCGTCTCTTGAAAAATTCTCTCTAGATAGGGATAGAGTTTCGGCAAGTGGCGAAGTGTCTTATTACAAAACAGGGCTTGCAATTTTGTATCCAGAAGTGGATAATTATTACTTTAGTGGTCACAAACAAGGACCTAACCCATCAACTGGAACAGACTTGAGGGTATACAAAAAAGTTGTTATCAATAGTTCAAATCCACAAATTACTTATAACGATATCAATGTAGAAATATATATTTCAAATGATAATGGGATAACCAAAGATTATGGAATATCGGATAATCATTTTTGGCCAGACAATAGGGCTAAAATCAATTGCTCTTATTTCAAAGTAGCAGATTTATTTTCATATGAAACTATTGAAGATAGCAACACTAAAAAGTGGATATACAAAAATAATATGTATATGACTATCAAGGGGGAAAAGTATCAAAACTTTAGGTCGGTTACAATAGATAGAATAGAATTAGAAGTTGAAGGATTTCCTTTGACATTATCGGGGTCTTTGAAAGTAGAAGACGCAAAAGTCTTTAATGGTTACAAGGACTATCAAATAAGCGATTTTGAATACAAAACATCAGGCGAGTATACAATTCTTATAGAGGTGTATCTAAAAGAAACTTATTCTAGTCCAGCAACATTGAACTTTTCTCAACTTGAGACACCAAGCAGTTATACACAAGGAATATATGTTGTTGGCGAAAACATAAATACAGAAATACTAGGCAAATCTTCCAAAACTGATGCTGAAAAATTAGCGGGCTTTACTTTTATTAATGGAGGAAATAAAACAAATAAAAGTGAAACAAAAGAAAACGAGGCATATTTCAAAAATATCAAGTTTAGTATTTATACAGATTTGTATTATTTCGTCAAATGTTCAGACCCTAATTATGACATAGAAATTAGACTGGATGCCAGTGACCCCAAGACGGCAATATCTTCTTCAAAAACTTTGCTAGATATCAAGGGGGACAAAGTAACTATCGAGATAAATGGAGAATCATATTATATTAAGGTTTTGAAACAAGATATCATATACGAACTTTTGGAAAAAGATACTATGTATGTAGTTAAAAAATAAAACAAAAAAGCATATAACCTAGTCAGTGGGGTGCATCCCATAGTCAGATTATATGTTTTTTTGTGTTCTAAAACCTCAGACAAGGTATAACACTCAAAAAATATCTCCTTATGTTAAAATAATTTTGGTCTGCCAACCGAAATTTAACATAAGGAGATAAATGTCCAAAAATGACACTAATAGTTTAGTCAATTTTAGATATTCGGGTATTAATAATTATCGCTTGCTACCTCAAAGAAACTTTGTGGATGTGCACAAACTGGGCAAACTGCAGGAGCGTTTGTTCCAACGCAAATATGCCCACAATTTCTACATTCCCAAACTTTAACTTCGGATTTTTCAAAAACAGCCTTTGTTTCTACGTTTTCTAGCAACTTTCTATATCTTTCCTCGTGTCTTTTTTCTATTTGTGCAACTCCCAAAAATTTGTTTGCCAAATCGTCAAAGCCTTCTTCTTTTGCTACTCTTGCAAATTCTTCGTACATATCTGTCCACTCATAGTTTTCACCATCTGCAGCAGCATTCAAATTGTCTATTGTAGAACCAATTCCGTTTAGTTCTTTTAGCCACATTTTTGCGTGTTCTTTTTCGTTATTTGCTGTTTTTTCGAATATTTCTGCAATTTGCTCGTAACCTTCTTTTTTGGCAACTGATGCGAAATAAGTATATTTGTTTCTTGCTTGGCTTTCACCTGCAAATGCAGTCTCCAAGTTCTTTAATGTTTGAGTTCCTTGATATTTGTTTTCTTTCATTTTTGTCTCCTATAATCATAATTTTAGTATACATTTGTTTTACAAAAATCGCTCACATTTGTCAAATAAAAATAGTGATAATGAAAATATATTTTTTTCAAATAAAAACATTGACAAAATTTCAATGGTGATGTAAAATTAAAAAGCATTGATAATATTAATGCTATTACAAACAATATGCACTCATAGCTCAATTGGATAGAGCGTTGCGCTACGGAGCAGGTGGTTGTGGGTTTGTGCATTCCCATCAAAAATGCACATCGAA
>CAYPKM010000028.1:0-15019 GCA_964411325.1 uncultured Christensenella sp.
TGTTTTCCATTATTTCCTTTTGAATTTCTGCATTGATTTGTCTACCATCTTCGTAGTATTGAGTGCAGGCTTCAGTAGAAATAGTAAATCCTTGAGGTACAGGCAATCCAAGATTGGTCATTTCTGCCAAATTGGCACCTTTACCACCAAGTAGTTCTCTCATTTTAGCGTTTCCTTCGCTAAATAAATAAACATATTTTTTTTGCATATTGTCTCCTTATTTGTAAAACTACACCCTTAGTATATATTTTTTGAAACAATCTTGCAAGTGTTTAAATTAATTATTTCAAAAAATTTCAAGAAAAAAGCCGTTTTTGTATGTTTATACAAAACGACTTATATTTATACAAAAAAGCAAAAATCCATTATATAGCTTTAGCTATTTAGTGATTTAAAGTTAGTATTTAAACGCTCTTTCAAATCGCGAATAAGCAATTCCAACATCTGGTTTAGTACGTTATCTGCAATTTTAATTGTGGATATTCTATCGAAATCAGTTGCAGACAATATTTTTAGGTTTGTGAATAATTGTTTGCTAATAATATCCCCTCCAGAACAATTAGCACATCTAAAAGTTCCAGCGTAGTCATCAAATTTGATGTCCCCTATAAACTTCATTCCACAATTATCGCAAGTATCAAAGTTTAATCTATATCCAATAATATCTAGAGCAGTTAGTACAAATTTGCAAATCACCTGCTCCAATTTTACATTATTATATACAATCGCTTGCAAAGACTTCAAAACATTCAAAAAAAGGCTCTCACTAATGATATTAGGTTTCATAATGTACTTGCACGTCTCAAGCATAAAATTGCAATATCTATATCTATCGTAGTCGGTGGTCACGTCAAAAAACGAATCTATCAAATCAACCCCCTTCACCACGAAGAAGTCATTTGATTTCACCAATTCAAAACGACCAAAGCAAAATGGTTGTCCGGCAAATTTCATTTTTGATTTTGACGCAGAAACTCCACGCAAAATAGCCGAAACCACGCCTATTTCCAAAGTGAAAATATTTATTAATTTGTCTTTTTCTTTGTATTGCAATTCATTCAAAACAATGCCCGTTACAATTATATCTTCCAATTATTTTTCCCTTTTAAGTGCCTTGTAGAGAAGATAATAATTAATCTTCCCAGTTTTCTCAAAAAGTTTCCAACACAAATCTTCTGTCATAATAAACCCCACCTATTTTTAATTTATTATATGATAGTACTTTTTGATTGATTACCAATAAGTATATGATTATTGTTGTTTATTTGAGTGTTTTTATGCACTATTATGTATTTTTATAAATCCTGTGAATTATACCCCAAAGATTTAATTGACGAATTAGAATTTCGCCAGTCTTCCCTAACTTTGACAAACAATTTCAACATTACTTGTCTGTCTAGTAATTTTTCTATGTCTGCTCTTGCCTTGGTGCCAATTTCTTTTAGCATTGAACCATTTTTGCCAATCACGATAGATTTGTGACTGGATTTTTCTAGTATTATATCAGCATCAATTTCGCATATTGGCAAATCCTCATTAAAACGGCTTATTTCAATTGCAATTCCGTGTGGCAATTCATCTTGCAAAAGCCAAAGCGCTTTTTCTCTAATTATCTCCCCCACCAAAAACTTTAAGGATACATCGGTGTAAATATCGTCATCGAAATATTTAATATCTTCTTTCAAATAACTCTTAATAACCTTCAAAAGTTCATCCAAATTTTTTGATTTCTTAGCCGATACAGGCACAATATCTTTGATATTTTCTAGATTATTACATTTGGTAAGTTCAGGATAAAGTTTTTCATAAGTGATTTCATCCATCTTATTTATTACCAAAATAACCTTTGCACCTTGCGTATATTTATTCAAGTTTTCAATTGTTTTGTCTGTTATTTTTTTTGTACCATCAAGCACATACATTATTACATCTACATCGCTTCGTGCAGAAGAAATTGCCTTAGACATATATTCATCGAGTTTATTTTTTGCTTTGTGAATACCGGGCGTATCTATAAAGACTATTTGACATTCTTCGTCATTAAAAATTCCAAGTATTCTATTTCTAGTTGTTTGAGGTTTAGGAGACACTATGGACACTTTTTCTTTCAAAATAGCATTAAGAAGTGTGCTTTTTCCTACATTCGCTTCACCAAGTATCGCAACAAATCCAGACTTCATTATTTCCTCTCCAAATTAATTTTTTTCATAATTTTTTCTTCACACTCTCGCATAATCTTTTTGTCTTCCTCTTTAATATGGTCATAACCCAAAAGATGCAAAAGTCCGTGCACAGCCATATAAATCATTTCACGCATTTTTGAATTATCATATTCTTTGGCGTGTTTATAAACGATTTTTTTGCAAATGCAAATATCCCCTAAAAATAAATTACCATTCTCGGGATTAATCTCAGATGCGAAATTTTTCTTGTCGAGTTTGTCCACAATCAATTGCATATCCGTTTTTCCACTCTCAAGCAGATTAGGAAATGATAAAACATCCGTCACATTGTCATTATTTCTAAACTTCGCATTAAGTTCTCGAATTTCCTTTTTTGAAACAAAATTAATATTTATTTCCAAGTCTTTGCATTTGATTTTCAAAATCTTTCTTGCTTCTTCATATGCCTCATTGATTTTTTGAATATACGCTTTGTTAAACTTGGTTTTATTAAAATTGATTATCATTTGTTTTCCTCGTAATTAATTATCATTATATTTTAAGTATACACTACTTTTCAAATAAATGGTAACAATATTTCCATATTTTGTAGAATTTATTTTTATATCTTCACTATCAATATTTAGATTTTTAGGAACTTTTGAATACACATCATTCTTTAATTTTTTTATAATTTCATCCTTTTCTTCATCGAAATTTCTCTCAAAAGTTTCTTTATGCGTTTCATATGCGATTTTCTTCTTTGTATGTATAGGCAAGAAATATGTAGTTATAATGCTGTCAAAATCATCCACCTCAAAATTTTCATACTCATACTCATAATTTTTATTATATAGTGTCCACTCACCCAAGGACATTTGATATTCTAATATTTGTTTTTCGCCCGTTCTAACCCACTTTTCTTCCACACTCTCAAAATTATAATTAGAAGAAAAGTACACATCGCCTTTGATTTCTGCACGAGGTGCAACTTCTATCTTTTCTTCACCTATAATCTCATATGGCTCCACCAAAATGTCGCCCACATAAACAATATCTCCTACACTCTTTTTGGCAAGTCCCGAAAAGACGTTTATTTCTGTAATAATCATATTGTAGTCGGATGTAATAGCAATATAATTATCCGAGATATCTGGCAAAGATTCCTTGATGTTTATTATCAGTGTGTTTCCCTTGCTTATAATGCTAACAAATGAAAAATCGAAGTTTTCTTCCAAATAATCTTCTAGTTTACCCTTGTCAAAATTCAAATCCGAAAATTTATTTATCCCAAATTCGTTTATTTTAGATACGATTTCTTCTTCGCTTACTCTATTTAGTCCAATTATTTTTATGTTTATAAGCCTATTATTCAAAAAAATCATTAAAACAATGCTGAGAATTAGCCCAATAATTAACCCAATTCTGTACAGAAAAAAGTGTTTAAAACGGTCTATTTTACTAGGTAAAATTGTATCAATGTGGGCATTCTCAATATTTATGGACTTTAGCCTTTTTAAATTGTCGTCGCTTATAGAAAATTCCACACAACCCGCTTCACTTCTTTTTAAATACTTTAATTCAATATCATTTTTGGCGCAATTGTTAATAAATGAACTTACATTAATTCCCGAGACTTTTAGTCTTGCCAAGTTATTTTTCATTATTCTCTCCAAAGTCACAAATTGCAAATACTCCCTTAATAATTATCTCCCCTCTATTAATTTGACATATTTGCAAATCCTTGCCACTAAAGGAAATACACTTGTTCTTATTTACCCTAATATCAATTTTTTCATAAGAATAATTCAAAACCTTGACAAAGTTACTCAAATAAACAATTTTATTAGACAAAAAAATCAACTTGAAATCTCTATATATTTCATTAAACGGCAGTTTGGCAATCTCCGTTAGTTCGCCTACAAAATTATCCATACAAACACCTCTTAGAAACAGTTATTATATATATGTATGAAAAAATAATTAATTTAATAACACAAAAAAACTAGCAAAGTAATCCTATATCGAATTACATTTGCTAGTTTCTACATATTTTTCATTATATTTTCTAGTATTAAAAGTTTCATTTCTCTTGGCATACTCTCAAAGTCATCCAAAAGTTTATCCTTGTTTTCATATTTTTGCAAAATCTCATAAACTCTAGCCGACTTTCTCTTTTCTACATCAAGAGGCTCTACGTGTATATCCAGTTTTTTATCTTTTATTTCTTTGGCTTCCTTATCCCTCAAAAATGCCTCAGAAATTTTTGCATCGTTCTTTTGCAAATCTTCGCCTGTTGGAGACACAACAAATCTATCATATAAATAATTATCATAATTACTTTTGATAGTGGTTGTTACTGTGTTATTTTTAGGTGGCTCAGCAGGTTCTTTTGGAGCAGGCTTAGCCTCCTCTTTTGCTGGCTCTTTCTTTGTTTCTTTTTTAGGCTCAGGCTTTTTCTTGCCACCTAAATTTTCCAAATAATTAGCTACAGCAAATAATACTTTGAAAAATATCAATGCTCCCAAAGCTATAAATAATGCTTTGAGTGGGTGCTCTAAAATAAACATAAAAACCTCACATTAATTGCTTATTCTCCACCACTTTCCCCAATCTTTTCTCTCATCTTTGTATCAGACTTGATATTTTGCATTCTATAATAATCCATTACCCCTATATTGCCATCCTTAAACGCTTGACTAATGGCAAGTGGTACTTCGGATTCTGCACTCACCAATTTCGCTTTCATCTCTTGCGTCTTGGCACGCATCTCTTGTTCGGCTGCAATAGCCATAGCCTTTCGTTCTTCAGCCTTGGCATTAGCAATTTGAACATCAGCCTCTGCCTGTTGTGCTTGCAATTTCGCACCGATATTTCTACCCACATCAATATCTGCAATGTCAATACTCAAAATTTGAAATGCCGTTCCTTTGTCCAACCCCTTGGCAAGAACGGTTTTGCTAATCGCGTCTGGATTTTCCAAGACTAATTGATGAGTCTTGGCAGAACCTACCACAGTTACAACTCCCTCGCCAACACGAGCAAGTATGGTCTCTTCACCGGCACCACCAATCAATTTCTCGATATTACTCTGAAGAGTAATCCTAACTTTGCAAATAAGTTCGATACCGTCACAAGCAACAGCAGATATTGGTGGCGTAGTAATTACCACTGGCGTTACGCAATTTTGTACAGCAAGAAGTATATCTCTATTTGCTAGGTCAATAGCCTTGGCATTATCTACAGAAAGATTAATCTTGGCTCCGTGTGCCACAATCAAAGCCTCAACTACTCTCTCAATATTTCCACCAGCCATATAATGAGTTTCCAAATCTTGAATGGAGATATCTACTCCAGCCTTTTTGGCATTGATATAACATCCAACAATTAGCCCTACATCAACATTTCTCAGTTTCATCCCCACCAACTTACGTGCAGGAATGTATGCATTACTAAGTAGCGATTTTGTCCAAACATTGACAGGAACAATTGCAAAAATAATTACAACTATCAGAACAATCGCAAGTACTATGCCTACCCCTATCCACAAACCTGCTCCCAAAAGCAAATTCATATACCTTAGCCCCTCCTTATTTATTATAGAAGTAATTACAATTCTACACCTGTATTATATCATAATACACTTGAAAAATAAATACCTTAAGCCAAAATGTATAAATATTCTAATTGAATTATAAATATTCAGATTTTAGACAAATCAAAATGACAAAAAAAGAATAACTGCCAAAGTTTAGCAATTATTCTAAATGTATTTTTATTAAAAATTATAGAGCATTTTTCATATCGTCAACAATGTTTTGAAGTTCAACAAATATTTGACGAATGTCTGCATTCTTACTATTTAAGCCTTCACCCTTCTTGGTTTCGTCATCAATCAAGATTTCGATATCCTTGATAAGTTCAACTTTCTTGTCAATATCACTATTGTCGCTGAAATCCAATTCGCTATATCTATCGGTAATATCCTTAAGCATTTCGCTCAATTGGTCATTATCATAAGCAGTCTCTTCATAGTACTCTTCTTTGGCAGGTTTGTTATAAGTTTTGGTTGTAGTTGTTGTAGTTACCTTGCTAGAACTTGGAGTAGAAGTCTTTTTGGTTGTAGTTTTTGCTTTCTTGGTAATAGTTGTCTTTTTGCCTTTTGAAGTATAAGCATCACTAGCAACATT
This sequence comes from uncultured Christensenella sp., assembly GCA_964411325.1. Taxonomy (GTDB): domain Bacteria; phylum Bacillota; class Clostridia; order Christensenellales; family UBA1242; genus UBA11490. The sequence goes on from CAYPKM010000028.1 coordinate 6,353, forward strand.
AATTTTGGATACTGTAATATGTTCGTCGAACATATGGTAGTTCATTTCTTGATATTCAGTATTTACGTCAACAACGGTTTTGCCACTGCTCTTCAATTCTACAAGCAAAGGTATCAAATCACCCTCACCAGCAACAATACAATAAGTATCAATTTCTGGCTTTGTATAGCAAAGTCTTACAGCGTCAACGATAATTCTAGTATCTAATTGACTAAATCTCTTTTTAAATCTCATAAAAGGAGCAGTTTCATAACCATATTTAGTAATAACTTCACTCAAATAGATGTGTTTTCTATCATTGTAACCATAGAATTTGCAATAAACAACATCTCCCATTTGTAGCAATTCTTCATAAAGTTCTTCAAACGCTTCTGCACCAATTTTAACATTATCTACATCAAGCAATAATGCAATTTTTCTTTCTTTCATAATTTTTCTCCTAACTATTTTCTCTCATTTGATAAAACAAATATTGTTGTGCATATCCCGAAAGGATTCCATATTCTTTGACAAATTCACAAGATATTTTCTTGGCATCAGTAATGTTTGTATTGTGCATCTTGTTGTAAGTTTTCACAATCCACGTATCCGTAGGAAACACGTCAGTTTTGTGATAACCAAATAACAAAATACAATCAGCAACCTTTCTACCAACACCCTTTAGAGTCATTAATTTTTGCCTAGCATCCTGTGTATTCATATCTTTAATGCTTGTCAAAAAATCTTCATCAAGCGTAGCAATTGTATCTACTAGATACTTATCCCTATACCCGCACCCAATCTTTTTGAAAAATTCCAATGGTATTTTCTTCAAATTTTCAAGTGTAGGAAAAGCATAATAATCGTCTATTTTTTCGCCATACCCCTCGCAGATTTTCTCTACAATGGTTTTGATTCTAGGAATATTATTATTTTGAGAAATAATAAATTCGATAATCATTTCCAAAGGGTCGCTATTCAAAATTCGTATACCTTTGCCATACTCAATAGCATCTTTCAAGTTTGGATATTCACTCAAACTTAGTTTAATTTTAGCATAGTTTGTACAAAAATCAAAGTATTTAATGAAATATTTTTTATCTTTAGCAAAAATTTTTGTACCATCATTCTGACAATATATATCTGCTTTGTGACCTAAACTATATACTGTATAGCCAAAATCCCTAACTTTGAACCTAAAGACTTGACCACACTCTAGCGTTTGTTTAATATCAAAGTCATCACTATTTGGCACAAACAAATAATCATCAAATTCTTTGTATTCCATAAGTATTCACCCATAATCCATATAAAAAACGAAAAACCAACTAAATTAATTAGTTGGCTAAAATACCCAAAGTTACTTTACAGGGTAAACACTTACTCTTTTTTTATCTTTGGTTTCATTCTCAAATGCAACTTTACCATCAGTCAAAGCAAACAATGTATAATCTCTACCAACACCAACATTAGTACCAGCATTAATCTTTGTGCCTCTTTGTCTAATGATAATAGAACCAGCAGTCACGATTTGACCGTCTGTACATTTAACACCTAGACGTTTACTCTTTGAGTCACGGCCGTTTTTAGAAGTACCTTGACCTTTCTTGTGAGCAAACAGTTGAATATATATAAACATCACTCTATTACCTCCATTGAAATATATCTCGAGTAACCCTCACACAAATCACTAATTGATACAAATAGTGTTTCAAAGAGTATTTGTGATTTAGTTAGTTTTTCACTACTAATATTTTTGGGCAACTCATATTTTATGTAACCATTATCTGCATCCCTACAAAATTCCATATCTATATCCAAGACAGTCTTCAGTCCTAGATAACAAGATTGTGTAATGCCAGATATCGTCGCACACAAGACATCTTTGCCAAACTCATCATATCCCGTATGACCAGAACATTCAAATCCCACAAAGACATCATCTTTTTTAAAAAATTTAATTTTCGTCATAATTATTTAACCGAAACAATCTTTAATGCTGTGAAAGGTTGTCTATGACCTTGTTTTCTACGATAGTTTTTCTTTGCTTTATACTTGAAAACAACAATCTTTTCTTCTTTACCTTGTTCAACAACTTCTGCTACTACTTCAGCAGTCTTTACAAGTGGATTACCATTTGTAACTTTGTCACCATCTACAAGCATTAGAACGTCCAAATTAACTTTGTCGCCAACTTTAGCGTCCAATTTCTCTACTGTGATTATATCATTTTGGCTAACTTTGTATTGTTTGCCACCAGTTGTTACTATTGCGTACATCACATTTACCTCCTCTAACCAGACTCACCGTGTAGGTGGTGTTCCTTATAAAAAACACACTTAAAAAAGAACCTATTCCGTGTGGCTCAAGGATAATTTAACACAATTAAAGATTTTTGTCAATGATTTAAGTCAAATTTATTAATATAATATTTTTGTATATTTTAATTAAATTAAAACCATAATAAAAGAAAAAAAGGAATTTTTTGAATATGGAAGAAAAAGAATTTGAAACAACGACAAAATTAATTGACGAAGCATACAAAAATGTGCGTATGGCTAGTTTTGCTATAGACTCTATAATTGAAGCAATAGAAAACAAAGACCTAGAAAATTTGCTAAGAAAGCAAAATAGATTTTATTTGGAAACAACCAAAAAAATAGAAAAAATATCTCAAGAATTTAAACACAAGCCAGTAGATATAAATATATTTCTAAAAGGCTCTAGTTTCGCTTCTATCAAACTAAAAACGATGATGAATAACGAAACTAGCAAATTGGCTTCGATGTTAATTGAAGGCACCACAATGGGCATTACAGAAATGATTAAAGCACAGAGCGATTACCCTAGCAAAAATGACGACATTTTCCAAATTACAGATGAAATTGTAAGCAATGAAGAAGAGTTTGTGGAATCACTAAAAAGATTTCTCTAAAAGCAAAAATATTTACTCAAATTTTGATTAAATAAGAATTACCGAAACTCCACTATTAATGCTAGACAAATTTTCATTCAAAATTATCTCTGGAGCAATTCTTTCTATCTTTTTCACAATAGGATTGGTGTCACCCCAATTTTCGCCAAAGACAAAGTCAGAAATTACGCCTTTTTTCTTGAGATTTGGCAAATATTCTTTGACACCTTGCTTAATGGCTCCACCAGTACCGTGGGAACCGTACCCGTGAATTATTAGCACCACCCTATTGCCAATTGCAGAAGAATACCTAATCTCTTGATCTATTAAAAACAAAGCATAATCCACATTAGGATTATCTTTTTTTATATTAACTATTCTCATTTTTTCATCCTAAAATAATCTACCGAAATATATCCATATTTTTTGGAATCAACCACCTCAAAAGGCAAATTTTCACAAAAGTTTTGGGGCAAAGTTTTTTCGCTAGAATGTTCAAAAACCAAAATCCCATCATTAGATAACATTAAATTTTCGGCAATTTTCTTTATTGCCAACTCTCCAAAATCGGTAGCAAAAGGTGGGTCAAGAAAAATCACATCGAATTTTTCGTTCTTTAACCTTTCACAAGCAGATAGATAATCACACTTAATTAAATTTGCACTCTCTTTTGCTTTGTCAAAATTTCTTTTGATTAATTGGCAACTTTTCTCATTATTGTCAATAGTTGTCACCCTACTCGCACCACGACTCAACAATTCCAGACTTATAGCTCCAGTACCACCAAACAAATCCAAACAGTTGGCGTTTGCTATCAAAAATTGGATTTTATTAAAAATCCCTTCTCTTGCCCTATCCAAAGTAGGCCTAATATTATCAGCATCAAAGGTTTCTAGTTTCAAACCACGATGTTTTCCCGCTATTATTCTCATATCTTGCACCTAAAAAAACTTTCGAACTTAATTTTTTATATTATATAATAAATAAAGTTCAAATGCAAACGGAATTATGAGTGCAAACAAAATTATCAAAAACAATATTGACAAACAACAACATTGCCCCAAAAATATTTACCAAGTCTTTTTGGGATAAGAAAGTTTAAAGATAGACTTAAAAAAATATACGACAGATATCGTATATTTATAATTAATTCTGTGTATTTATACAAAAACTATAAAATGTATAATTACACAACTATATAATTCATTCTTTTATAATTAAATTTAAGCATAATTTCATATGGAGAAGTTTCCAATATGTTTGCCAAGTCAAATATAGTAATTTCTTTGGATTTTTGTTTACCCAAAACAACCACTTCGTCGCCTAACTTGGCATTGATATGACTAATATCTACCATAAAGCAATCCATACAAATATTACCTAATATTGGACACTTTTCTCCACCAATCAAAACATAAAATTTATTAGAGAGCTTTCTATCATATCCGTCTGCATAACCCAAAGGAACAACCCCTATTGTCATCGTTTTTTGAGCCACAAATGTTCTATCATAACCTATCGAATCACCTTTTTTGATTTTTGAAATATTAATCAATCTTGATTTAATCTTCAATGGAAATTTGTTTCCGTTATCAACCCTTCCTCCATACAACAAAAATCCATTTCTCACCATATTTAAATGATATTTGTCATTGCAAATAGTAGCATAAGAATTGGCGATATGAAATATTACATTATCAAATTTAACCATTTTTTTGAATTGATTAAATCTCAAAAATTGTTTTTTCATAAAAAACATATCATTTTCTTTTGTGGCAAAATGGCTATAAACCCCTTCCAATTTCAAAAAATCACTTTTGTCAATAAGTTTAAGCGCCTTGTTAAAATGTGTAATTGTCGCAAATCCAAACCTATTTAATCCCGTATTTACTTGCAAATGAATCTTTATTTGCAGTTGATTTCCTTGGCAAAAGTCATTAACTCTTTCCAATTGCTGTAGATTTGAAATACTAATGGATATATTATTATTTGCACACAAAATGCAATTATCTATATCCACCATTCCCAAAACAATTATGGGAGTAATTTTGTCAAAAACTCTAATTTGTAACCCCTCAAAAACATTTGCCACTGCGAAAAAATCTGCAATCCCATATATCGCCTTGCAAACCGTTTCGCAACCAAGCCCATAAGCGTTCGCCTTGACAACAGCACAAAATTTCACATCTCTGCCGAGCATACTTTTTATATTTAGAGCATTTCTTCTGATAACTTTTTTATCAATTACAAAATCATTAAAACTTTTCATATTATTGTGTATGCCAAATAGAAAAACAATTGTGACACAAAAAACACACTTTAATCTAATTATTTATTACATTAGAACCTGTGTTTTTGTATATTTATTTGTGTTTCTGTATAATTACTTATCTTTTAATGTTTTTTGTTTGCAAATAGATATAATCAAAAACTTATAAACATAAAATTTTTTATAAACACAAAAAAAGAGTCCAAATATTTGAACTCCAAAAAACAAATTATCTACCAGTAGAACCAAATCCACTATTTCTAATTGCAGTTGTTTCTTCTTCGTCATCAATAGTCAAATATGGCACAAATAGCAATTGTGCAATTTTATCATTCTTATTTATCTGATAATCAGCACTTCCCCTATTTTTCAAAGAAACGCCGATATTCCCATCATTATCCGGATTGGAATAATAATCACAATCAATTAGTCCTACACTATTTGCTAGACATATATCTTTTCTACCCAAACTACTCCTAACCAGCAACAATATACATTCATTTTCATTGCAACAAGCCTTAATATTACTCCAAATAGTCACAATTTCACCAGCAGGAATTACTATATCAATTGGACTGTGAATATCATAGCCCGCAGAAAACTTTGTGCCCCTTTTGGGAATAATTACATCACTTTGTCCGTACATAATAGCACTATCTCTTACTTTTTCTATTTTTCTCATATTCTTCTCCTAAAACTATACTTAGTTTATCAAACAAACAGCCAAGTTGTCAAAAAAATTGTCGACAAACAAATATTATTTATGTTAAAATTAAAAAAACAATAAAAATTAAAACAAACATAAGGAAATACAATATGAAAATAATCACCATTTGTGGTAGCCTAAAATGTCAAAAAGAAATGATGGAGGTAGCCGAAAAATTGGCACTAGAGGGAAATTGTGTCCTTACTCCAGTCTTCCCAGTAACAAAAAATTTAGAAATCTCCGATAACCAATTGAAAAATTTAAAAGCAGAACATTTTAAACGAATTGAACTTTCTGATAGCATATATGTAATAAATATAAACAACTACATCGGCGAAAGTACAAGGCTTGAAATAGACTACGCCCAAAGTCTAGGCAAAGAAATAGTTTATATGGAAAATCAATAAACTAAAGTGCACACGAGATATAAATTTGTCGTATTTATTTACATTTTCCACAAGCAAGTAATAACACATAGTTTAAAACGGTCAAAATGCCAAGCAAATAATCTAAAACTCAGCAAGAGCTTGGTTTTCTTGACCTCAGGAAAACCAAAATAAAAACCATTCCTGTAAAACAAACTCCGAAGAGGACACCAAAAACTCGTAATGATTCGTATCTCTCTACCCCTAAAGATCCCTTATTTTACAAGAGAAAATCATGTTATATCGTGTTAAATAATATTTTCTAAAAATGTCTAAATTTATTAGACATTTTTTGTATTCTAAAACCCACAGATTATCTGGGGGTTTTAGAATACAAAAAATCGCAGAGTTTGTTTTTCTCTGCAATTTATCACTAAAAGAATTTGCTTGTCAAAATATTTTTGCTTACAGCAACTCTATTTATTAAATTTTTCAAAATATCCATTACCCCAATCATATCCATATGATGTATTTTCATTTTTTGTTAATTTTTCAGGTAACTTCAAAGAAATTGCACCTAAAACAATTCCACAACCAATACCAACAAGCCAATGCCACCAAATTGGAGTTTTGTCAATTACAAAAGAAATAATGATTGCAACCATTATTGGCAAATATCCAAAAATAGTGGTAAAAAGTCCAGGATTGTATATTGTTTTTTTACCTTTTTCCTTAAACCTTTTATATGAAAAAATTCCGCCCTTTGTATGACCAAATATTTCTGCTAAACACAAGAATAATTGCATTATTAAAAAGATTGGATTCACACCAACGAAAAGCACCACCACTCCAAATATAATACCTATAAGATTGGTAATCATATCTGATAGCTGATTCATAGGATAACGGTCTGGAATTTCCGATTTTGCCATAATATTATACATATAATGAAATCCGCCAGGGAAACGCCATTCTTCTAACACATGCAATGGTAACAATGCCGTAGCAAATGCAAATATCTTTGTTTGCAAAGACCAATCATTCCATTTGATGATAGTAACACCGATTATAATGCCACTTACCAAAGTAATGATGTATAACCAAATATTCAACCACGCCTTTAATATTTTCTTCATACTAAGCCCCTTATCTTTTCTTGTTTAATTAAATAATCTAAATACTTATTTATTGATATTTTACCATATCGTTTCAAAATCTGTATAAGTTTTTTGAAAATTTGTTTTGATTATTTTTAAAAGTGTATAAATATGTTAAATTTAAATTTTCAAATACATAATAGAAAGAATAATGCTTTCTTGTAAGAATTAATATTGGTTTTGAAATTGCTGACTATTTTGTTGAAACCAACAAAACGGTTGAAATTACAAGAATCAATCTAATATTAGTAATATTTTGGTTTTCCTGACCTCAGGAAACCAATGAGTGAAAAAAATCGAACTAACAAAAAGAAAATTGGACCACTGAATCACAGTGGGGACGGAGTTTGGAAACAAAGTTTCCTGTGTGTGAAAACAAATAAAGATAGTCCATTAATACTAACAATGATATTGATTTGGTAAGTCAATGATATTACTCGCAAGACTCATAATGATATGATATTTCCATCATTTTCTCGTAAGAGAAAACATCATTGCAATGGCAAAATCATTTGAAAAAAATATCATTTCCGTTAGGAAATATCATTGCAACAAAAAAAGACTTCATAAGAAGTCTTCTTTGTTGCTTGGTGCTCCCTCAGAGACGAGAACTCACACTTAGCATAAACAAGTAATAATGTATATTGGACCACTGAATCACAGTGGGTACGGAGTTTGGAAACAAAGTTTCCTGTGTGTGAAACACACATCGAGTCCCGAGAGGCACTAAAAAAGCACCACAAGTGTGGTGCTTGTTTTGGTGCTCCCTCGGAGACTCGAACTCCGGACCCACTGATTAAGAGTCAGTTGCTCTACCAACTGAGCTAAGGAAGCATAATACAAAATATATATCCTCCTTTGACTAAAAATGCAAAGCAATTTAGTCAAGATTGGATAAACACTTTTTGAAAATTACTTTGTAAGTATATCCCAATTATTTCATATTGTCAAGATTTTTCACAAATAAAAAAATATTTTTGAAAAAACAATATACTTTGCAAACCACACCCCCTCGCCCGACAATGGAATAATTAGGTCAAAAAAGCGAAAACTAATAGTAATTAATAATTATTATTAGGAGACGAAATGAAAGAACTTAATAATTCAGAAAAAAACAATCAGAACAAAGTACCACCAAAATATGACGACTATATAAAAAACTATGAAGAATGTCCAAATCGAGAAATTCAAGATTTGTAAGAAAAAGTTAAAAACGAGGATAAAGCAAAAAACTATTTTATCTTCGTTTTTTTTGAATACACAAAATCCACATAAAA
>CAYPKM010000029.1:0-13996 GCA_964411325.1 uncultured Christensenella sp.
TCAATAGTTTTTGGATATTTTTTTAATTTTTCTCGGCTGATAAGAAAAATATATGGCTAAATACAATTGACTTTAATCCTTAGCCATATCCTCAGTCAATAAAATGGCTTTATACCTCCTTTCTTTTGTATTTGTGTGTTAAATATTTCATAGACCATTTGTATTAACAGTCCTATTTTAACATCAAACGGCAGAGATGATGGAAGTACAGGCGTGAGTGGGGTCAAGGAGAGCGAAGTAAATTTGAAGATTGCCAAAGCACTAAAAGAGCAACTTGTATCGCTTGGAATTAATGTGGTGATGACTAGGCTTGACGGCAACGGTTTATACGACGCAAACGCTACAAATTTCAAGGCAAGCGATATGGCAAAAAGAATAGAAATAATTGAAAATGCAAAAGCAAATATGGTTATCTCTATCCACTGCAATTCTTATGTAAATAGTAGCGAGTGTGGAGCACAAACTTTTTATCAAGAAAGCGATGACGAGAGCCAAAAATTTGCCGAAGACATTCAATCGCAATTAATATCCCAATTGCCCAATGCTAGAAGCGATGCACACAAAGGCGACTACTACATCCTCAAAGAAAGCCCTTGTCCTGCAGTGCTAGTAGAATGTGGTTTTCTATCTAATCCCTCAGAAGAAAAATTACTAGCCTCTTCCGACTACCAAACCAAAGTATCTTACGCCATAATGTGTGGAGTAGTTAAATATTTCGGTTTGTGTGGAAACGATTAGTTTTTGACAGAAACTTGTGAAATATCGTCACGTCTATAAACTATTCTGTCAATACATACCGAACCATTTACACATACATACACAGTGACATCCCAATTAGCACATATTGAAAAATTCCTTTTCTCATACTTAAATAAGTAGCAAAAAGATGTGAATGTTTCCTTACAATTCACATCTTTTTGCTCGTGTTTTAACCACATCACACATATTCCAAATTCCAAATGTATCAGTACATTTTTTGACAATCTCAAGTAACAAAAAAAGACAAATATCTAACAACAAATTAAAAATTTAATTATCTTACCTAATATCCCAAAATTTTTTTACTGATTCAATTTGTTTACTAAAAGTTATTCCTTTTGACCATTTTATATAATTCGGCAAGTCTTTTAAATCAATAAATTTTCTTTCGCATATTTCCCATTCTTGTTTAAATGGAAAAATCTCTTTTACTTTAGCAGTGTATCTTAATTGAAAATACTTTTCATTATTTTCCACAACTTCTACTGCACCCATATAATGAGTTTTATCCAAGGTAACGCAAGCCTCTTCCATTAATTCTCTATTTAAAGTTTCTTCCTTTGTTTCTCCTTTTTCCGGATGTCCTCCAGGAATTGTCCAAGTATCTCCATTTTTTACAATTAAAAGTTGGTTTTGTTCATTAAAAATGTACCCACTAACTTGTGTATATTTTTGATTTTGAATATCTACCCCTTCACACCATATGATTTTACAATTATCTGATAATATTTCGTAATTATACATATTTTTCTCCATATTTATTACTCTTGCAAATCGGGCTTACTAACTCAATCCCCATAACAAATATATTATACCATACAATACTTTGATTTGCATATTTTATGACAGACAATTTTTAATAATTTTATATTTTTATGAAGAATATGGCTAAAGATAATGAAATTTCATATTTAGCCATATCTTCAGTCAATATAATGGCTTTCTACCTCCTTTTCTTTTGTATTTGTGTGTTAAATATTTCAATTTGTGTGGAAACGATTAGTTTTTGACAAAAACTTGTGCGTAACTGTTAATATCTCTTAGTCATTAGTCATAAAAGTAAAATAAAATAGTCAAGAAAGACACAAAAAAAGGAACTAATAAATAAATTTTTATTAGTTCCTTTTTTAATTTAAATATTTTGGATTATTCTAAAATTTATAATCTTTTATTCTAAAAAATTTAATATCTAAATTCGTTTGTTGTTTTAAAAACATTTGAAATGTTAATTATTTATTATTTAAAATATTTTAATCAAAACATCATAAAATCTTTAGTAGAAATTATTCATCTTTTAAAAGACTTACTTGAAAATTTTAGATTATTCTTCTGAAGCATAAATGTAAATCATTTGGTTTATTTTGGTTGTATCTAAAATATATGTTTGACCTGTTGTATATTGTTCACCATTTACATAAATGCAAGAATAATATTCTGGCACAGTTCTATTTTTATCTACAATTGATATTCTAGAAAAATAATCTGAATAATCCATCTCTGGATTATATGTTCCCATATTAGTAGAAACACAATATGCTTTATTTTCACCCAAAGTAATGTCGCTAATCTTTGCATATAAATCCATATCATAAGATGTAAATTTAGTGCCTGTATAAGGAATTGTACATTCTTTGTCTGTATACCATGTAATATTTGCTAAATTTGTAATTTGTTGAGTATAGTCGTTAGTATCATACTCACTCCATTTTAAAATATTAGCTTTATCAAAATTATCGCTCATTGTTCTAGAGATGTTTCTATAATAATAATCTCCTATATACAATGTTATAGATGCTTCTCTATCTTCTACAGCACTATCTTCACCTGTTCCTAAGAATGTCTCTGCCTCAATAGTAGGTTTGTTAGTACCATCATAATCGCCTAAAACAAATTTGTTTATTGAACTAATAGACATATTAACATTAAGTGTAGGAGTAGTGGCTGGAGTTTCACTGCCATCACCAGAACCCTCGCTTGTAGGCATCATTTCTGCCAAATTCATCGCCAATGTCCCATTGATAATCATTCTTCCGTCACAACCAAGGAATTTAGTAGAATTAAATTTAAATTCATATTCCACTTTAGCTGTAACATTTTTTAATTGAACACCCATCATGCTAGACATATCCAAAGTTTCCACATTTGCAACTTCTAATTTGATAAGCATTGTTGTAACGCCGTCAGTTTCTGTACAAGTAACAGTAGTAGTTGGTGTAGATTTAATATTAAACCTTTCTAAACTTTCTGCCAATGCCCCTTCAAATTCGCTTAATGAATTATTAGCAACTTCTTCTAGCATTTCGCCAAGTTCAACATTAAAATCATAGATATATTGATTGTAATATTTATCATCAATATTGTACTTTGTCTTAGCATATATATAAGTAGGTGTTGTTGATTCTTCGCCATCTTCACTAGCAGTCATCATTCCCTCACCATCAATATCACTAGAAACTCTTTCAATACTGCATTTATACAAAGTATTACTATCAGATACTGAGTATTCCTTTAGTTCGTTATCTTGATACTCCAAAGTATAACCAGTTTTAGTTGTAGCATCGTACGCATTTACATCTTTATATGAACTAGTATAGGATTCTTCTTCTAACCCCTCATCTAATTCTTCCTTAAAAGCGTCAATTTGTTCTTGAGTAGTACATCCAACAGATGAAAAGTCAAAACCTGTATAATCTGCCGTACTTACAGTGGAGTCTTCCGAGATTAATTCCATTGTGTAACCATTTACTGGAGTTGTAGAACTTGCAACATTTTTCATTTTATTGTAATTAGCCTCGTTAATTTGAGCAGTGGTTTGACTAGGCGTCGTTCCCTCACTAGGTGTTGTGCCTTCGCTTGGAGTGCTTTGCTCGGGATTGTTTGGAGTATCTGGATTGTCTGGTTCATTACATGCAAAGAATGTAAAGCACGAAATCAAAGCCATAAAACAAACAGCGAGCGTTTTCAAAAATTTTTTCATATATTTCTCCTTTTAAATTTTTTATACATCTATTATGTATATAGATGTATGAACTTTGATTTAAAATTGTGAAAGTGCCAAAAGATTTTGACTTTTTATTTTTTATGTTACAAATTATTTGCAAAAAACATATAATTTTTATATACTTATAATACATCTATATACATAATAAATGTATAATTTCGCATTTACGTGGCAATCAATAATTATGACGAAATATAGCCGTTTTTGCAAGACTAGCAAATGCTTGTCTTTTTTATTCGGAAAACAAAAATGACCAAAATAAGATTGCATCGTATTTTGGTCACAATCCCTAGACGATTGATAAAATCACAACGCTTAAACATTTGGTATATATAATTTGTTGCTATCAATAATGATTTGAATAACATATCATTTTTGCAAGACTCAAAAAGCACTCATAGGAGTGCTTTTGTTTTGCTCAAAGTTTCCATTGCTTTTCGCTTGCTATGGATATTGGTATGTACATATCTTCCAAGTGTGATTGTAGGACTAGAATGCCCCATAAGTTCGCTAATAGTTTTGATATCCACCCCACTTTCTAAAAGCCTTGTAGCAAAGGTGTGACGAAGAGAATGAAACCCATAATGTTTGGTACCCAGTCTATTTTGCAAATTCTCAAATGCCTTTTGATATGCTCTAGGATATACTGCCCTCCCCACACGACTAGTCACGACATATTTACCCCTCTTGGGTTGCAAGCCTTTGAGCAAAATCATAAGCCTGCTTGATATAGGAATTTCTCTAATAGAAGTCTTTGTTTTGGGCAAATCTTCAACCATTAGACTTTTGTGATTTTGCGAGATAACACCAATGGACTTTTCTATGCGAATAAGTCTATTTTTGAAATCCACACATTCCCAAGTGAGAGCCAAAACTTCTCCTAGTCTAAGCCCTGTATAAAGACTGATTAAAATGCCATAAAGATAAGTTTTTTTATTGTCTAAAATATATCTTTCGATTGTCTCCTGCTCACCCTTTTCCAATGCGTCAACCCTCTTTGATTGATTATTTCTAAGTCTGACATCTATTTGAATTTTTCTGCCGAACTTAGCCTTTTTTTGAGCATACATTAGACTTCGATTAATTAAACTTTTGACCATCTGAGCAGTAGAGTGCGAAAAGTTGTTTTGGATATCCAAAATATAATTATTCAAATTTCTTTGGTTTAATTTCTTTTGGAATTTACTAATATACAAATCGCATATCTGCAAATAAAATAGATAAGTTTTTTGCTTGACCTGATGTTTGATACTCTCCAAATAATTTATTATAATTTTTGATAATGTCATAATTTTCCTCCCCGATTAGATTATATCTACCCCGACAATTTTTTTGAATAAGTTAGGAAAAATTTGCATTGTCAAGAGAGGTGTTTGCATATATTTAATATATACAGAGGGAAATTTGACGATAATTAAAAAAGTTTGAGCAAAAAACACTTGATAAAAATAATATAATTTGATACACTTAAGTGTATGTGAGTGCAACAAAGAAATCTTTCTAGTTGTTCTTTTATTTTTGAGATATATGAAAGAAGAGAAAAACACTAAAAAAAATAATTTTTGGATTAATACCAAAAACAAATTGAAACAATTCAAAAAAACTTCGATAGAAAAATTCCACAACGACATTGAAAACAATAGCCGTATATTTTTTGCTGTTGCCAAAAAATTAGATGAAGACACGGTAATCAAAGAGGCTGTAGATAGCGCCGAGACAACTATTACCAAAAAGAAATCTAAAGGCAAAAAAATATTCAATGCACTATTCTTTGTATTTAATATCGCCCTAATTTTCTTGGTTTTTTATAATTTTGCCAAAGAGGGTGTACAGCCACTTTCTTCACTTTTTGCTAGCAATCCAAAGTGGAGATTTGTGTGGTTGGCATTGGGACTATACATAGTTACTTGCCTATTTAATACGCTTAAATTCTCATTTTTGATACGCAACAAAACTGGCAAATGGAGACCTTGGTTTTCATTCAAACTAGCCACTATTGGTAGATATTATGACCACGTTACTCCACTAGGCTCGGGTGGGCAACCTTTCGAAATTTATTATTTAAAGAAAAATGGCTATTCTGGTGACATTGCTACAGCCATTCCACTAGCCAAATATATGGTTTGGCAAATAGCCTTCATATTCTTGGGATTATTCATTTTGATTTTTTATGCTCCCAAATACAATCCTAGCATACTTGTAATTGTTTGTGCGTGGGTGGGATTAGGACTAACTCTATCGCTATTTTTATTCGTTATGTTTATGTCCCTTACCAAAAAGTGGGGCGCATCACTAGTTGTAGGCGTTTTGAAATTACTACACAAAATGCACATTATCAAAGATTACAAAAAAGTACTTATCAAAGTTTTGAGATTTGTTAAACAATATCAATATTGTATGAAGACTTTTGCCAAGAGTCCTTGGACGCTAATTGGGGTATTCATATCCTCGCTAGGCTCGCTAATATCCAATGCCTTAATTGCATACTTTATCTACATATCATTTACCGACATCCCAGTAGTTAATTGGTACGACATCGTCTTCAAATGCATTATTTGCGAAATGGCTGTATGCTTCTTCCCATTGCCAGGTGGCACAGGTGCTACAGAATTGTCTTTCAAAAATTTGCTAGGCTCATTATTTACCGAAGGCACACTTTTCTGGGGTCTTTTGATATGGAGAATTTTGACATACTATCTATACATTCTTCAGGGTGCAATTATCCTAATAATGGATATGTTTTCTCGAAAAAGAAGAGGATTAAAGCCAATTAAATTCTCTTCGCAAGACGAAGAAGATGGCGAAGAAATAGTCGTGGAAGAAAGCACTTCTTGTGACATCGAAACAAGTACCGAAAGTAGCGAAATTGCAACAACCAATCAAAGCGAAACAAATTAGTTTGAAAAATTTAATAAATTCATTTTACATAAATCGACATTTTGGGTTATACTACTATTAGTAGTATGTTATGATTGCCAAATAATGTCGATTTTTTATTTGACGGCAATTTTATCTACACTTATCTACTTTTTATAAGTCTAGAGAAGAATAGAAAAAAGAAAAATGGGAAAGGAAATGACGCAAGAACAAAAAATAAATAGAGGAACAATCGTAATATTTATTTTGAGCATTGTTTTGGTAGTATGTTTATGTGCTACTGCTACTCTTGCGTACTTTGCCGGACAACAGACCAATAATGTAACGCTTATCCTTGGTGGTCCCGTTAATGTCAAGATAGTAGACAAAGATTACAAAGAAAGGTATGGCGAAAACAACTTGGTTATGACTATCAAGGGCGACAGAGACACCCTAATTCCGGGTATTGGCATCAATATGCAAGCCATTGCCAAACTCTCTTCCTCAGTCATCAACCCAACCAAAGCCCTACTTAGAGCAATTCTAGATATAGAAGTGACTGGAGTTGACAAAAATACTGCCGAATATATAGAAACCCTGATTAGACGAGATCTAGGCAATTCTATCACCACAATGCGAGACACCTCAGAAAGCAACCCCACAGACGGCTGGGTGCAATTCAGTGGCGACGGATATTACTATTATTGTAGCAAAGAAAAAATGATTGATGAGGACGGCAAAGAGTATATAACTTTGCAAGAAAATGATACTGGCGAAGGAAGCCATATATCTTTCATCAACGGAACATTCCAATTTCCAACTAGAGAATACACCAACGATTATTCCAATGTCGAAATCAAATTCACCCTTACTTTCCAAGCAATTCAGAGCGTTATCACTAATGATAGTGGCGATAGAATCCCTAATACTATCTTTAATGTAAAAAATGCCCTTGACAACCTTGATTGGGAAAAGCACAATAGCGTAAATTGATTGTTTTTGTGGCAATTTGTGGCAGGAATAAAATAACTTTTAATACAAAAATTAAAAATAAGAATGCAATAATTAGGCACTTTTGTGTTTGTAAGTGTATTATATAAAAATTATATTATATATATAAATTCGTTTTGAAAAAAACGAGAAGTTTGATAAAATATTAAATAGAATATATTTTGAATTTTGGAAAGAAAACTTTCCAAAAACTTGATTAATAATATAAGGCAGAATGGAAAAATGAAAGGAAAAGCGAAAAACAAAAGGAAAATAGGTAAAGTCATCCTTATTGGTATGAGTTTTTTCTTGACTATTGTTCTTACTTTCACCATAACACTTGCTTGGTTCTACGATAGCGACTGGGCTAGCAAATACATAACTATGGGTGGATCTGTTGGAATATCCATTATGGACAAGACTGGAGCCTTTACCAGTGGTAGTCAAGAATTACACTTCAATTTGTACAACGACCCCGATGACCCAACAACCAATCCCCTAGCGTATCCCGGTCAAGCAGTAGATGTAAGTGCTAGTTGCTACAATGATGGTGGCAAAAGTGGTACAGGTGGCTCAGATTGTTATGTAAGAGCAAGATTTGCTGTATTTACCAATATTGGTACTACTCCTAACCCAGATGATTACAAAGTTGCGGACAAATATCCTGATGGCACTACCAATCCAGATTATTTGGATGCTTTGGACCAATTGGAAAAAGACAAACTGCTAAATGCAGAGTCTCTATATAGTTTCTTGTCATCATTAATTGATATTCAAAATGCAAAATCAGCATCAACTGGATACAAATGGATTTATTACAAAAGAAGTGGAAGTTTGAAATTAACAGATAGTGGCGTGGAAGGAACTCCTAAACATTATCTTGATGGTCAAGTTTACACATCAGAGCAAACTGCCAATGATAGTGGTTATTTCTATCTATGTTATGACTCAACAACCGATCCCTCAAAGGAAAATGTCCTTAAACCTTTGGCACAAGGCGACGAAGCCGTTTTCTTGTGGAATAGCACGTTTGTAGTGCCTTGGCAATTAACAAATGCTTCGGCAGACAAGATTATCTACGTTGGACTTATCTTCCAAGCAATTCAAGCATACATTCCAACAATTAATTCTGCCAATGGCACAATTAGCCAAGCATTCCCAAATCAATTGTCGGCAGATTCTTGTACTTACAATAATGACTCTGTTCAGACAGTATTTAATACTTGCACATTCAAGTCCATTCCTTTGAAAAATGTAGACATCAATGGCACACCATATGACTTTGAAGACTTGACAGGTTCAGGATTTGAGAGTTTCTCTGATAAAGAAGCACTTAATGCATAGGTGAAAATATGAAAAGAACATTTTCTATAATGATGATTATTTTCGCAGTATTTCTAATACTACTAGGCATTGGATTTACCATTATTCCGCTTACCCACTTTAGTGGTCAAACTTTCGCTATAGGCAAAGCGATAATTTCTGGAATTGGATTACCTACAGTAGGAATAGTGATTATTGTCATCAGCAGTACAATGATAATTAATAGCAAAAGCAAAGAAAACAAGGAAATAGAAGATATTGCCAATCAAGTAATCAAAAACGCCATAAATTCTATAGAAAATAGCAATCAGGTCAAGAAGTGTAAATATTGTGGAACGGCTTGTTCTGCAGACGAAAAGAATTGTCCTAATTGTGGCGCAAAATTGAAATAAATAGAAAATCTACATAAATTTATGTAGATTTTTTTTGGCAAAATTTGGATATTTGTGTAAATTGACATACAAGCATAAATACTCTACTATTGCACACTCTAAAAGTAACAATATGGAGTATTTTGTAATATGAAAAAAACAATTAAAAAGTCAAGCACAAGAAAAAAATCAACCAAAAGAACAATTGGAACTATATTTATAGCAATGCTAAGTATTACTATCACTGCAGTGATATCTATAGGAGTAACCCTTGCATACTTCGCAGGCTCGACCACTGCCAATCAATCGCTATTTATGGGAGGTCCTGTATATGTAGAAATAACAGGAAGAAATAACGATTTCAAGGCTGGAGATGGAAACCTAGACATATCTGCTTATGCAGGTAGAACAACTGGCACTGCGGGAACTATTAACAATACAATATTACTACCCGGTCAAAAGGTAGAAATTCATTCTAGCGCTAGAGTATATAGTACAACTGCCACATCGACAATTGCAGATAGTCCAATCCCAGACATTAGTACGGGCGCTAATACTGGCAACATTGGCAATGTGTACACCGATGAGAGTGGCAACGCTTACTATGCTAATAGCAAAGGCACTGTCACTTCTACCACCACGTCTATTCTTCGAGCGAGATTTGGAATCAATATTGAATTTGACCCAACTGTTGGCTTCAATAATTTCACTGGCACTACATACGCTACAAACTTCCCTGTACAGAGCCAGAGCGAATTTGAGAGAGAAGTTGACAATGAAAATACCGAGACAGTGTCGGGATTTGAGGGGGCTATTCACTCTGAAGACGCAGAATATTCTTATGATAGCAGTACACAAACTCACACTGGTAGACGAGACTTTGTCAGTGACAAAAAGTACACCAAAACCACTACTGCTGGCGAGGATATGAAGAAAATTAAGAGTGGCGAACTCACTTCTATATACGCGTGGAAATATGTTTCTCAAGCAGAATACGAGGGGTCAAAAGCAATTACTGACGACCAGAACTTCTCAAAAATGCCATCACCATTTGATGGCACAGTCAATGCTCAAGGCACAGATAGCAACAAGGTATCTAATGGCTCGGGCAACGGATTTTATGGAGTGTGGATACTAGATGGAGAGGGCAACAAAACAGAAAGTAATTCCTTTTACAAAGCAAGAACGAATGCTTATATGAATACTTATGTAGAATACTATATCAACGAATATGGCAATCCTGTCACACGAACTTTGCAGAGCAGTATTGACGCACTAAATTCTTCTCTAAACAAATATTTCGTAAATCTAATTAATGATAGTTCCAAATACATCCAAACGCCAGACAACGAAGATACGACAGATATTGTAGAGGGCTTGGGGATGAACGCTAGTTGGCTATATGTAGACCCTAGCATTGGCAACGACACCAATTCTAACGAAATAAGCACATCAGTCGGTGGCTGGTGGTACTTGGTAGTAGACAATGGTGGCAAGGTGGCAGGTGTAACTGAAACATACGCCGATGGAAACACCCCTACTGGTGTTACTACTAGCGACGGAGGTTATACTCAGACAGTTAGCAGAGACTCGTACTCTTCTACAGACGCCAAAAGACTCAAGTATTATTTGTACGAGATTATTCCTAATATAGAAGTAGGCGAAGTAATAGGCACCAATGGTCAAAAGAAGATTGCAAGCGACATAATACCATTTGTCAATGGCACATTTGCATTACCTGCCGATTCACTTACCAATGTATTTGCCAATGCCAAACTATCCTTCACGGTATCTTTCCAAGCATTGCAAGCATTCTTGCCATATACTTCTAATATTGACAATATGGATTACACCAACCCATTGCTTGGTACTGCCAAACCTTTGACTATAGAAAACGCTATACCTATCTTTAACGAAGCGTTTGACTATCAAGAAAATAGTGGAGATATTGGCGATTTGTAAAATTTCACACAAAAGGAAAAAACAACCCCAAATTTATTGAAAATTTTCCATTTTTCTATTACAATAAGTACAAGACAATTGGAAAGATTGTTATTTCAAACAAATTAATTGGGAATAATAACGTATGCTAACATTTGAACAAATTATAAGAGATATCCAAGACTTCAAAGTAATAAATGAGGGGTTGGAGTATAATATTGATATCAAAGACGAACTTCTGGAAATGCTAAAAAGTTCTTACTCGTCGCCATCACTTGTTATAGGCAAAGATGCACCATTAGATAGACTGATGGAAAAAGACATTTGGATAATCGCAGGTACAAGTGAACCTATAGAATATATGAATGAAAAGTGCGATACCCTGATATTTGCCATTAAACCAAAATACGACTTTTTGATGATATACAAAAAGTTGGAGGGCAATATTTGTGACAAAGTGCCTATGGTCAATTTAGCAGGAAAAACTAATAATCTATATAATTATTTGGTGGACAAAACAAAAAAGTAATTACAAAAATGTAATTACTTTTTTTCTACCCCCTCGCAATCAAAATCGGGAACATAACACGAACTAGCACTATCTAATTCTTGAGCAAAGCCATTGACAAGTCCAATACTTACCATATGCTCTTCTACCACCTTATATTCAAGTGGTTTGAGCGTTCTATTGATATCTGGCTGTAAGATAGCCTTGTACATAGGCGTATACTGAGACATAAGACTAACAAATGGATTATCCACATTCTCCTTAATCCAATCCAAAATGGCTATGCTATCATCAGTGTGATTAGGAAGTACTAGATGTCTAATAATGACGCCTTTGGTAAGCATTCCATTCTCGTCAAACACTTCTTTTGGCTGATACTCACGCATCTTCTTGATAACTTCCTTGGCAACATCTGGATAATCGGGTGCTTTAGATAGTCTTTTGGCAAGGTCGGAATCCATATACTTGAAATCCACTAAATAGATATCTATATAGTCTTTCAAATCCTCCAAACTTTCTAGCCCATCATATCCACTAGAATTGTACACGATAGGAATGCTTGGCTTGTAGATTTCCAAAGCCTTTTTGATAGCGTGAGTATAATGAGAGGGACTGACCAAATTTATATTCATTGCCCCCTTCTCTTCAAACTCTCTGAAAATATCTGCCAGTCTATCATATGTAATGTACTTGCCATAATTCTCACTACTAATCTTGTAATTTTGGCAAAATATACACTTTAAGTTGCAACCAGAAAAAAATATAGTACCACTGCCGTTTTTGCCAGATATTATAGGCTCTTCCCATTTGTGAAGACTAACTTTGGCAACTCTAGGCATTTCGCCCACGCCACAAACGCCCACATTTTTGCTTCTATCCACATTACATTTCCTTGGACAAGCATTACAAATCATAATCCACCTCGCATATATTCTGTGATGTTTAAAAAAAGACCGAATTTATTAGTAAAACGTAATCAAACTCGGTCACAAATTTATTTAGTCGATGTTTTCTTGGCTGTAGCAGATTTGGCAGTAGGCGTGGAGGTTTTCTCTACGCTTTTGGTAGCAACAGTGCTTTTGGCTGTTTTCACTTTCTTTGGTGCTTCCTCTTCTTCCTCTTCCTCGTCTTCATCGTCATCTTCTTCGTCTTCTTCATCTTCGTCTTCGTCAAAATTATCCAAGAAATAATAATAAGCACAAGCAACGATTGCTACGACGAATGCGATAATTAGGCTAACAAATGAACCATAAGAAATGGAGCCTTTGATATTGGCATAGAATACTTCGATAAGTGCCCCAGTAGTATCATTCTGCAATTGAATTGCTAGATACCAAGTAGAAATAAGTGTAATGGTTGTGAAAACCATTGAACACAAGCCACACAAGAAACAGAATTTCTTGAATTTCTCGCCCTTGAACCAAGATAGATATGCAAATACAGCAGTAGCAACAGTAAATAGAAGACCGATAGGCATAAGCAATCCCGAAAGCATTAGAGGCATTCCATACAATTCTTTGATATATATAAGTCTATACATATCGGAACCCAAATCTTTGACATTTGTAAATACTGCTTGAGTCATATCCCAAGCACTATAATTAAACTTCTCACTAACTTCAAAATTGAAGCTTCCACTATGTTCGACAGAAAATGCTGGTAAAAAATAAAACACAATTGCAAGTACTGCAAGCAATGTGCATATTACAGCAATAATCATATCTTTGATTTTTATTTGTTTTTCAGCCATAAATTCTCCTTAAGGCCAATTATATTTTAATAGGAAATACTTGATTATTATTTATTTTGTGCAATAATCAAAATATAATCATCGCAAAATTATTCAAACTTAAACAAAACCTCATAAGTTTAGAAATTTGTGTGAAGATTGATGAGGACATTTCTATACAATATAGTCATCCTTGCTATTATTATACAAAAAATTGTCATATTATGTAAAGTGTTATTCGTCATTTTTTATAAAAAATAAGATTATTTTTTGCTTTTTTGTCTTATTTAAGACAATTTTTGCACTTTGTTTCTTTTTGTTTATTTGCCTTCAAACTTTATTTCTACTATCTCAAACGAAGGATTTCAAAAATGTGACAAAAATGGTTTTTTATGCAAAATTTAGAATATATAACCTTTTTTGAAAAATTCGAAAAAATTGTTTACAAAAATATTCTTTTGTGATATTATATAACCAATGATAGATGTTTTTCCACCGGTTGTCTTCCCCAATCCCAT
>CAYPKM010000030.1:0-13805 GCA_964411325.1 uncultured Christensenella sp.
GGTATTTTGTCTTCTACACTTTTGTTGCCCTTGCCCACTGCTTCTATTTTTACTTTACCCGACATTTGGGTGTATTTGGTGCCAAAGACACTATTAGAAAAGAATGCAAGGGTCACGCCTACAAATACTGATAGCAAAAGTAACAAAACGATTAAAAACGTTTTGCTTTTGACTTTTCGTCTTTCTCCTCCAAAGTTCTTTTTTGTCATTCCATTCTCCCTATATTTGGTAGTTCTCTATTTATGATATCAATTCTAGTATAATTTTGTTTAGCACTGTCAATCCCAATTCTGTAGCGATTATCCTATTGTAGACTAGGTTTATCCAGCCCTGACTAAGTAGCATATTGATAGTCTCTTTTTTGGTCTTAAGCAAGTCTATCTTATATTCTTTCTTAATTTCATCTAGGTCTATGCCGTATTTGGTTCTAAGCCCTAGCATTATTGTTTCTTCAAACTTTTCGGTGCTAGACAATTTTTCTCTTGCCTCTACTGCATTATTTTTGGCATTCATACACTCTATGTATTGGTCTATCTGGCACACATTGGAGTATCTATAACCCCCGAAATAACTATGCGCACCTGCACCGAAGCCTATATATTCTTTCATTTGCCAAGTATGCAGGTTGTGTTTGCACTCAAAGCCTTTTTTGGCAAAATTACTCACCTCATATTTATTATATCCAAATTCTCTAAGAAAGTCACAAGAATAATTGTACATTCCTAGAGTTTTTTCTTCTTTGGGAAGTTTAACCTTGCCAGACGACACCATATCGCTAAGGGGTGTGCCGTCTTCGAGTATTAGGCTATACACGCTACAATGAGTACACTGCATTTTGGTCACAATGCCAAGAGTGTGCTTGACATCGGACAATTTTTGATGAGGAAGTCCTATGAGACAATCGGTATTTATATTGTTGATTCCAGCATTTCTAATGCAATCTATGGCATTTAGGTAGTCTTTTTTGGTATGGCTTCTGCCTATAAACTTAAGAAGTCTATCGCTAGCCGACTGCAAGCCAATGCTTACCCTATTTACCCCAGCCTCTTTCCATTCGCTAGCCTTGGTAGGCGTGACCGAATTGGGATTGCATTCTATAGTAATCTCTGCATCGCTATCTACTGTATAGCACTGTCTTAATTGACTAAGCAGTGTAAATATAGTGCCATCGGGCATAAACGACGGAGTGCCACCACCAATAAATATGCTATCTACTATGGTTTTTTTGTTGCTATTTTCTTTGATTTCCTTTAGTAGTGCCGAGATATATGAATTTTGCAATTCATTCTGGTCTGAATAAGAATTGAAATTGCAATATGCACATTTTGACGCACAAAATGGGAAATGCACATAAATTCCGATAGTTTTCATACTTAATCAATCTTGAGGATAGATATGAAGGCTTCGCTAGGAATTTCCACCGAACCTATCTTTCGCATCCTCTTTTTTCCCCTTTTTTGTTTCTCAAGTAATTTCCTCTTTCGAGTAATATCCCCACCATAGCATTTGGCAAGGACGTCTTTTCTAAGTGCTTTGATAGTCTCTCTAGCAATGACTTTGTTGCCAATCGCTGCTTGGATTGGCACCTCGAATAATTGTCTAGGAATTACATCTTTTAATTTTTCGGCTATTGCTCTGCCTCTCTGATATGCTTTGTCTTTGTGAACAATTAGGCTTAGAGCGTCACAAACTTCGCCATTAAGCAAGATATCTAGTTTGACAAGACTACTCTCTTCGTAGCCAATTATATCATAATCTAGACTAGCATAACCCCTAGACCTAGACTTTAATTCGTCAAAGAAATCGAATATTATCTCGTTTAGTGGGATTTTGTATATCAATTGACAACGGCTAGCGTCAATGTATTGCAAGTCTAAATGCACACCTCTTTTTTCTTGGCATAGTTTCATAAGTTCACCCACATAATCTGGTGGCGTGAATATATTTACTTTTGCCATAGGCTCTTCCATAAATGCGATACTCTGGGTATCTGGCATATCTGCCGGATTGCTAATCT
Organism: uncultured Christensenella sp.; assembly: GCA_964411325.1. Taxonomy (GTDB): domain Bacteria; phylum Bacillota; class Clostridia; order Christensenellales; family UBA1242; genus UBA11490. The sequence continues at coordinate 2,018 of CAYPKM010000030.1, forward strand.
CTATCACTTCTCCATTGGTTTTAGTTATCCTATAATTAACCGTAGGAGCAGTAGTTATTAGGTCTAAGTCAAATTCTCTCTCAAGCCTTTCTTGGATAATCTCCATATGAAGAAGACCCAAAAATCCACATCTAAAGCCAAATCCTAGTGCTTGGGATACTTCTGGCACATATTCAAGTGAGGCATCGTTTAATTTTAATTTTTCGAGTGCATCTTTTAGGTCGTTGTATTTGTCGCCCTCTACACAAAAAATTCCACTAAACACCACTGGCTTTACTTCCTTATATCCCGGCAAAGGTTTGTCGCAAGGATTATCAGCATCAGTAATAGTATCGCCAACTTTGGTTTCGGACACATTTTTGATACTAGCACATATATATCCTACATCGCCAGCAAGCAACTCATCACATTCTTGGGGCTTGGGTGTAAATATGCCTACTTCTGTCACATCATATTCGTGACCGGTGGTGAAAAATCTAATTTTGGTATTCTTCTTCACCCTGCCATCCATAACTCTGACCAAGCACACAGCACCTTTGAAATTATCATAATAACTATCAAATATTAGTGCAGAAAGTGGCTTGTTTTCGTCGCCATTGGGATGTGGGAAAGTCTTGACCACTTCCTCAAGAACACTTGCTATATTAGTTCCACACTTGGCACTAACGCAAGGCACATTGTCTGCAGGAAGCCCAATAACATCCTCAATCTCTTTTTTTGTTCTATCAATATCGGCACTTGGCAAATCAATTTTATTAATAACGGGCAATATCTCTAGGTCATTCTCTATAGCCAAATACACATTGGCAAGAGTTTGTGCCTCGACACCTTGAGAGGCATCAACTATTAGAATTGCACCTTCGCACGCTGCAAGCGACCTAGACACCTCGTATGTGAAATCCACGTGTCCGGGGGTATCTATAAGATTGAGAGTATACTCATCGTCACCATATTTATACTTCATAGTCGTTGGAGTTAGTTTGATTGTTATCCCCCTCTCTTTTTCGATATCCATACTATCCAAAACTTGTTCGGTCAAATCTCTTTTGGCAACCGTGCCAGTTTCTTCAAGTAATCTATCTGCCAGTGTACTCTTGCCGTGGTCGATATGTGCCACTATGCAAAAATTCCTAATTTTTTCTTGTCTAGTCATAAATCTCCTTCTAGTAATATCTTGGATTAACAAATATTTCATAATATTATATAAAAAATAATTATATTAGGCAATAAATTTAACAAATTTAAGAAAAATTTAAGTGTAATTTTTATTTTTTTTGGAAAAGTGCCTAAAATTGCTTTTTAAAAATGATTTTTTTTGTTAAACTATGTAAAATATGTGTAGGAGTATACTTAATCACTTTACACTTCCCTTTAACTTGAAACAATCACAAAAATAACACAACTGCCATTTGCATTTTTGCAAAAATACAAAGGTTTTAGATATGAAAAAATTAAATTTAGAATTGAAGGATAATAGTGATTTATCCTTTGAAAAATACAAAGAGAATATAGACACACTTATTTCCAAAAGACAAATTGACCTACTAAAATTGCAACCAAACTACTTTGAAATAACCAATAATTATTGGATAGTAGACAAATACATCGCTATGAACGGGCAAGTTTCGCCAGACACTTTCCCCAATACATTCGAGGCTTACTCACAAGCCATCAAAGAGAAATATGCTATATGCATTCCTGTACAAATTTTGGATGACGACAGCATTGTGTGTTTTTCGCACAAAAGTCTAGCGAAAGTAATTAATAATACAAGTGGATACATCAACAAACTAACCCTAAAAGAACTAAAAGATATCAAACTAGAGGGTAGCGACGAGTGCATTTGCACTTTGGACGAAGCGTTGGAATTTGTAGCGGGCAAAACCCCTATTATAATAGACATCAACAACGAGAGTATGGTAGGCAAGTTTGAAGACAAAGTACTAGCCAGTATCAAAGAGTACATTGCCAAATACAATTGTTATAGTCAAGTGGCTATATCTAGTATCAATCCTTACTCCCTACAATACTGCTATCAACAATTCCCTTATATCACGAGGATTTTGAAGAGTGGCAATTTTAGCGAAAAGATGTATGGGTCGTTTAAATCAAAGGCTTTGAGGAAACTAAAGCATTACAAGATAACCCACGCAGACTTTATCATCTATTCGGCAGAATTATTGCCAGCCAGATGTGTAACCAAACACAAGCCTGTAGGAATTATAGCAGGTGGCATTACCAATCAAAATCAATATATGGCTGTAGCACCATTTGCCGATAATATAATTTTTGCTAATTTCAAACCAACTATTTAGGAGACATAATGTCAAAGATTTTAATAATTGAGGGTCCAAGTGGCGTAGGCAAAGACACTATCATTGATGAACTAATCAAGAGATATCCAGACAAATTTGGCAAGCCTATCAATACCACAACTCGACCTATGCGTGAAAATGAAAGTCAAAATCACCCTTATCTATTTTTAACGGAAGAAGAATTTTTGAGAAGACGCGCTACGGGCGAGATTTTTGAGCAAACCATTAGACACGGAACATATAGAGGAATGCAGAAATCCAGTTTTCAAGAAATTTTGGATAGTGGCAGAATTGCCGTGCGTGATTGCGACAAGAATGGCCTTGACGCCATTAGAGCGACTTTTGGAAATATTGTCACCAGTATTTTTTTGACGGCTCCCAAGGAGGAAATTCGCCAAAGGTTAATTAGCCGAAATGAGCCTGCAGACAGTATGGAAAGGCGACTAAAAGACTACGACAATTATATGGAAAATTCCAAATACTTTGATTTTGTAATACAAAATATCACAATAGACGACACCATCAATCAAATAATGGATATTATAAACAAATAATTTTTTGGGGGACAATATATCCCCCTATTTTTTTACTCCAAAAAAACTCCACATCAACTTTTTTGATATGGAGTTTTTTGTTTTATATTTAGTTATTTATTTCATTTTATTAGTTGTTTTAGGTTGATTTGTAATTATTTTGATTTGATTGGTATTTTGATATATATTTAATTATTTGAGATTGATTTTAATAATTTTACTTATATTCGTTTTTTAAATACTCAACATTTAGACTTTTTGTTTCTATTTGATTTTTGTCTAATTTAAATCGACTTTTTTGCCTTCAGTTTGATTTTTAGCCATTAATTGGTCGTACTTTTTTGCCTTTTCCACAAGCAAATCATATTGTTTGCGACTAATCTTTATCATATCTTTGTCATTTTGAATATTGCCAGAGACATTCTTTTTTGCCAAGACTTTTAGCACGACTATACCCACTATCGTCACGATAATGACAGCCAAGAACAAAGCAAACATCTTTGACAAATCAAGAGCACTAAAGATAATAAGAGAAGTAATCAAATCGGCAATGCCAGCCACAATGTACACTGGTATTTGGATTGCAAGATAGGACTTTCCCAAATCTAATCCAGATGCCACAATGATATTGAAAAGCACCGAAAGCAAGCCCAAAGAAATCATAATATTGGCGTATATTTTATTATCAAAATTTAGCCAAGATGACAATATAATTAGCAAAACAGAACCTGCAATAAGCGAGAAAGATATCCACCCCAAAACCTTATTTTTCATAATCATATTAAGACTATTGATAGCAAAGAATCCACCAACAGCAAGCGAGCCAAAGGTAAAATACACACTGCTAGCATAGTCGCCTAAAAAATTAACACCAAACAAAAGTAGAATAAGTAACCCCGAAATAATAACAGCCGACACAATGGTTGTAATCGACAAAATTTTTCTTGCTTTTTCCATAAATACCCCCCATTAAATTGTATTATTGAAAGTTTCGTCACAATACATCTAAGACATATTCAAGCAAAACTAACAATTATCACAGATGCAATATCGTTATTTATAACGGGTTTTGCTAGAGCAAACTTGATTTGAAAACCTTGCAAACAAATCAACATCGCATAGTTAATACCCTCATATTAACACAAAAAAAAGAAAATTCCAAACATAATCTATTTGAAATTTTCGCAAAACAAATTATTCGACACAAAATATATTATATCTTGTCTTTTTTTCTAATCAAGCCTTTTTCTCTGCCATTGGACTTAGGAAAATAGTATCTTTTGTCTTTCAATTCATCAGGAAGATACTGTTGCTTGCAATATCCACCAAAGTCGTGTGGATATTTATACATTCCGTGACCATCTTTGTAGCCCGTTGGATGATTCTTCAAATGGTTTGGAACTCTTGCATTTTTATACATTTCTGCATCGCGACTCGCACTTTCCATAGCCAGATATACAGAATTGCTTTTTTCTGCCTCACACAAATAAATAATCGCGTGAGACAATGTCAAGTTACATTCAGGCATACCAAGTTTCTCGCAAGAAGTAAGTGCAGACGTGGCTATAAGCAAGGCATTACTATCAGCCATACCTATATCTTCGGAGGCGTGAGCAATAAGCCTTCTAGCAAGAATGCAAGGGTCAAAGCCAGATTGAAGAAGTTTTTGAGCATAAAATAGACCAGCATCACTATCACTACCCCTCAAAGATTTGCAAAAAGCACTAAGCAAATCGTATGAGGTATTCTCGTCAATACCAATATTGCCCTTTTGCAAACAATCATTAATAGTATTTTTATCAATCAAAATACTGCCACTCTCATCAGCAGGAGTTGTGGATACAGCAAACTCAAGAGCATTATAACAAGTACGCAAATCACCAGACGAATTAAAAGCCAAATATTTGACGATATCATCATCAATTTGGATATTAATATTCCCCAAGCCTTTTTCTTTGTCTTTTAATGCGCGATTGATAGCAAGTACGAGATTATCCACACTAAGAGGTTTAAACTCAAAGACTTTGCACCTAGACACAATCGCTTTTGTCATAGAAATATATGGATTCTCAGTAGTCGAACCAATAAAGACGATATAACCCTTTTCTATAGCCTCTAATACACAATCGCTCTGTGCCTTTGACCATCTATGACATTCATCAAGCAACAAATATGTCTTGACACCATACAACTCGAGATTGTTTTTTGCTTCATTAATAATCTCTTTGGCATCGCCCACACCCGAACTCACAGCATTAAGTTTTTTGAAATAGCCTTTGCAAGTATTAGCAATAATATTAGCAATAGTAGTCTTTCCACATCCGGGAGGACCAAAAAAGATACACGAACCAACAACACCATTCTCTATAGCACGCACCAAAAAACTATTACGAAAAATCAAATGCTCTTGACCCACAAATTCGCCTAGAGTATTTGCCCTCATCCTATCAGCCAGTGGACTATGCTTAACCAAATTACCTTCAAACAAATCCATATCAATTCACCCACCAAAATCTTCTTTAACAATCAATATTATCAAATGAACAATTTAAACATCAATTGTAATAATTGCACTAAAGCATTTATTATCAAATAACAAATGAGCAAACAAAAATACAATCAAAAAATCATTCATAAAAACTAGATAATATTAATATATAAATACAAGATAATTTTAACACATATATCAAAACTTATCAAGAATTAATTTTGAAATTTTTAATAAGCCAAAATAAGACAATAAATACTTGCAAATACTTCCCCAATCAAAAGAGTATAATTTCGATTAGATTTGCAATAGTATTGAAAGTATAAAAAGTTATAGCACTTGGATATAATTATTGTTTTGATTTTTAATTCATATGTTTTGTGATTTTGTTTGACGTATCAAATATTATATTATAATTTAATTATTAATATTATAGATAATTATGCATTATTTACAAGCATATTTCTTAGGGTATCACAGAATTTTATAATGTTTGTAACTGTCGTGTGTTCTATAATAATTGCAATGTTATTACATAGTTTGTGACATTTTATTTATAGTTTATGTCATTATATTCGTGATTATTTATAACATAAAAAATATTACAATAAACACACAATTTGTAAACATCCAAGAAAAATAAATGCCATACAAAATAATAACAGACAAATATATCAGCACATAAAAAAGCCCCTAAGTAACTAGGGGCAAATAATTATCAGAATATCCATAAGCCGAGTTTTGTATTAGACGATTATCTATCTACTATTATCGTCACCGATAATCTCTAGCAGTGTAATGAGAAACTAGCAGAGCAACCTTAAAACGCTTCTCAACCTTGCATCAAATGGGGTTTACACAATCATATAGTCACCTATACAACTAGTAGGCTCTTACCCTACTATTTCACCTTTAACCTAAATATTTTAGGTTGTACATTTTCTGTTGCACTTTCCTTGGAGTCGCCTCCACAAGTCGTTAACTTGCATTTCGCTCTTGTGATGCTCGGACTTTCCTCAAGCACAATGTACTTGCAATCGTCTGTATATCTAATAACAAATATATTATATCACATCAAATTAATTTTTGCAACATATAGGATGTAAATACAAAGGCTAAAATTTCAAAATGCAATTTACTTAAAACCATTAATCTCTATAAATAAGTGAAAATCAATTAGTATCCAAAATCCTTTTTATTAATCACTTTCTTTAGAATATTTATCGACTTGGTTTCAAGCCTAGATATATAACTTCTACTAATATCTAGTTTCTTTGCAACTTCCCTCTGTGTAAGAACGGGCAAACCACACAGTCCATATCTCATACACATAATCTGATACTCCCTTTTTGATAAATTATTCTTGAGTATCGCATCCAAATCTTGCGACAACATCTTGTGTTCAACAATGTTTTCTACATCATTGTCTTCATCAAAATTCAAATCCCCTAGTTTTATTTCGTTTTCCTCATCATCAGTGCCCAAGACATCTTCGATATTAACGTTATTTTTATGCTTTTTATTTGTTCTAATAAGCATCAAAATTTCATTTTCTATACACCTAGCAGCATATGTACTAAATTGTGTGCCGTGATTTAATTGATATGTATTTATAGCCTTTATTAGTCCCAAACTGCCCACAGAAATCAAATCATCAGCTTCATCTGCTTGATTGTATTTTTTGACAATATGTGCAACCAATCGCAAATTGTGGTGTATCAAAACCTCTTTTGCTTTTTCATCACCATTTTTAAATTTCTCCAAATATTCTTTTTCTTCTTCTAGAGTAAGAGGCTTAGGAAACGACGAGCAATTTTTTATGTACGAAGAAAAGAACATTATCTTTTGTAAGAACGTCATAAAACTTTCTACAATCATATTACACTCCTATATGTGTAATATATGTCGAAGATTGTCAAAATTTGCCTGTCCATATCAAAGTTTTTACAAATTCTTAGTGTATTATTATGCTATATCCTAAATAATTATTCACTAGAAAAACACTTGAAATTCCAATGTTTTTATAAGAATTTGATGTATATTTATTTGCTTTTTATTATATTTATACATTAAAATCACCCTAAATACACAACAAACACAATCAAAAAACAAAACCAAACCACTTATTTTTATTCGTATTTTTTCATATTTATACATTAATTTCATCCGATAAACACCGGCACAAAATCAGACAATGCACCACCCATTCATCGCAAAAAAACTAGGACCACAACAAAAATCATACAAACACTATTTTTTTCTTTTCCATAAACAATCAACCGCATTTAAAATAAAAAACAAATAGCGTTAACTATTTGTTTTATAAAATTGTGATGGCTGCGGGTGTAGCCCCTCCCGCGTCTCTTTTAGCCCAGTGGGCGTGTAGATGCTACTTTCCTCTACCTAGCCATCATTCGAAGAATATCATACTTTTTATTTTTTGTAAAGTAGTATATTATTTCTTTTCATTTGTTTTAACATTTTCTCCAATTGAAAATTTTGAAAAATTTATTATTTAACCCATATTTCTAAAAAACCATTATAATTATTTACACTGTATAATTATTTACACCGAGTACAAAGTTTCTATCAGTATTGAATAATAATCAAAACTAAATATCACACTTTTTTCTAAGTATATCACCCTTTTTAAGAGGAAGATTTGTTTTAATTCTCAATTTTTGTTGCACTAGACTTGCATCAAGCACAGCGTTTCCATCTTCATCCAACATCTCACAAATTTCAATCTGTTTATTAAATGTATCGTTAGGAGACAAAACTTCCAAAACATCCCCTACTTTAAATCTATTTCGTTGTTCAATCAAAGCATAATTATCCACGCAATCACCCAAAACAACTGCCATAAATTCACAAGTTTGAATTGGCATACTATCCTTGATATATTCAGTATCACCCTTTCCAAAGTAAAATCCCGTAGCATATCTTCTGTGACTAGTTTTTTCTACTTCTTTAAGCATACTCTTATCAAAAGACAATCCATTATTTAGCCCATCAATCGCTCTTCTATAAGCATTAGTAATTGTAGCCACATAATATTGACTTTTCATTCTGCCTTCAATCTTGAATGAAGACACCCCTGCATCAATTAATTCTTGCAAATATTCTATCATACACAAGTCTTTGCTATTCAAAATATATGTGCCACGCTCATCCTCTTGTATATCATAGTGTTCGCCCTTTCTTGTTTTTTCGCAAATAGAATACTCAAATCTACAAGCCTGAATACAAGCACCTCTATTGCTATCTCTACCAGACAAGTAATTAGATAGCAAACACCTGCCACTATACGAAATACACATAGCACCGTGTACAAAAGTTTCTATTTCCACTTCTTTTGGGACGTAATCTCTTATTTCTTTTATCTCTTTTAGACTCAATTCTCTAGCCAAAACTAGTCTTTTTGCACCCAAATCGCAGTAAAATTTAGCAGTGTATTTATTAGTAATGTTTGCCTGAGTAGATATATGCAAATCCAATTTTGGAGCGACACTTTGTGCCAATTTCATTATACCAATGTCGCTCACAATTATTCCATCTACACATATTTTTTGCAAATAAATTAGATAATCATCAAGACCATCAAAATCTTCATTGTGTGCAACAATATTCACGGTTACATATATTTTTTTGCCCAAATTATGAGCATATTCCACAGCCTCTTTCAATTCGTTTTCATCGAAATTCCCCGAAAATGCCCTAAGTCCAAAACTTTTGCCGGCAAGATAACAAGCATCAGCACCATACAAAAACGCCACTTTTAATTTTTCCATATTGCCAGCAGGAGACAACAATTCACACATTTTTTACTCCTTTGTACCTAGTAATAGCGATTCCATCTTCCAGCCTAACCAGTTCAGTCTCATAAGGCTCACTATTTACCATATCTAAATATTTTCGCAAGTTTACCACCATTGTTCTTTTCTTGTGAGGTATTATTTCTTTGCTTTCAACCATTCCGTGCAATAGCACATTATCTGCAAAAATCACACCTTCGTCACCAAGCAATTTTGTGAGCATTTGCAAATAATTAACGTATTGACCTTTGGCTCCATCCAAAAAAACCATATCATACGTTTGTCCCTTTTGGATTAAATCTTTCAATACAACAAACGCATCACCATTAATTATTTCCACACAATCGTCAAAGCCCATTTTTGCAAAAGTTTTCTTTGCTATTTGTAGATAATCACTATTAATATCAATGGTTGTCAACCTTTGTGCACCAGCACCAATAATTATACTGCCACTAAATCCAATCGCCGTTCCTATCTCAAGAACATTTTTGCAACCACTATTCTTTACAAAATCATACAAAAATCTCGCAGATTTTTCTCTAATTATCGGCACATAATTATCAAGTGCATACTTTTTTTCATTTTCTAAACTTTCTATTATTTTCTCAAATTCCATAATTTCACTTAATTTGTTTTTTTCACAATTATATTATAATGCAACTTAATTTGTTTCAATTATAATAGGTATAATCAAAGGTTTTCTTTTTACCTTTTTGAAGAAATATGTTTGCAATGCTTTTTTAACACTTCCTTTAATCATCGCCCAATCTTGTGTTTTGAAATTGGCATTAATAATTTGATTTAAAACCAATTCTTTTGCTTCTTCCAAGACATCCTCATTGCCTTTGATTGTCATAAATCCTCTAGTCAAAATATCAGGCTTGCTTGTAAGAGAACCATTTTTGTTTGAAATTGTAATCGTTACAATGCAAATTCCTTCTTCTGCCAATTGCATTCTATCTCTTTGAACAATTCCACCTGCTTCGCTTACCTCAAAACCATCAACCAATTTAATTCCACTAGGAACATTGCCAACTTTTTTGATTACATTTTTATTAATTAAAATTGTATCACCAAGTTCCGGAATAACAATATTTCTATCATTCATTCCCAAATCTTTTGCTAGATTGCTGTGAGCACGCAATTGTCTATATTCGCCGTGTACAGGCACAAAGAATTTTGGTTTCAAAAGAGTTTGCATTGTTTTTAATTCTTCTTGATAAGCGTGACCACTTACGTGAACTTCGGCAAGTGACTCATATATAATTGACGCACCCTTTGAATACAACAAGTTGATTACATTGTTTATCTCTTTTTCGTTGCCCGGAATAGTAGACGATGAGAAAATAACATAATCATTATTTCCAATTTCAATTTTGTTAAATTCACCATTCGCCATTCTAGCCAAAGCACTATTCTCTTCGCCCTGACTGCCTGTGCACAAAATACAAATTTGCTTGTCTTCGTACTTGTCCATATTATTAACGTCTACAACAATGTCTTTGTTGAATTTTAATTCTCCAATTTTGGCAGCAGTTTCACAAATATTAAGCATACTTCTACCAGTGAAAACAATCTTTCTACCATACTTTTCGCAAATATTCAAAATTTGTTGTATTCTATGAACGTTACTAGCAAAGGTTGCAATTATTATTCTCTTTTGTGCATTTTGTACGAAAAGGTTATCCAAAGTAGCACCTACTTTTCTTTCGCTCATACTAAATCCTGGTCTCTCAGCATTAGTACTATCAGCAGTCAACAAAAGCACACCCTTTCTTCCAATCTCTGCTATTCTAATCAAATCCATCGCATCTCCATCTATAGGAGTGTAATCCAATTTGAAATCTCCAGTATGGAAATATACACCGGCAGGAGTTGTAATAGCCAAAGCCATAGCACCACTAATACTATGAGTAACTTTTACAAATTCTACTTGGAAATTATTCCCAATCTTAATTACCTGATGAGGTTTTACACAATTTGGTTTGCATTTAATTTTTCTATGTTCTTTTAATTTATTTTCGATAAGAGCCACACTTAATTTGCTAGCATACACTGGAACATTTGGCAATTCCCTAAGCAAATATGGAAGTGCTCCTATGTGATCTTCGTGTCCGTGGGTAATAAGAATTGCCTTAATCTTTTGTCTATTATTAATCAAATAAGTAAAGTCTGGAATAACAATATCTATACCTGGCATATCATCAGTAGGAAAAGCAAGTCCACTGTCTATTACAATCATCTCGTTATTGTATTCCAAGACCATCAAGTTTTTGCCTATTTCTCCTACTCCACCCAAAAAAGTTAATTTTAATCCTATCGGTTGTTTATACATTTTATTCTCCTTCAAAAAATTTATATTTTAAATTAGATTTATAGCCCATTACTCACAAAAAAAATCCAACATTTAATATGTGTTGCAAGTTTATCGACTCATTTCAAAATATTTTATAAATATTGGCAGACACAAAACAATCACATATCTTTTGTATCTATATTTCCTAAAGAACTCTGAAATCAAATCAATATGGTTATCAAATAAATCAAATATATCACAATTTAATTATTATCACATAAATCTATTTTATTGTGAGTAGTATAACACACTATTTTTAAAAAAGCAATAAATAATATCAA
>CAYPKM010000031.1:0-13273 GCA_964411325.1 uncultured Christensenella sp.
TTTGTCTCCAAGAATATCCTTATCAAAAAGAAATGATGAAAGACCAACAACCACTATATCATAAGCAGGCACCGACGACATTAATTGCTCTTCGCTTGTCACCAACAAAACAGTATGCTCGGTCAAAAGAGCATTAGACAAGGCAAAATCGCTATTAAATTTGCTATTTGAAAAATCTACTGTTATAATAATCTTCATTTATTCATCTAATTGTTTTCTAAAAATCAATTTGAACAAAGGCTTAAATATTTTTGGCAATTTAAAACACACAATCTTCATAATTTCCCCTTATTGCTTTTTGATAAATATATGCAAAGGGGTATTTTTTTGTGAATTAAAAGCAAGTAATATTTACTCTACAAGCCTTATTTATAATGTTTGTCTATTTGGGTCAGTAATGATTTTGGGTCATCAGATTTGTAAAAAGCCGAGCCCATTACAAGGAACTGTCCACCACTTTTAATCACTTGTTTGTAATTATCCAAGTTAATTCCCCCATCGACTTCCAAAATAATATCTTTGTCTTTAATCAAATCTCTAGTCACTTGAATTTTTTCCAAAACTTCTTCTATTAATTTTTGCCCACTTTTGCCGGGAACTACTGTCATTATTAAAATCAAATCAACATCTTCTATTAGCCTAGATACTATTTCTATCGGCGTTTGGGGATTGATGGCAAGACCAAACAAAATTTGCTTGTTTTTAAGCAATTTCTTTACTTTTTTAAATTCCCCTAGGTTTTTTAAAGCCTCATAATGAATAGTCACTATATTTGGCTTTAATTGGGCATATTTCTCCACATTTTTGTAGACATTATTGGTCATCAAATGAATATCAAGAAAAATATTAGTCTTACTTCTAATATCATTCAAAATATCGAAGTCTAAACACGTATTTTCTACAAACTGACCATCCATCACATCACAATGCAAATATTCCACGCCCAAACCTTCAAGTTTCTTCACATATTCCAGCAAGTCTTTTTCTGGGCAAGGATTAGAACTTGGCAATACTTTAATCATATTTTCTCTCCCAAACTTCTTTTAATTTTTGATACAATTCCACATATCTTAGATATCTTTCCTTGTTAATTTTGCCAGACTGAAGAGCATTACAAACCCCACAATCTTTTCCTTCCTTGATATGAGAACAATCCAAATATTTGCAATCATCCAAAAACGGCTCAAACTCAGGATAATAACCACTTAAATCTCTGTAATCAATATTTATATCTAGATTACTAAATCCGGGTGTATCTGCAATCATTAGATTATCAAAAACAAATATCTGATTCACCCTTGTCGTATGCTTGCCTCTTTCGATTTTCTTGCTTAATTCTTGAGTTTTCAAGTCAAGACTTGGAAATAGTGCATTTATAAAAGATGTTTTGCCTACAGCAGATTGTCCGCAAACTGCAGATAAACCACCCTGCAAATATTTACTTACTTTGTCTATCCCTGTTTTTTCTTTGGCACTCACCTCAAATATTTGAATATCCAAATATTGAGAATGAATGTTTGCTTTAAAATCTTCACTAGCAATATCGCATTTGTTTATCACAATTACAGGCTCAATACCCGCAATTTTGCAATATATAAGCAATTTGTCTACCAGCAAGAAATCTGGCTGTGGACTGGGCGAAATCAAAATAACCAATCTATCAATATTGGCTACAAGTGGTCGCGGAATGATATTTTTTCTAGGATTAACGTGGGTAATGATATATTTATCTTTGGAATATTCATTGGGAACAATCTCTACATCGTCACCCACAGCAAGCCTATCTTTGCGAATAGCTTTTAGACAACTACATTCCAATATTTGATTGTCCTTATAAACAAAATAAATATCACCCAAGATTTTGACAAGTTTACTAATAATATTTCTCCTTAAAATCAACGATCTTTACAATTTTTTCTATTATTTGATTTAGTTTGATTGTTCTTTTTATTTAATATTTTTGTTGGGTCTTTTACTTTTGAAAGTGTATTTTTGTTTGGCTTTGGTTTATTTTCTACTTTTCTTTCTTTGATAACGACTTCGCCACCGACTAGTTCCTTGTTTCTTAGTTGTCCGCACGCACCCTCGATATCATCACCCAAACTTCTACGCATCGTCGCACTTAGCCCAAATCTATTTAAGTTGTCCAAAAACTTCTTGCAATTTTCCTGCGTTGGGGTTTTTAAATTTCTGCCATCAACTTCATTTAATTTAATCAAATTGATATGACAAGGCAAATTTTTGAGAAGAACAGATAGTTCCTTGGCATTAGACATAGAATTGTTTACGCCATCTATCAATGTGTACTCAATAATTATTCTTCTATTGGTAACAGTATGATAATATTTAAGTGCTTCTATCACTTCGGCAATAGAATATCTACGGGCTATAGGCATTATTTCGCGTCTACTGGCATCATTGGATGAATGCAATGAAAAGCATAATGTTATGGCATATCCCAAATCTGCTAATTCTTCAATTTTGCTAGGAATTCCACACGTAGAAAGAGAAATATTTCTAACACTAATATCAAAAGACTCTTCAGAAGTGATGATTTTTAGGAACTTTTTGACATTATCAAAATTATCCAGTGGCTCGCCACTACCCATAAGCACTATGTTTGTTATTTTTCTATTCTTTTGGTTCCCGCCTAGATACTTATTAACGGCGACAATTTGTCCCAAAATCTCGCCACAAGTTAGATTTCGAACAAACCCATTAAGTCCGCTAGCACAAAAAGCACAATTCATTTTGCACCCAACTTGTGTGCTTATGCATAAAGTATTGCCAAAGGCATATTTCATAAGCACACCTTCTATTATATTTCCATCGCTCAAGTCGTACAAAAATTTAATCGTTTTGTCCTTGTTTCCACTAGCGATAGCCTTTCTAATTTTGATTGGTTGCATTACATAATCTAGAGATTGCAATTTTTCCATAATGTCTTTGGGAATATTGACACTATCCCCGAAATCTTTGCCATTAAACAAAGCATTATGTATTTGGTCTACCCTAAACTTAGGCAAATTCAAAAACTCAAGTGTATTATATAATTCTTGCTTGTCATAATCCATAAGTATTGTCATATTCTCTGTAACCTCGCTATAAAAAATCCTTCCGTCCCTGTTAGGTTTGGATAAAAAGTATAAAGTTTGTTGTCATTAAAAATATTAAGACCATCCGTATTTATTTCGGTTAATCTATAATCTTTGTGATTTCTCAAAAACTTTTCTACAACACATTTATTCTCAATATCAATTATTGTACAAGTGGAATATTGGAGTACCCCACCTTTTTTGACATAACTTGCACTAGTTTCCAATATTTTGTACTGAATACTAGAGAGTGTTTTGGCATCATTTAGAGACTTATTCAAGAAAACATCGGGCTTTTTTCGACTTACACCTAGATTGCTACAAGGCACGTCGCACAAGACATAATCAAATTTTTCTATCCAGTTTTCGTTAATTTTCGTGCCATCTTGCAAACAATAATGAATGCCAGTTATATTATAATTCTTGGCATACTTTTTCACCAATTCCAATCTGTGAGCGTAGATATCGCAAGAAAATACATCCAAATCTTTGTTTTGTGCTAGATATACCGTCTTGCCACCCGGAGCAGAACAAACATCAAGAAGTTTGCCTTTTTTAGCATTCAAAGCATTGCAAGTAATAATGCTTGGCAATCCTTGAACGGCGTAAAATTTCTTTAATTCATTATATTTCAAAAGGAGCGAATAATCAACATAAATAGTATAGTCGTATAAACTTTGCTCGTATTTAATATCTAATTTGTCCAATTTCTCTTTGAATTCACTAGGCGAAATTTCACTTTGAATTATTCTAATATGAGTCAGTGTGCTAAGTTCACACGCAAGTAATTCTTCTACAAAAGCCATATCTTTGGTCTTTAGCAATTCCACAATCACCCATTCTGGAAAACTATATTTAATGCTCAAATACTTGACGCTATCTTTTTTGCTAGGCAAACAAATATCATTGGCTATCAATTTTTTGCTAACTGCATTTACAAAGCCTGAAGAGTGTTTATCCACCTTTTTGGAAATATCCACCATTTCATTAACTAGTGCAAAAGGAGGAATACTATCCATATATTTGCTCACATATGCTACTATTTTCAAAATCAACCAAACTTCTTCACTAGGTTTTTTGGATACGAATTTTGAGACAAAGTAATCCAAAGTTATATCCTTTTCTAGCACTCCATATACAATCTTGGTAATCAATGCGTTATTTATAGATGGAGATTTGGTCAAAGATTTATTAAGTTCGATACTTACATAAGATTTTTCTATACACACTCTTTTTAAGATGTTATACGATTCAAATAATTCTCTATTCACTTTGCAATACTTCCAACATTTATTTTCTTGCCATTCAAATAACTCTTTGCCGACATCTTTTTGGAATTTTGTGGCAACAATTCAGTTATTTCCACAAGCCCATCTGCACACTTAATAAATAAGCCTTGCTTAGCATTTGCAATCACAACTTCGCCATTTTGATGGGTTTCAAAGCCCTCCAATGGATAAACTTTGGCATTGTACAATTTCAAATACACATCATCAATTGTAATATGTGCGTTTGGCCACATCGCTAGTCCTTTAATAAGCCCCACAATTTTTTGTGCACAATTATTAAAGTCAATATCGCCAATTTCCGGCTTTAGCATAGAACAATGAGTGGCTTCGTTATGGTTTTGCTTGGTATACACAAACGTGCCACTTTCAAGTGTGTCAAGAGCCTTAATCACAATGTCTGCACTCAACTTTGACAATTTATCAAATAGAGTTATCGCATTGTCATCTTCGTCAATATCAATGGTTTCGCTTAATAAGATATCACCATCATCCATTCCAACATCAGATTTGAGCACTGTAACTCCAGTCTTTTTTTCGCCATTAATTAATGCCCATTGTATAGGACTAGAACCCCTATATTTAGGCAATAAACTTCCGTGAAGATTAATAACACCAAATTTTTTGGCAAAAAGCACATTTTCACCAATAATCTGCCCATAAGCGCAAGTAACAATAATGTCTGCATCAATATTTAGTAATTCGCTCACATCATCCTTTCTAATTTTTTCAAATTGAAATACAGGAATATTATGTTTGATAGCCACTTCTTTGACTGGAGTATTTACTAGTTTGTTGCTTCTACCCTTTGCCTTGTCTGGCTGAGACACAACTGCTACTACTTGATGGTGACTACTGATAATTGCCTCTAGTGCTGGCACAGCATATTCTGGTGTTCCAAAAAAAATTACTTTCATTTATTTCCCCTTTTTCTCTTTGTAATCTTTGATAACTTTGTCTACATAAAGGATTCCATCCAAATGGTCAATTTCGTGACATAATGCTCTTGCTAGCAAATCAACACCAGTTATTACAAATTCATTGCCGTATCTATCACACGCTGTAACGGTAACCTCTGCTGGTCTTTTTACATATCCACTCTCGCCTTTGACCGACAAGCACCCCTCTCTCTCAATCTGTTCACCAAAGGTTTCAATTATCTTGGGATTGACCAATTCTATTTTCATATGATTGACATCCAAGACTACTACACGCCTAAGAATGCCTACTTGAACTCCAGCAAGCCCACAACCATCATATTTAATCATAGTCTCTCGCATATCGTCCAAAAGTTCCCAAAGTTTCTCATCAAACTCTTTGACTTCTTTACTCTTCTTTCTAAGCAACTCATTGCCTATTTGCAATACATTTCTAATAGCCATTTTATTCTCCTAACTTAGCGAATTTGGATTGATTTCCACAAATACGCTTACTTTATTATTTCTATTTTCATCCAAAAGTGAATATATTTGAGTAATTACCTCATCTTGAATTTGAGTATCGAATCTCATCACTATTTGGTATCTATGTTTGTTTTTTATTTTGTTAACAGGCGACTTCATTCCTTCCAAAAAGAAAAATTGTTTGCCATATTTTACCCTAAAATCTTTCAATTTCATTATGAGTTTGTGGGTATTATCTTTCACCAAATCATCATTTTCGCTAGTAAGCAAAACCCTAACAATTTTGGCAAATGGTGGAAATTTGGTAGTTTCTCTTAAATTAATTTCTTTATCAAAAAATTTGGCATAATCATAATTGGCACTAGCCAAATAAACAGGATTTTTGGGCACATATGTTTGCAAAACAACCTCGCCTTCCTCATCACTTCTACCTGCTCTGCCAGCCACTTGCGTCATTAATTGAAATGTCGTCTCATTAGCTTTGTAACTATAATTAAATAGCGATATATCTGCATCAATAATGCCTACAAGCGTCACTTTTGGGAAGTCGTGCCCCTTGGTAACCATTTGAGTTCCAACAAGTATAGATGGCTTGGTTTGCCCAAAATTTCTAAGTATCTCTTCGTAAGAATTCTTATTTTTGACACTATCATTATCCAATCTAAATACTGGCACGTCTGGAAATTGTTTGCTAACCAATTCCACCACTTGTTGTGTTCCCGTTGCACCCAATTTGATAGAATCACTACCACAATCTGGACATTTGGTAAGCACACGAAATTTTTTGCCACAATAATGACATTTGAGCATATTATCTTCTTTGTGATAGACCAAATGTGCGTCGCACTCTGTACATTTGGGAATGTATGAGCATTCCCTACACATCATATACGAACTAAAGCCTCTTCTATTTATAAATAATATTGCTTGATTATTTTGGGATATAGTCTTGTGTAATTTGTCTAGCATTACTGTGCTTAGCATTGTATTATTGCCATTCCTAAATTCTTGAGTCATATCCACAATTTCAATCTTTGGCATAGGCTTTTGATTAACTCTTATTGGCATTTGGGTCAGATTAAACTCTTTGGTTTGAGTTTTGAAAAATGTTTCAACAGACGGAGTTGCAGAGCCCAAAACCAAAGGACAATGATTGAATCTGGCTCTAAACTGTGCAATATCGTGGGTAAAATATCTAGGGTTACTATCCGACACATAGGAACTATCGTGTTCCTCGTCAATAATAATCACGCCAATATTTCTAAGAGGTGCAAATATCGCCGACCTAGCCCCCACTACAATTTTGGCTTCTCCATTATAAATCCTTAGCCATTCATCGTGTTTTTCACCAATGCTTAGAGCACTATGCAAAACGGCTACTTCACTGCCAAATCTACTTCCAAATACCCTAACCATTTGAGGTGTTAGAGAAATCTCTGGAACTAACATAAGTGCAGTCTTGCCCTCTGCTAGAACTTTGTTGATAACATTCATATATACTTCAGTCTTGCCACTGCCGGTTACTCCAAACAATACTATTGGTTTGTCGCACGACTTACAAATATCTTGGGCACAAGACCTTTGGAGTGACGTTAATTGTATATTGCTTGGTTTTTTTTCTTGAGACATTTTCATTCTATTTAGTCTAGTCTCTTCTACTTTGACAATATCGTCTTGTTGCAAAAGTTTCACATTGTTAGAGCCAAACTTGGCAGATAACTCACTATACTTACACTTGCCAACACTTTGCAAATATTTAATAAGAAGTGGGATATTTTTGTATCTCTTGCTCAAATTTGACAAGTAATTCTCAAAATTATCCCCGTTTAAACTTACAAATTTCTCAGTTTTAGTTTGAGAATCACGCCTAATTTGACTAGGAAGAGCCAGCCTGATGCCATCAATAAGCCTCAAATACAAACTTTCTTTCATATATTTAATAAGGTCAATAATTTCTGGCAAAATAAGTGGTTTGTCATCAAGGACTGCCAAAATTGATTTTAATTTGGAATCTGGGCAATCGGAAGAGTCTTTGATTGAAATAATATACCCCTCGATCTTCCTATTGCCAAAGGGAACAGAAACTCTATATCCCGATGATAAATAGTCAAACGAGTCTGGAATTTTGTAATCAAATACTCTATCGACTTCGCTAGCCAATACATCTACAATTACTTCTGCAATCAAAATACTCTCTCCCATCAAATTATCAAAAAAATTCTATCGCTCTTAAATTTGGAATTTTCGGAGCGATAGAACTACCAACACAAACTTGCAATATACAGAAACATTAAAATTAAATATTTGTATCGTCAAGTACAATTGTTCCAGAATTAACTTCGTCTACTGCTCGTGTAACCTCTGGAATTTCTTCTTTCTGTTCTTCGGTAAGTGTTTCATTCAAAAATTTAGCACGCTTGCCGACTACTACTGCCAATTTATAAGGATTACCCGCTTTGGCAACTAATTCATCAATAGGTGGTTCTAATAACATAATTACTCCTAAATTTAATTAATATTATATTACATATATTATTTTAATATATTATCAAAAATATTTCAACACTTTTTGGTCAAAAATTTTTCAAATACTCATTATTTTTCCATTTCATCCAAGACATCTTGCATAGAAATTATTTCGACGCCCAAACTTCTAGCCTTGGAAAGTTTGCTTCCAGCATTCTCGCCACAAACCAAATAATCGGTCTTGGAACTAATAGACGATGAGACATTTGCCCCTAGACTTTCCAATATTTCACCAACTTGCGTTCTTGTATATCCTTCAATTGTTCCAGTAATTACCATAGTTTTGCCAGTAAATTTGCTCATCTTTTTTTCTGACACATTATTTTTAATTTTTACTCCAGCCTGAAACAACTTGTCTACAGTTTCTATATTTTTGGCATTTTCCAAAAATTCTATAATATTTTTGGCAATGATTTCACCAATGTCTTTGATATTCAAAAGGTCATCCATTGTCGCATTTTGGAAATTTTCATAAGACTGAAAACGACTTGCCAAATCTTTGGCTGTTTTGGCTCCAACGCCATTAATGCCTAAAGCATAAATAAATTTGTCTAATGTGCAATTTTTGCTACTCTCAATACTTTTAATCAAATTATCAATTTTCTTCGATTTAAAGCCATCAAGCACACTTAAGTCGTTTGGCAAAATATAATACAATTGATAAATTTGGCTAATGCCTAGAGTATTAAATAATTGCAATACAGTCTTTTCGCTCAAGCCCTCTATATTCATTGCGTTTCTGCTAGCAAAATGTGTAATCTTGCCAACAATCCTATCTGGACACATTTCGTTTGGACAGTATATATTCACATCCTCTTCCACAACGGGAGTATGGCAACAAGGACACTGCTTGGGCTTATCTATTTTTTTGCTATTCTCACAATGTTCTGCAACTCCCAATATTTCTGGAATAACCTCGTTGCTTCTACGAACAAACACCCGGCTTCCAATAGCGACATCCTTTCTGATTATATCATCATAATTATTAAGTGTGGCACGTGTAACAGTAGCACCAGCAAGTTCGATAGGCTCAATTTCGCATACAGGTGTAAGTTTGCCCGTTCTGCCAACTTGCCAAACGACATCGACAACAGTGCTTGTAAGTTCTTGAGCCTCAAATTTATATGCTATTGCCCATTTTGGGAATTTTTCGGTATATCCAACCCTTGCTCTCACGTCAATTTCATTTACTTTGATGACCATTCCATCAATTAAGATATCCAAATCAAGTTTGTATCTGTCTACTTTTTCAATTAGTTCGATTATATCTTCAAATGAACTTACCATATGAAAAAAGTCAAAAGTATCAAAGCCTTGATTTTGCAAAAATGTATGTGTATCTATCTGACTCATATTCCCATCTTCTTTGGAAAGAATATCATACATAAAAGCATCCAAATTCCTACTAGCAGTCACCCTAGTATCCAAATTTCTTAGTGCACCCGCTGCTGCATTTCTAGCATTTTTGAGAGGTTCATTAGATTTTTTGTTGTATTTTTCCAATTCAGAAAGCCTCATCAAAACTTCGCCCATTACCGTCAATTTTTTCCTAAAGCCAATAGTTTTGGGAATATTTCTAATAGTTTTGACTTGCTCGGTTATGTTTTCGCCAACTATGCCATTTCCCCTAGTGGATGCCTGTTTCATAATGCCGTTTTCGTACTTAATTACAACCCTAAGTCCATCGAATTTGTATTCCACGCTAAAAGTCTTGGCACCCATATTAATCATATCATCGTACCATTCTTTTAGTTCTTCATAGGTATTGGCTTTGTTTAGACTATACAATTTCTTTTCGTGGGTAACTTTTTCAAACTTGTCAAGCACCACGTCTCCTACCTTTTGAGTAGGACTACCTTCCAAAACCACTCCTGTTTCCTTCTCAAGTGCGACTAATTCATAATACAAATCGTCGTATTCTTTGTCGGAAATGAGAGGATTGTCAAGAGTATAATAAGCATAGTTATATTTCTCTATTAATTTGATAAGTTCTTTCATTCTTGAAACATTATCCATAAATTCTCCTATTTTTTCAAAATTTGAAGTGGTGCAAAATTTAGAGATAGCGTTTTTACACCCAATTTGCCGAAGTCTACAGACACAAAGTTATTATCTCCAGCACTCTCCCTTTTGATAATTGTTCCCACACCAAATTTGGTATGCAAAACTTGAACACCAACCTTGTAATCATCAAATTTCTTCTTTTGGTCTTTTAATTTGCTAATATTCAAACTCTGCAATTTCTCCAAATTATTATCTTCATATCCTTGATTATATTCTCTCTTTTTGGTTGAAAAATCGCTATCATAAGAATAATTTTGGGAATACGAACTAGAATATGAGCCCGAATATGATGAGCGATTATAATTATTGCCATAATTAGAATTATTCCTATCATAGCCATAATTTCCATATTCGCCATAGTAATCATCTGCTTTGAATTGTCTCTTCTGAATTTTAATTCCCATTTCTTCTATAAATCTTGAAGGCAAACTTTCTTTTCTCTCACCATACAAAAATCTTGACTTTGCACGACTCAAATACAATTTTTGTTTGGCACGAGTAATTCCAACATACATAAGTCTTCTCTCTTCTTCCAATTCCTCAGCGCTATCCATAGACCTACTCAAAGGAAACTTGCCTTCTTCCAAACCAATTAGGAATACATAATCAAATTCAAGACCCTTACTTGCGTGAATAGTAGAAATTGATACTGCATCTTCTTCTGCACCATCATCACTCAAATCACTTTGCAAAGTAACACTCTCCAAGTAATCTGCCAAATTGGCATCATCATTTAAGTACTCATAATCTTTGATAAATTGCAAAAGTTGGTTAATATTACCCTTTCTATCAATGTCTTCTTCGGTATTGCCACTATATATTTCCTTGATTTCTGCCCTATCTATCACGTATTCGGCAAATTCGGCAAGACCTTTGGTCTGATATGCATTCTTCAAATCTATCAAAAGATTACTAAAAGGCTCAATCTTATTTTTGATAGTATTAGAAATATCTAACTGTCTAAAGTTCTCTATCAAATCGGTTAGAGGGCGTCTAGTTTCCCTAGAAATACTCTCCAATTTGTCTATAGTTGCCTGACCAATCCCTCTCTTTGGATAATTAATAATTCTAGTTACTTTGTCATTATCTTTGGGATTAACAACTATAGAAAGATAAGCCAAAATGTTTTTGACTTCCAATCTCTCAAAAAACTTCATAATTCCACTAGTTTTGTATGGAATATTATAATTAAGCAATTTTTGTTCGAAATTACCACTAAGAGAAGTCAGTCTCATAAGTATGCCAATTTCATTTAGGTCTACCCCTCGAGACTTGAGTGAATATATCATTCTAGCCACATATTCAGCCTCGTCTTTCTCATCCTCGCCCTGATGGAATGTGACTTCCTCACCGTCGGCATTCTCTGTAAACAACGTTTTGTCTATTCTAGCAGTATTGTTTTTGATTAGCGTATTTGCCATTTTAATAATATTTTTGGTGCTTCTATAATTTTGTTCCAATTTGTATATGGTTGGTTTAAAGTCTTGGATAAACTCATTAATATTACCAATATTGGCACCTCTCCAACAATAAATACACTGGTCTTCGTCTCCTACTACAAATACATTTCTATATTTATCTCCCAAAAGTTTCAAAATTTTGTATTGAACTAGGTTGGTATCTTGAAATTCATCTACGTGAATGTATTTGTATCTTTCTTGATAATACTCCAATACTTGTGGACAACTCTCAAAAAGTTCAAGAGTTTTCAAAAGCAAATCATCAAAGTCTAGTGCGTTATTAATTTTCAATTGCTCTTGATACTCTCTATACACTCGCACGATGTCTTCAATATTTGGTTCGTATCTATTGTCCTTTAGGTACTCACTAGGCATCAAACCTTGATTTTTAGCATTGGATATATGGTAATCGCACTTTTTGGAAATGTCTTCGTCCACACCCAAATCTTTAATTACTTTTTTGAGCAAATCTTTTTGGGCTTTGTCGTCATAAACAGAAAAAAACCTATCAAATCCGTCTAATTTCGAAATATTTTCTCTAAGAAGACTAGCACAAAAGGAGTGAAATGTCTTGATAGTGACATTACACACTCCCCCCACCATCTTTTCAATTCTTTCTTTCATTTCTCTAGTGGCTTTGTTGGTAAAAGTAATAGCAAGAATATTCTCTTGTCTTACGCCCTTTTCATTAATCAAATAACATATCCTATGAGTAAGTATTCTAGTTTTGCCAGAGCCGGCACCTGCTGTGACCAACTTGGCATTCTCGGTATCTGTTACAATAGTTCGTTGCATTTCATTCAAATCATTTAAGGAATACATAATTTCTCCATTTCTTTAGTTCATTAGTATCTATTCTAACACATTTTGGGTGATATTCAAAACAATAAAAAAGATAAGTTAAAAAACTTATCCCAAATTAGCCACACAAAACCTCATCCTTAACTTTGTTGTACTTCTCGCTTAGGTTTAATATATAAAATTCCTTTTGACTGCTATCTAGCGTAGAAAAGTAGTTATTATCAGATAATCTTCCTAGAGGATTGTAACAGTCCTCAGATAGTAATTTTTTGACGCTTTCTACAAATTCTGCATCCTCTTCATTTTTGATTGTAACATAATTCGTCTCTGCCTTGAGCCTCTGAAGTGCCCGAGCATTTTGTATGAAATAACTAGAAGCCTTATTCTTATTTTTGATAGGCTCCGAACTGTAATCTTTGTTCATAAGTCTTTGTTTAGCCAAACTTGCCAAAAATTTTAATTGTGTATTTTTCATTTTTCTTTCCATCCCAATAATATACTTTTTTGCAATTTTTGATTGCTCAAATATTATATCAAAGGAAGAAAATTAGACATAAAAAATACCGATTGTTATTTTGATTTAATTTGAAACAAGTTGATAAGTTTTTGTGGATTTTTGCGAATATTGTAAAATTGAC
>CAYPKM010000032.1:0-10154 GCA_964411325.1 uncultured Christensenella sp.
ATATAAGGAAAAAGACTAAACTAAATAGTTTTTTAGTAGTACTAATCGTGCTTTTGGTACTATGCTCTTGTCTTATTTTCTCCACTCTTGCTTGGTTGCAAGAGACTTATAGACAGACAGATAGAAATACCAATATAGGCTTGATAGATGTAGTACTCTATGCCGATGGCTCTCCAATAGTGACCCAAGTAGGGCTGGAAGGCGAGACATATTTTGATGCATACGAAGTGCCAGCAGGCTCTACATCGCGTTCGCTAAATCTCAAAATGCGAAACGAAGGAAATATTGATGCTATTGTCCGAGTCAAAGTTTGCGTTTATTATATGGAAAATGAAAATAAACGCGTACCACTTATTGTAGAGAGCAATCCTTCTGACGGCACAATAGTTCTCGGCACATCTTCTACTTGGGTTAGACAATTTCCCGTAGCAAATGTGGCTAGTGGATATATGTTTTACAATGCCAAACTTGAGAGTTATATCACCAAATATACAGACGTAGATGGTGTTACGACCTCTAACAATGCACTAGGTGAGACAAGCATTATCGATACTATTGTTGTAAGCGATAGTCAAAAGGATACCACACTATATGTAGATGTTTCAGTCGATGCGGTAGCATATAGTGGCAATATCTACAAAAAATTGGAAAACAACCAAACAACCCTAGAGGATATCCCTGTTTATGCATATCCTTTTGGAACCAAAGAAGACTTGCCAAGTAGTTGGACTGCTTGGAAATAAAAAAAATAGGAGGTGTATAGTGAAAAACTTTAAATTTGAAAACAAACGAAAAATTTATGTTGTTGCAAGTCTAGTGCTTATTGTAGTTGCAGTATTATCACTATTCTCCTCTTTTACTTTCTCTTGGCTGATGGACGAATCCGTCACCAGCAATGGAGAGCCAAATATCGCCTTTATTGGCGACTTGGAATTGGATGTTACAACCAATTTCAAATTCAAAAATCTTGCATTTGCTCCTGACACAGTTTATACTCTAGACCAAGATATGCAAGATATAGCCACATATATCAAGACAAACAATAGCCACGATATTGATGGTGCATATGTTAGAATTAAGTTTGAGACCACTAGGAGAAATTCGGGTGCAACTACTTATACTGACAACCTTGACTTGCTAAACTTGTACTTTGATGGCAATTTGACCACATCTACATCTTATGCTACTTCTTCCAAACAAAAGTGGTATTACAATATTAACGACAACTACTATTATTATTTATGGGGCGTTTACGATGATAATGTAATGTTCAATAAAGGATACAAAACATCCAACACAATGACCAATGAAGTGGCGAATGCTGATGTGCTTATAACCTTTACAATAGACGCCATCCAAAGACAGTATGAGGCATCGTCTATGGCTTGGACAACGGCACCACAAATATTCAAAGATATGGTGGCAGACGAATCTAGATATATTTATCAAGTATTGCCTACTACATAATAATTTTTACAAACCAAAAAATAAGATAAAGGAACAATTATGGCTAAACTTTCAAAACAAGAATTGAATAAGAAAATTCAAGCGCAAAATATGATAATTATAGCTTTGGCAATAGTTATATTTATTTTGATTGCTGTTTCTGGCTCTGCCGCGTGGTATATTCGTACACGCTCAGATAGTGCAGATATTATTCTTAGCAATCCAGTCAATATATACATTACCGAATTTAAAGATTTGAAAGATAGTGCGGGAAATATTATCCTTGATGCTGAGGGAAATCCTCGAAAAGAACATTCTATCAAGCAAGATATTCTCGAGGACTACAATACCAAAGTTTATCCGGGAGACAAAATCAAATTGAGGCTAGGAATGCAACTTGGTACCAAAGAAGTGGAAGCCAGCCCTGCCTATGTTCGTGTCAAATTGGAAATTACTTACGAAAAGATTAGCGATGGAACCAATCAAAGTCTTGAATATCTAGCTAGTCAAAACCTACTAGAATACAAAGATTCTCCAGATGAAACAATTTGGGAAAAAGTTGATTTTAATAAATACAAAGAAGATACTAGCGAAGAAGATTATTGGTTTGTTTTGAAAGAAACAACCGGAAAGGCGAAAGTAGCGCAATGGTTGAATACTTTTGAATTTTTGGATGGGTACATTGCTCTTAGCAAAACTGAGATAACCAATGAACATGCCAATTGCAAATTTCATATAAAGTATATTGTTCAAGCAATACAAATAGCCAATGTGCCAGACCCACTTGCACATCAGGGCTATGGGCCTTGGTGGGATTTCGCTAAAGGCGATATAGAAGACGTTGGATAAAAAATTAAGGAGGTAGGCTTAATGGATAATAACGACAAAAAAGACAAAATAATAGATGTTACTCGTCCGAAGTCTAACTCCGCGCCACGAAGTAATATCGATGCTAGTCGTGTAAGTTCTTATACAATGCACGAACAGCAATCTCTTGAAAAATTAAAAAAATCTGTTGGAGGGCCATCCAATAGAGGCAATGGAAAATCCAAACTTAAGACAATAATAGCTGTTGTACTGGTTGTCTTGGTCATAATTCTTTTGATTGCATTTGTAATAATCTTAGGCAAAACGGGCACTTCAGAAGAAGAAGTGTATGATGTGCGAATTAGTATGCAGATAGAAAACAAAGATACCCTTACTATTATTACCGATTCGGGCAAAGAGGCACTTAAGCCTATAAGCCCCGGTGATACTATAGACATATCTGCTTATGCTAGAAATTCCAATGACTATAGGGGAGACACTAATAGTGGCGTAGGAACACCCCCCAATATTTATGTCCGCTTTAGAATAAGACTTATTTTGAATTACGAAGAGAGATATGATATTCTTATTCCTACTCTTTCAAACAATTGGTATAGATATGATGCCGAAAAGGATGCCGACCCTAATAGCTATGATGACCACTATTACTATTTCTGCGGTAGCGTTGCTTATCAGCGAAGAATTGAATTGTTCTCATCTCTTTTGGTAAGTGGAGATGCACTTGTTTGTGAAGACGCCGACATTGGCAAGTACGGACAAATTCAAGTAACGGTAGATTCTATCGAGGCTAATGTCAATTATGTTAGTGACAAGATTTGGCCAACAGCACCAAAAAGCTGGATTTCCGCCACAGTTAGCGGTAATTATAATTCTATAATGGGAGGACTAAAAAATGAATAGATTTAAGTGTAAACTAAAAAACATACTTTTGGTGTTTATGCTTTTGGTATTTTGTATAACGCCAGTGCTCACTGGTTGTGATTTCTCCATCTCTTCTAGCAAGAGATTGGCTACTCCCAAAATTTCGCTTAGTTCCATCAATCAGACTTTGTCTTGGAAAGAAATTGATGAGGCTACAGACTATCAAATATATATGAATAGTCAATTGGTAGATACTATTGATACTCTTGGCGACGAAAGAATAGCCTACGACTTTTCGGGATTGCTTACAGATGGTGGGACATATTCATTTTATGTTGTTGCCACAACAGACAGTTTGAACAAAAGTAGTTCATATTCTTCAAATGTTTGCGAATATGAGTACGCCAAACGAACAATACTTTCGGCCAATCTTAATGGTGAAGAATTCGAAAAGGACGATAGTATCACATTTGCAATAACGGGCAATAGTCTAAGCTATATGCCTTTGCAGAGAGATGATGTAACCTATGTCTTGTATTTGTATTCCAATACTACAGGATTAAATACATTTCAGATTACTTCCAATCCAGTCAATCTAATCGCCAATAATTATGTAACCAAAAGTGAAGTATACGCCATTAGATTGGGATACTCATATGTAGTGGATGGCGAAGAGACTCAAAATGTCATTGCTAGCGATATCAAATATTATAATAATACCAAAGATTATTTTGAGGGCTATACCGACAAATTCTATTCCTTTGATGGTCAAATCAACGACTATTATATAGAGAATCAACAAGAATTAAACAACTTGATATATTTTACATTTATTAATAGGTTAGAGACATTTAATATATGCATTTCTGACAATTTCAAGGCAAGTATTGCCGAAATCTGGGGCAAGACCTTCACGATAGATAATGTTGATTATGCTATTTATAGTGCATATAGACAGATATACGAGACGATGTATTTCAAGGCAGATAATGTTGATGGTAGGTTTGCTAGCCAAAATGGGAATGCTAATACTTATACCATCAAAGTCAACCTTAATGACATCAAAGAATGCAATACAAGCATCAAAGTTTCTACTGCATATAGACAATCAAGGTCTACAGGGTATTATGACACAACAAATTATTTGAGCCTAAAAGACAAATATGGCGAGAATTATGATGAATTTGCTAGTGATAATCAATATTTGTATACAGAAGTTTCTACTAGCGAACAATTGTATTGGGCTGTCGAAAACAAAGTAACTCCTAAATTTGTGAGTACATCTTGTCGTGCTTATGTTATTTATCAAAAAGCCAAAAGCGTACTAAGAGAAATAATTTCTGACGATATGTCCGATTATGAAAAAGCTCTAAGCATATTTGATTGGATATCTATTAATACTAGCTATGATTATACCAATTACGATAATTATACAGGTGATGTTTCTGGTTGGCCAATGCTAATTCCTTCTTTCTATTTGGAGGGCGTGTTTGTGACTGGATATTCTGTTTGTGATGGTTTCTCAAAGGCGTATAGTTTAATGTGCAATATGTTGGGCATTGATTGCATTAGAATTGTTGGTGATGCATATACTTCTAGTTCAAGTGGCGGACACGCTTGGAACAAAGTTTTGATGGATATAGACACCACAGACTCTACACCTGCTCAATATTATTTGGTGGATATTACTTGGACAGAAATAATGAGTCTTGATAATTATGAAGAATTGTCGCATACATATTTTGGATTGAGTGACAAGGATTGCGAAAATACTCACTTCCCATATGCTGGCAGATTGAATAAGTTTGCGAAATACTCGGCAAGCAACAATCTATATTATTATACTTATCAAACATTCTTGTACAAAGGTGTGCAGAACGATTTGGTGATTACTAGTGACCAAGAAATGATGGATGCTTTTGATTATTTGCTTGTAAGTGGTAGAGATACATTAGAAATAATTGTAGATTATGACTATATGGTGTCTTCTTACAACAAATACAGCACAGATGGCAATTACAAGTCAAATACTGAAATAGAAAAAGTTTATGACGAATCAACAGGCTTGCTTGTGCAAGAATACAATCCTCAGACAGATACCCTTGTTGTATATTCTTATGACCAATATGGTTGGCAATACACAACTAATACAACCACTTACAATTGCTACAAACTCCGTAATTCATATGTGGAGAATGTAATGAGAAAGGTTAAGTTTCAAGAACAATATTTGTTTATAACAGAAGAACACAAATTGCGTGAGTATGACTCGGGAAAGATGGGTATGCTTTTCATATTTACCCAAAATCTATTGGTAGATAGCGAAGACGAGTTTATTGCTTCGGGTGACACATATACAATCAACCCTGATGGAGAATTGGCAGATATTATCAAATATTTCAGTGCCAATAATATCACTGGGGAATACTATTTGTATGTATCTATATCAATTTTGAGATACGTCAAAGGAAATAGTGGTGTTGAAAGAATTAATGCTATGTATGATGCACTTAATTTAACTTCTAATGTCAATTTCTCGTTTGAATCTGTCGGCAAAAACGAGCGTATTGACAATAATACGTCAAAAATAGTATTCAAAATGACAGTAACGCCCATACAAAATTAATAGATAAATAAAAAATTCTCTAAGTAAATCTCAGAGAATTTTTTTTTGGACTTATTTGCCAGCATACAAATTTTCAGTAATGTTTAGTAGCAGGGATTTTGGAGTAATGTTTGTCAAGAAATATAGTAGTTTGTATTTGGCTCCTATTATATAAAATGGCTTGCATTTTTTCTTTTTAATTTTCTTGTAAATTCCTTTGGCACAAGCACTTGCAGACATTCTTTTCTCTTCTCTGCTATCGCTTTTGTTAGTCGCCTTTTCTAGTCTCTTGCCATATCTCTCGTTGGTCTCAAATTGTTTAATTCTATTTTTGGTGAAATTGGTCTTGATATCTCCGGGACATATCGCCACTACATCAATTCCCAAATCTTTGATTTCCATTCTAAGCGAAAAGGATAGGCTTAGTACAGCAGACTTTACCGAGCCATATATTGACCTAAAGGGAATTGGGAACAAAGCCATTGCCGATGACATATTGATTATCTTGCTTCCGCGTCTCATATATTTAAGTGCAGATTGTACGCAATATAGTGTGCCATAAAAATTCACATCCACCAATTCTTTTACCTTGTCGTTTGGAAGCAATTCGGTTATCCCACTCATTCCAAATCCGGCATTGTTTATTAGCACATCAATCCTGCCATAATTCTCGCCAATTTTGTCTATTGTGCTTTTTATTTTCTTTTCGTCAGCCACACTGCAAGGATAATGCAATAAGTCGTCACTTTCCCTAGTAGAAATTGTTACGACCACATTGCCGTCTTTTTCATATAGCCTTTTTAGTTCCAGACCTATTCCACTAGTGCCACCAGTTATTACTACTATTTTCGCATTGTTATTTTTCGCCATAAGTATCATCCTAATATTTGTTTTTTTAAAAGTATATCAATTTCTACTCGGTTTATCAACTAAATCATCGCACCTCAAATTTTTTGCAAATTCATTTTTTAACCACTTTCACTTTTGCCCAAACTTTGTTTGTTTAATTTTTGCAAAAGAATTTCAAACAAACCAAATAATATATTTATTGACATTTTTTGTTAATAAGATTAATCAAAATTACTTAAATTGTTTGGATTTTTGGGCATATTATTATAGAATATATATGTGTAAGTGTCACGACTCAATTTGTGAATTTGCATTTTTATAGATGAGCGAGATTTTTTGGATAGAATATATTTACGCTTACAAATGGAAGGAGACATACAAAGATGGGATTATTTAGCAAAATATTCAAATCGGATAATACGAGAAATATTGAGAAATTGGAAAAGATTGCAAAGAAAGTAGAAGATTTGCAAGATAAATATAGAGCATATAGCGATGAGGATTTGAAGAATACTACTCAAATACTAAAAGATAGACTCAAAGCGGGCGAAAAGACTATAGATATTTTGCCCGACGCTTATGCTTGTGTTAGAGAGGCTAGTAGCAGAGTTATAGGCAAGAGACATTATCACGTACAGATATTAGGTGGTATCGCTTTATTCCAAGGCAGAATTGCCGAGATGAAGACTGGTGAAGGAAAAACTTTGGTTGAGACATTGCCGGCATACTTAGTGGCTCTTGAGGGCAAAGGTGTGCATATTGTCACAGTCAATGAATATTTGTCTTCACGTGATAGCGAGTGGATGGGCAAGATTTTCAAGTTCTTAGGTCTAACTGTAGGTATCTCTACACACGATATGACCCCAGAGCAAAAGAAACAAGCATATGCTTGCGATATCACTTATTCTACCAATAACGAACTTGGTTTTGACTACCTAAGAGACAATATGGTTATGCGTCCCGAAGATAGAGTGGCTAGAGGCTATCACTTTGCTATTATTGACGAGGTGGATAGTATCCTAATTGACGAGGCGAGAACTCCACTTATCATATCAGGCAAGGGTATGAAGAGTAGCGAAGAATACAAAAAGGCTAGTAGATTTGCCAAGTCTTTGAAACCAGCAGACTACGAGATTGACGAAAAGGAAAAAGCAATTAGGCTTACCGAAAGTGGTATCGCCAAGGCTGAAAAGTATTATACATTAGAGAATCTTAGTGATATCAATAATATCGAACTAAATCACTACATTAATAATGCATTAAAAGCACAGTACATTATGATGAAGGACAATAATTATATCGTAAAAGATGGCGAAATAATTATCGTTGATGAGTTTACAGGAAGACTAATGGAAGGCAGAAAATATTCCAATGGTTTGCACCAAGCAATAGAGGCAAAGGAAGGCTTGGAAGTTCGTGATGAAAACAAGACTTTGGCAACAATTACTTTCCAAAATTTCTTCCGTATTTACGACAAGATTAGTGGAATGACAGGTACTGCCAAGACAGAAGAAACCGAGTTTAACAAAATATACAACCTAGACGTTGTTACAATTCCAACTAATAAGCCAGTGCGTAGAATAGATTGGACAGACATTATTTATCCTACCGAAAAGGCAAAAATCAATGCTATTATCGAAGAAGTTAAAAAAGTCCACGCAGAGGGTAGACCAGTGCTTGTGGGTACTATTACTATCGAGAAGAGTGAAGAGATTTCCAAAGCATTGACTCAAGCCAAAATCAGACACAATGTGCTTAATGCCAAAAATCACCAAAAAGAGAGTATGATTATCGCTCAAGCAGGCAGACTAGGTCAAGTCACTATCGCTACCAATATGGCAGGTCGTGGTACAGATATTATGCTAGGTGGCAATCCAGAGTTCTTGGCTAAACAAAAGATGTCAGAATTGGGATATAGCGAGGAACAAATAGATTTTTGTACATCTTATCTAACTTCAGACAATGCAGAATTGGAAAAAGCAAGGGAAAAGTACAAGAAGTATTACAAAGAGTTTGAACAAGTAACCGAAGACGAAAAGCAAAAAGTTATCTCTCTAGGTGGACTTCACATTATTGGCACCGAGAGACACGAAAGCCGTAGAATAGACAACCAGTTGCGTGGTCGTGCTGGACGTCAAGGAGACCCCGGTTCTAGCG
The DNA here is from genome assembly GCA_964411325.1 of uncultured Christensenella sp. GTDB lineage: Bacteria > Bacillota > Clostridia > Christensenellales > UBA1242 > UBA11490. The sequence continues at coordinate 8,747 of CAYPKM010000032.1, forward strand.
TATTTTATGTAAGTATGGAAGACGAACTAATGCGTAGATTTGGTGGCGACAAATTGCAAGGCGTGGTAAGATTTTTCAAAATTGAAGACGATACAGCCTTTACACTTAAATTTTTGGCTAAACAAATTGAGGCTGCTCAGAGAAGAATTGAGGGTTTCAACTTCTCAGCCCGTCATACAGTTTTGAAGTTTGACGATGTCAACAACCAACAACGTAGAGAAATTTACAAAGAGCGTAATAGAGTTATAGATGGAGCAGACGTTCATAGCGAAGTAGAAGATATGATGGCTGAGTTTGCCAGAAATGCCGTTTATGACGCCTTAGATGGCAAAGAGACATTTGAGGAATGGAATGTTGCCAAAATTAATAGTTGTCTAAATAATCGCGTGCTTCCTGCAGATTTTAATTTCGTTACCGAAGAGATGATTGAGGGACTAGAAGCCGAAGAATTGGCAAATATGGTAGCAGACAAGTGCGTAGAAATATATGAAGACAAATGCAAGGCTTTGGCAGAAATCAAGATTGACTCCCAAAGAATTGAAAGGGAAATATTGCTTCGTGTTGTAGATAGTTTGTGGAGAGATCATATAGACTTTATGGAAGTTTTGCGTAGCGAAATTGGACTAAGAGCCTATGGCAATCACGACCCACTTATCGCTTACAAAGAAGAGAGTAGCAATGCTTATGAGACAATGGTCTCCAAAGTAAGAGAAGAGACGGCTATATTCTTGCTTAATTTCAAAGTTCAAATCGAAAGACAAGTGCCAGTTAATATCACTCGCAAAAAATTATCACCAGAGGATATAGAAAAGATTAGAAAGATTGCCGAAGAGAATTTGAAAAAACAAAAAGGAAATAAGTCTGCAGAAAACGCACCACAATCCAAAGAACCAGCAGATACAGAGACTCAAGAAAAATTGGATAAATTGATGAAATCTCCAACTAGTATAGATATGGTCACCAATCATACCGAGAATACTCAAGCCAAAACCAAAGGCAAGGTAGTTGGACGCAATGATATGTGCCCATGTGGTTCTGGTAAAAAATACAAAAACTGCTGTGGGAAAGAGGGGAAATAGCCCTATATTCCGTCATTTTTAAAAATTAAGTTTTTATTAAAAACACAAAAATGGTGTCCGTGTCACCCTTTTGTCACCCTAATTTTTTTGGGGTGATTTTTTGTATCAAAAATATGCTAATATTTATGCAGTATAATAATAGAAAAATTCTCGGTAAATAAACCGGTGTAATATATAATGAATTTTTTGAGGTTGTTTTTTTTGCTAAAATTGAAATTGTAATGTATAATATTATTATGGATAGAATCTTCTTAATATTAGCTTTATTAATTATTTTTTGTGAGGTGAGTTTATGAAAGAAACGGAAATTACTGTTCAGGTCTTTGATG
>CAYPKM010000033.1:0-9874 GCA_964411325.1 uncultured Christensenella sp.
GCATCATTTGTTTGATTGATTCGGTTTACCCAGTGAATCAGCATTCACTCATTCCTGTTGGACTTATTTAATGTCAAAGTCAAAAAATATGCATTTACTATCATTTTTAGTGTCCAAAAATATGCAACCCCACGTATTTTGGACATTTTTTATAAGTAAAAAAACTCTTGGGCAAAGTGAAGTGAGACTTATAAAAGTCACCACATATTTGCTCAAGAGTTTTTTGTGTAAACTTATACAACTAAAGGAAGTATAATTCCTAGTAATACTACTAGTAGCAATACTACATAAAGAACTTTCCAAACAGTTTGTTTGTTTCTAACGTACTTCCAAGCAAGGAATGCAACTATACAAATTGCAAGTGCAGTTGCTACACCTTGTAATGCTGTAACTACTTGAAGGTTTACACCACACAAAGCTAGAATGCTTGCTATCAAATAAAGGATAGCCATAGCACCAATACACCAAAAACTAATTTTGTTTAGTCCCCAAGTTCTGATGCCACCACTATGTCTAGTAGATTTGCTAGTAGTTGTTTTGGTTGTAGTAGTTGTTGTAGTAGATTTGCTAGCAGATTTATTAGCACTTTGACTTGTAGTCTTCTTAGGTGCAGTTTTAGTAGTAGTCTTTCTAGTAGTTGTCTTTTTTGTTTCTGCCATTACTTTTCTCCTTTGTCAAAAAATTCAATGATATTGTATCACATCTATCTCAAAAAATGAACTAATTTAATACAATTATATATATTATTTTTGGATAAATTTTTGTGCCACAATTCACTATTTGAAATAACAAATATCATAATTTTTCACCAAAAAACAAAATTATAATATTTGTGCTTAGGCACAAGCAATATTCTACATAATAGGTTTGTCTGTATGTTCATAATGGAACAATTGATGGATAAGTTTGTGGTCACCTTTCAAATACTCTTCATAAATTTTCTTCACACCATTGTTGTCTTCAGAACTTTTGAATTTCATATCTCCATCTGCTCTATATATAGACTGACTTCTCTTTTGGATAACGTCATTTACATCAATGTGATTATAATCCACAAAAGGTTGCCCACCACCATTGACACATCCGCCCGGACACGCCATTATTTCTACAAAGTGATAAGTCTTTTTGCCACTGGACAAATCTTCCATTACTTTTTGGGCATTGGCAAGTCCGTGAACTATAGCCAAATTCAATTTTTGGTCACCGACATTCACAGTCACTTCTTTCACACCGTCAGAATATCTAACATCCTCTATAATGTCTTGTTTTTTGCCAGTAAGTTTGTATACGGCGTATCTAAGTGCAGCCTCAGTCACGCCACCAGTTACTCCAAATATAAGTCCTGCTGAAGTATACTCGCCAAATGGGTCGTCAAACTTGCCCTCTTCCAAGTTGTCCCAATTGATAGACTTTAGTCTAATAAGGCTTGCAAGTTCTCTAGTTGTCAAACTTTTGTCAATAGTTCCCCTAGCAATTATCTCTCGTTTTTTGGCAGTACAAGGCATTATGGATACTATCTTTACCTTTTTGCCAAGACTTTCGAAATAATGCTTAACAAGGCTACCCAACATCTCATTAGGAGACTTGCTAGTCGACATATTTTTCACATACTTTGGATAATTCTTTTCGCAATAATTAAACCAAGCAGGACAACAACTAGTAAATAGTGGAAAGTCGCCTTTATTATTGATTTTTTCAATTAATTCTTGGGCTTCTTCTATTACTGTGAAGTCTGCTCCCATATTAACATCAAAGACGTAATCAAAGCCACATTGTTTAAGGGCAGACACCATCTTACCCTCGGCAAAAGAACCTATCTCTTCGCCAAACTCTTCACCAATAGCCACTCTAACTGCTGGTGCGACTTGAGCAATCTTAATTACATCATCTTCTCCCAAAATATCCATAACATCATCTATTTCTGTCTTTTGAGTCAAAGCACCTGTAGGACACACAAGCACACATTGTCCACAACCCACACAAGAACTCTCTTGCATTTGCCTATCAAAAGAAGTGCCAATCTTGGTATCAAAGCCACGATTAATTTTGGTGATAGCACTACATCCTTGCTTGCTTGCACACACTGCAACGCACTTGCCACACAAAATACATTTGCTAGCATCTCTCACAATTGCGTGATTGCTATCGTCTATTTCGCTCTTGCTCATTTCTCCCGAATATTTCTCAGTATCGCAACCAAACTTTTCTGTAAGTTTTTGCAAATCGCATTTAAGATTTTTTGGGCAACTTAGACAATTTTTGTTGTGATTAGAAAGCAATAATTCTAGGGCTTTTTTTCTAGCACTAATTACTCTTGAAGAATTGGTCTTAATAGTCCATCCATCGCGAACTTTGGTAGAACAAGCAGTAACAAGCTTTGGCATTCCCTCTATCTCTACCACACATATTCTACAGCTAGCAGGCTCATTTACATCTTTTAAATAACATAGGGTAGGAATATCTATTCCATTTCTTTTGGCAACGGCAAGAATTGTCTCATTCTCTTTTGCCACACACTCTTTGCCATCAATAATTACTTTTAATTCCATATAATTACTCCTTGACAATAGCACCAAATCTGCAAGTATTATAACATTTGCCACATCTAATACATTTCTCTTGGTCTATCTCAAATTTTTTCTTGATTTCGCCAGTAATCGCTCCTACTGGGCATTGTCTACTACAAGCACTACAGCCTATACATTTGTCACTTATTTTGTAACTAGTCAAAGACTTACACACGCCAGCACGGCATTTGTGTTTCTCAATGTGTTCGATATACTCATCTCTGAAATATTTAAGTGTGCTAAGTACTGGATTTGGACTAGTCTGACCCAAACCACACAAAGAATTAGCCTTGACGTATTCACACAATTCTTCCAATTTGTCCAAATCCGCCATTGTCGCATTGCCCTCTGTAATCTTGGTCAAAATCTCAAGTATCCTTTTGTTTCCAATCCTACAAGGTGTACATTTGCCACAACTCTCATCGACAGTGAATTGCAAGAAGAATTTTGCCAAATCAACCATACAACTATCTTCGTCTACTACAATCATTCCACCACTGCCCATCATTGAGCCTAATTGTGACAAACTTTTGTAATCTATAGGGGTATCCAAATATTCTTTTGGAATACATCCACCACTAGGGCCTCCCATTTGTACGGCTTTGAATTCCTTGTCATTAGGAATGCCTCCACCGATATCATATATAATCTCTCTAATGGTTGTTCCCATAGGAAGTTCGATTAGTCCCGAATTACGAATCTTGCCTGTCAAAGCAAAGACTTTGGTTCCTTTGCTATCTTCTGTTCCAATTGAACTAAACCAATCTGCTCCATTATTGATAATTTGTGCTACGTTTGCTAGAGTTTCTACGTTATTAATAACCGTAGGGCATCCATAAAGTCCTTTTTCAGCAGGATATGGAGGCTTAAGTGTAGGCTCTCCTCTCTTACCCTCTATGCTATGCATTAGTGCTGTTTCTTCACCACAAACAAAGGCACCAGCACCAAATTTAATCTCTAGTTTGAAACTAAAGTTTGTGCCAAAGATATTGTCTCCAAGCAGACCCATCTCTGTGGCTTCATTTATCGCATTTTGCAATCTTTCGCCAGCCAATGGATATTCTGCTCTTAGGTATACATAACCAATGCTAGCACCAATAGCATAACCAGCGATTGCCATAGCCTCTACAATTGCGTGAGGATTACTCTCTATAATGCTTCTATCCATAAAAGCACCTGGGTCACCCTCGTCAGCATTACATATTACATACTTTTGAGGAGCGTCTACTACTTTGGTAAATTCCCACTTTTGACCAGTAGAGAAACCTGCACCACCACGACCTCTAAGTCCACTATCTTTGATAACCTTGATAACATCATCTTGGGACATTGTTGTCACAACTTTGTGCAATGCGGAATACCCATTGAGAGCAATGTAATCTCCAAGTATATTATCCAAACTCATATATTCAGCATTTTTTCTAGCCAAATACATTTGTTTTTTGCAAAATTTCAAATCGTTTTTCTTATAAACTTTCTCGCCATCATCTTCGGGCAACAATCTCTCAACCAATTTGCCCTGAGACAAACTATCCACGATTTCTTCTACATCATCCACAGTCACCTTGATATACATAGCGTCTTGTGGATATATTAGCACAACTGGACCATTAACACAAAGACCAAAGCATCCAACACCATGAACCAAGATATCTTTTTCCAAGCCCTTTTGGCTAATCACTTCTTTTAATTTGTCTTCTACCAGTTTGCTTTTGCAACTACGGCAACCTGTACCACCACAAACCATAATGTCATATTTGTAAGTAGTGCTAGTGCCCTCTATATTTTTTCTAAAATTAACTTCGTCTATATATTTTTTCTTAATCTCTTCTAATTTTTGCAAATCCATAAAAATCACTCCTTTAGTCTGCAAAACTATCTATAATTTTGTCTACATCTTCTACTTTCATCTTGCCATAAACTTCGCCATTAATGGTAATTGCTGGTGCAAGTCCACAACAACCCAAACATCTACACGAAGTCACAATCCATTTGCCATCAGGAGTCATTTCTCCCACTCTAACATTTAGTTTGCTTAGAATCTTATTCAAGACATCATTGGCACCCAATACAAAGCACGCTGTTCCCAAACAAACATCAATATTGTATTTGGCCTTTGGCGTAAGCGTAAAGAAACTATAGAAAGATATTATTCCATAAATCTCACTCTCAGGCATTTTCAAACTTTCTGCAATTTTTCCCACTGCAAGTGCTGGGATGTATCCAAAGATTACTTGGGTTTTTTGCAACACAACCATAATATTGTCTTTTTTACCCTTGTAAGTCTCTAGCACCCCTTCAAATTCTTTGACTTGTTCATCTGTTCCAAGTCTGACACATTCACACATATACTCTCCTTTGGATATAATTATATCCCCCAAATTTAGCCACGATATTATTTGCACAGTCAAAAAGTCTGATACAAACAATCTCTACATCTTTTATTTTAACAAAATACATTGATTTTACAAATTGATTTTGCACAAAAAAAGCAACTTTTCCCAAGGAATTGTTGCCTTTTTGTAAAAATACATATTAATTTTCTACATCGGTAATGATATTTTGATACATTGCCCAGTAATCATACTTAATATATTCATCTATTGTACCTTTTGCAACAATTATTATTAATTTGTTGTTGCTCGATACAGAATAAGTACTAAGGAAGATTGCTTGGTTATTATTAACACTGACATCCGCATTACTTGTAGGAGGAGCCTCACACATCAATTTGAAAGTCTCCAATTCTCCACAGGCAGAAAATGCATTTTTGCCAATAAATGTAACATTCTTTAATATTACACCTTTTACATTGGAATTAGCGAAGGCGTTATCTTCTATTCTCTCTACATTTGACATATCCAAATTCAAATTTGAATATCTAGCAAAAGCCCCGTTAAACGCACTTTTTTCAATAATCTTGACTTTGGATGGCATAGTGAAACTCTTTAGGCTTGTACAGTCTTGGAAAGCACCTTTTCCAATACTTTCAATATTATCTCCTTTAAATATAATCCTTTCTAAACTATTGCATCCCCTAAAGGCACAATCGCCAATGGTCGTCAATCCTTCGTTGATGTACACAGTGTTTAGTTTATAGGCAGTAGAAGTCGAGTTTGCATTGCCACCCATCAAATTGGCCCACACGCTATAATATATACCGTCTTGGTCGCCTTGCATATCACTATATCCTGTTTTAAATTTGTCATACTCAATATCTTTGATTTTTTTGATATTATTTGGGAGAATTATCTTGTTGCAATAGCCCAAATATTTAATTAGAGTGCCATCCTGATCTACTTCAAATTTGCTCTCGTCGGTATCGAACCATTTGCCATAAATATCAATACTCTCAGTTAGATTTTCATAAGTCTTGGTTTCAAACGGCTCACCTGTACACTCTGGATTGTCGTACCATAAAAGTTGTTCGCCATAATGGTCGCCATCTTTATCTAGATAATTGTATACAGATGGCAATGTATAAGTGCTACCCGGTTTGACATATTGTTCAAAGTAACCTTTTAGGTCAGCTGTTGACATCTCGCTATTTTCTTCGTTTTGGGCAAAGTGTAGTCTAACGGCAACACCCTTTTCCCAACAAACATATAGATGAAAACTACTCCAAATTTTGCCACCAAAAGTGTATACGTCACTCAAATCTCCTTTTTTGCTATAATGGTCAATATAATAACCTACTTCTTCGCCATTTTCTACGCCATATTTTTTTATACCTTGAGGCTCAGTTGTTTTCTGCAAAAACTTATATTCTTGAGTTGTAAATTCCTGATTATATACACTTCCACCGTTTAAATGATAAGTAATAGTATATTTAAATAGTGTTTTGATAGGGAAATACAATGCAAGTGCCACAACAATAATTATAAGCATTGCAATTCCAAACACTTTGAGCTTGTTGTACTTGGTATAAGTTTTGAATACTGCCACTTCTTTTGGATTATCACTCATTTACTTTTTCTTATTTCCTTTTTTGTTTTTATTACTCGAGGATGTTTGTCTAATAGCCACCACCCTAGTTTTTTTGTTTAAATTTGATTTGTACTTTGCTTTTAGTTTGTGTAATTTTTTCTCATTATGTTTTTTGACAGCAATAATTATAATAGTAATTAATACAATTATTGCAATGACTGCCACATACACATACCAAATATTTACTACCTCAACCGTTATCTCACAATCTCCAGTGATGTTTTTGGTAGACCTGCTATATTTGAGAACTTGGAATATATTTTTTTCTACACTAGGAGCTTGTGCCTTTTTGCCATACTCACAAGTAACCACTTGCGTGCTTCCATCTGGAAGAACATAAGTAACATCGTACTCTTCCAATTGCCACTTAGGATACAAATTCAAATCACCAAAGTGTCCTTTTTCTATTTGTGTAACAGGAGTAGTAAATTCACTATCCAAATACCAGCCTAGAAATATATGCCCTTCTTTGGAGGGTGCATACAACCTAAAAGTAGGAGTTTCTACATTGTAAGTAGGAAGATTGTCAAGGTTGGTAGCGTCCGTATTGTAATTGATAGAATATTCTCTAGGTGTCCATTTGGCATATATTACTTGGTCGCTAGGAGCATTAGGATGAGTATATATCTTCAAATCATACTCTGAATATTCATCAGACAAGTACCAACCACCAAAAACATAATTTGGTCTAATAGGCGTATAAAAAACTATTTCTCTTTCGATAGAAAAAGTGTCTGTCTCTTGCAAGTTTGTAATCTCGCTCTTCTCTTTATTGGTAGAATAGCAATAATAGACGGTATGCACTTTGGGTGACCAACGAGCAGTAAGCACACAAGACTTACTTGCCACAAACGAGGATGTATCTACCTCCTCTCCATCACACATCCAAGTAGGATACAAATAATAATCGCTAACTATATTGGGGATGTCTGTATTTGTGGGAAATTCGACCAAATCGCCATCATTATAATACTTAGTAATATCCATAAAACTAGACAATTTGTTCTCATCCAAATATTTCTTCAGATAATCTTGATTCCAATCAAAGACAATTTCTATTTGGTCTTGAGCAAAAACATCATAACTCGCACCAAATAGTGGAGATATTAATAATACTAGTGTCAAAACACCAAACAATATATATTTTTTTATATTATACTTTCTCATATTCCATCTTTTCCTAAAAGTAGTATATCAAATAGTTGAAAATTAGACAATTAATATTCAAATAAATTCTATTTCAATTTGGAGTCTATGCACACCCACAAAGTATTGACGAATGTTAAATTTTGGAATACAATAGTACATATTAGGAGAATTAATACCTATGGAAAACACACAAAAAAAGCGAATGCTTCTACACTGTTGCTGTGCTCCTTGCACAAGTGGCGTTCTATGGCAATTGGAAGACTATGACATCACTCTATATTTCTACAATCCCAACATAGACACGCAACAAGAATATCAAAAAAGACTGGATGCACTATATGATTATATCAAGACTATTAATGAAGAAAATAATAGCAATATAAAGATAGTAGCAGAGGAATACATACACCAAGAATTTAGCCAACGCATTGTAGGGCTTGAGAATGAAAAAGAGGGTGGGAATAGATGTAATATTTGCATATCTTTGAGACTGGACAAAAGTGCCGAATATGCAAGCAAACACAATTTTGATATATTTGCCACCACACTCACTGTCAGCCCTCACAAAAACTTTGAGGCGATTAATAGTATAGGAAACAAACTGGCACTCAAATATAATATCCCCTATTTGCCAAGCAATTTCAAAAAAAATAATGGATTTTTGAAATCCATCCAAAATAGCAAAAAATACGGAATATATAGACAAAATTATTGTGGGTGCAACCCTAATCTATAAAAAAACTAACATCAATAGAAATGATGTTAGTTTTTTTGACCTCATATAAGGCAATTATCGTCTTGTTTGATAAACAGTTGCTCCACCACAAACAAGTCCACCTAAGCAAGCAAAATACATACCAATTTTCGCAGCACATTTTAAACCAGTTTTGCCAGCTACTGTCGTAGTTACAGCAGTAAGTTTACCAGCACAAATCAAAGCAAAAATGAATGTAACAATTGCTAGAACTACAAGTGCCGAGCCCAAAATAGTATTAACTAGTTTGAATCTCAAACCCAAGATATTTAGGATTGCGAAAACAACAACTGCTGCACTAACTAGAACTAGTAACATATATGCCCAGTATCCAACAGTAGCAACGAATGCTGTATCTTCAGCAGCCTTTAGTCCATACAAAGCAAAAGCACCAGCACTCATATCAATAGACGCTTCGCCAGCAAAAGCAGCAGTGAAAACATCTGCACCATTAGCTTGCCAAGTTTGAACGCCTCCAGGTACTATCCATTTTTTGAATACAGGCATAAACAGTGTACATATTGTTAGTACTGCTAGAGCAATTATAACAATGTTTACTATCAATGACATTGTATTTTTCTTAGATCTTTTCTTTGCCATACTTCCCTCCATATTAGTTTATATATTAATATTAATCAAAAAATGTGACTATGTCAAATATTAAAATTAAATTTCCAATAAAAAATACTTTCTCTATTTGACAAAAACATTTGTCTTGTAGAAAAAGTATTATTTTTTAAGAACTCAATTTTTATTTTTTGGTATATCTTAAATAAATCAAATAGTCTGACCTTATTGCAGATGAAACATCTTCATCTGTAATTTGGCTAACGTCGAATACGAAAGAGTATTCGTACTTGCTATCCAACACTTTCAAACTTTCATACTTAACTCTTGCTGTATTATCGGTTTGAGCTCCTGCGACTTTGTCGTCAGCAGATTTTTCTTCCAATGATGGCTCGACTCCAACAATCAAACTTATCAAATATCTAATATTTAAGCCTAAATTGTACTCCTTGTTAGCCGACTCATCAAATATTGGGTTGTTTTTGAAAAAACTGCTAGTAATTCTAATTGGAACAAACAAATCCGTATGGTCTGACAACATCAAATAATTGATATAACTATATATCTCTGTTTGTTTATTTAATTCTACCAATTGATCAGTGGTCAAGCTAGACTCTTCATTATCAGAGCCAAAAATCAAAGTATCCTCAAAAAATCTATCAAATATAGCAAGTTCGCCATTATATTGTTGTCCCTCAAAATACTTTACTCTTCCATCTTCTTCGGACAAAGAAAATTTCAAATTGGTAAGGTCTGCAACCGTCTGACAACCACTCAAATCTATTTCATTGTGATTGACACCATATTTAAATCCCAAATCATCCACAAAGAATCTAAGAACTGGTCTTGA
>CAYPKM010000034.1:0-9415 GCA_964411325.1 uncultured Christensenella sp.
ATAATCAATCCAACCTCGTTTATCTTTTTTATCTAAACAAAATGATGATATAATTGTTGGCATTGTCACCCATAACAATGTAGCATAATTTTTATTTATTCTATCTTTCCAAAAATTATTATCAAACACACAAATACCTTTAGAATAATTTTCTTCTAATAATTTTAAGTTCAAATTTTTATTTTCTTTACTATAATATTTTACATCTTTGACAATAGAATATGCACTAATTGATTTGCCAGTTTCTTTTATGAAAATAATATCGTTTTTTTTCACTTTATCATAAGGAGAACATTTATTAATTGAAAATCTAGATTCTATTGTTTTATCTCCAGACATTATAAGTGAATAGTATGGCTGATTAAATATTCCAAGATGTAAAGAATAACCACTTTTTATTTTTATATTATTAATAAAACACGCATTCAACAAACTAGTTCCAATATTGTCCATACTCTTCATACTCCTTATTAATAATTTCTTCAATTATTTTTACAATTTCAATATTGTCTTTGAACTCACCACAACATTTCTTAAAAGAATATTTACTTCTATAATCCAAAATTAAACCTAACAAATTGCTATTATTACATTTATAAACTCTATTACCAGATGTCCACAAGCCAATCTCTTTTATTTTTTCATTCCTCATGCTAACACTTGGTAAAATGTCAGTTTTATAAATTTTTTCCAAAATAGGTTTATTTTCATTATATTGTCCATTTAATACCTTAAATCTTATATTGTTTATATTATACTCGTGCCATTCATTATTCTCTAATATTGGAACATACTGAAATGGGATATTTGTATAATCTTTAAATTTAAACACCAACAAATTACCATATCTCCAATCAAAAGGAAAATTATTAATCCCATTATCTATTATACTATTAATTTCAAATGGAGAAGCGTAATAATTGATAGTTTCAATATCTTCTTCAATCAATTCAAAACCTATTGATTTCGCAAAACTAATAATTTCAATTCTTTCTTCACTTATTGACGGTCTAACACCTTCAGGTGGAAAAACAAGAAACAATAAACCGTTTTTTGAAATCAAAGTGCTAAATTTATATATAAAATTAAAATAAGCATTTTTATACCATGGAGGGTCACAAACAATAGCATCAAATTTTATGTTTGAAGAATAATCCAATAAATCTTTAACTATTTTATTTTTAAAGTTGATGTCAGTTTTATTCTTTTCTAAAAATGTAATATTGAACTTTTTGGTTAATATTTCTCCATTGTATAATAAAGATGGTGTTCCAACTAAAAGACAATTGCTTCCATCTAAAATATGTTCACTAATTTTATTAATAATATAATTTTGAGTTTGATGTGTAAAACGCCAATCAGAATCTAACATATGTGGAATTGGTTTATAGTTAATATATTTATACATTTGCAATTTATCAAAATTAAAATTTTCTTTTATCTCTTTTAATATTTTTTGCTTTTTATTCTGATAATTTTCCTCTTTCTTTAAAATTTTAACGCAATCAACAATAAAACACCCCTTGCAATTTTTTAAAAAAGTTGCAAAATCTTTTGTACTATTATATGAAAGAGATTTGTTTACTAAATCAATATAAAATTCATCCATAAAATTAATCCTTGATTTTAATATCACATATTGATAGTTTTAATTCATCACTGTTAAACCGTTTATTTAATTCATTTTTCCAAACTTTTATTACTATTTCTTGATTTTTTATTGCAATATCTGAATTCTCATTTCTCAACATTCTTCCCTTTGTTGGTGTAAATTGAAAAATTTTCAAAGGAATAATCCTTAAAGGGAAATAATATCCTATCTCATCTTGAATAGTATTCATAAAGGAAGAAATTTTAATTTCTATATCTCTTATATCAATTGTTGTTAATGTTATATATCCATAAACATCAAAATCATAATCAATATATTTTTTTAAAATTTGGAAAGATTTCAAAAACACATCCTTTTCTAGTGAACAATTATATTTAAATGATTCTTCATCAAACCCCTTAAAACAACATACTTTCCCATAATTTTTATATGATGCTAATTCCCTAATTTCTTCTTCTGTTAAATAAGAAAACATACTATCGGTGGATAAAGTATCATCCGACCAAATATAATATTTATCATCAAGATTTCTTTTCTTTAACTCTCTTGCTAACCACAATGTCCATTCTGGAGTTAATTCAGGATTTCCTCCAGATAAATCAATTACCGTTTTATCTCTACAATTTAGTTCCAACAAATCAACTATTTCCTTCATTGAAAACCATTTGGAATTTTTATCTGACAAATTTTTCAAATTATCGGGAACAAAGCAATATCAACAATTCATATTACAAATTGGCAATTGAAATACCTGAACGTTAATTTGTGGCTCATTATCGGGTTTTTTAAAATATCTATTTGCAGGGTCAATTGGTAAAGGGTCATTAATCCAATCTTTTATATAACGCTTAAAATGATGTATTCTTGCAAACCCATCACAGGTTGGTTTTCCGACAAATCTTGTTCTTGTTCCGAGCCTGCTATTTTAGTTAATAAAATTTTTTCGTTTTTTAAGTCAATAAACTTACTTCTATCCATTAAATTTCTCCTTTTTGCAATAATTTCATTTTTTATCCACACCATAACAATATTAACAATATATTCAGTTTCTTTTTCACTTAAAATATATTTGTTTTCTATATAATGTCATTTACTCAAACACGCTCTACAGCATGTAGCGAGCGATTGCATGTTATGTCACAAAAACAGGGTCCATTCATCGGGTGTCTGTTTTTCCATCCTTAAATGTAGAAATGTCTTTTAAATGCTTATTTATAATATCATATGCATGAGATTTAATTTTTTCAATTCGTTTTTCAGATATATAATCAAATTCTTGTTGTTTAAAATAGAAAAAATTTCTAAACTTTGAATTTTTTAATTTTATTAAAATAGACAACACTTTATCTATATACAAACATTATAATACTTTTTATTAAAATTTCATAGTGTTTTTAGCACTTTTAAAGGACAACAATAAAATTCCATAAGCCTATAAATAAGAGTCTCTTTACTATCTGGGGGGTTTTAGAATACAAAAAAAGCACCAAATTTGGTGCCTATAAAAACTATGCTCTCTTTTTGTTTCTTTTGATAGCCGCTTTTTGTTTCTTTTTCTTTTTTACGCTTGGCTTTTCGTATTGTTCGTGTTTACGAAGGTCGCCAATAATGCCGTCTTTTTGGCATTTTCTTTTGAATCTCTTGATTGCACTCTCAACTGATTCAGTTTCGCCAACTCTAACTGTAGACAAGTTATTCACCCACTTTTGTTTTAAATTCTATTTAATTATATTAAAAATTGAATATTTGTCAAGTCTTTTTGGCAATTTTGTATACAAAAATCAAATAAAACACTTACATTTTCAATTTTTTGCAAACTTCCTCTAAATTCATATCTTTTTTGGCAAGTGATGGATACACACGCATATTGTCCCCGTTCTTTCTAGGGATAATATGAATATGCAAATGGAATACGCTTTGTTCGGCACTTTCACCAGAGGCATTCAAAATATTGACACCATCATAGCCACAATCCTCAACGTAATGATTGCTAATTTTCCTAACGGCACTCATAACACTTGATAGAGTCTGGTCATCTGCATCCAAGACATTTTCACAATGTTTTTTGGGAATAACCAAAGTATGACCATAAGCATCACACGCTATATCCAAAAAAGCATAAGTATCCTCATCCTCATAAATTTTGTAACTAGGAATTTTCCCCTCTATAATATCGCAAAATAAACACATAAATTACTTCCCTCCAATTATTTTTGCTTTCATTCCGTCTTGAAAAATCTCAGTAAACTGAATGTCGTATCTCTCTCCGGATACAACTTCGTCTGCTATATAACATCTAATATACTCTGGACTAAACCCCTCGAAAAAGTCTTTTTTCTCTTCTACAATCACACTACTGCACTCACCCACAAACTGACTCAAATAGCGGGTTTTTAGTCTTTCATTTACTTCTTCTAATTGGTCTACGCGTATCTTTTTGATAGATAATGGCAAATCTTCAAATGCGTACGCTCTAGTCCCTTCCCTTTTTGAATAAGGGAAAATATGTACAAAAGAAAACCCAACTTCCTCTATAAATTGCTTAGTGTTCTCAAATTGCTCACTCGTCTCGCCTGCAAACCCGACAATTACATCGGTTGTAATATTTGCTTTTGGGAAGTACTTGCGAATTAGTTGTACTTTCTCCAAAAATTCACTTGCCGTATAATGTCTATTCATTTTCCTTAAAATTTCATCATCGCCACTCTGCAAACTCAAATGGAAATGAGGTGCAAAATTTGGCATACTCTTCAAAGTCTCCAAAAGTTCTTCTGTTATTACATTTACTTCTAGCGAGCCTAATCGGATAAGCGCTGGGATGTCCTTTAATTTGGACATAAGCAGAGGTAGCGCGGGTTTGCCGTCCACCCGAAAAGAACTAATGTCTATGCCTGTAAGGACAATTTCTTTTGACCTAGCAGATATCGTCTCAGCCTCTGCCACAATGTCTCCAATATCCCTACTTCGCGACCTTCCACGAAGATAAGGAATAATGCAATAAGAACAAAAGTTATTACACCCGTCTTGAATCTTGATATGCTCTCTAGTGCTAGATTTTTTGGGATTTTTAGGGCTTTTGTACTCATTGGAAATTACATTCCTTTCGCAAATAGCATTGTCCAAATAGTCTAGTATTTTTTCTTTGCCCTCAGTTCCAATTATGGCAAAGACGTTGCTTTTGGATTGGAATTGCTCTATATTTTTCTCACTAGCACATCCACAAATAATAATCTTGGCATTTTTGTTTAGTTTCAGACATTTGCCAACGACTTGTCTACTTTTCTTCTCAGCCTCACTAGTTACGGCACAAGTATTAATAATGTAGATATCTGCTGGAGCCAATTCCTCTATGACCGAATAGCCATTGTTTTGGAGCAAGTTTGCCATACAATCACTTTCGTATTTATTCTGCTTGCATCCAAGTGTAATTATAGATACTTTATTCATAATTCCACTCTCCAATCATATACATTACTACCGAAGTTAGAGCGATAGACGCCGTCTCTGCCCTAAGTATTCTTTTGCCCAAACTGACAGATTTGGCACCACTACTAGTTAGTCTCTCAATTTCGCTTGGACTAAATCCCCCCTCGCTACCAATAATTATAGCCACCTTGCCACCATCCAATTTAATATTAGACAAATTGAGAGTCTTCTCACACTCATTGGCAAAAATAACAATATCAAAGTCTGCAAGACTTGTCAAAACATCCCCAAAAGACCTCGTACTTTCCACCTTCATCGGAATGCTTCTTTTGCATTGTTTAATGGATTGATTAGAGATTTCTTGCAGTTTTTGGCATTTATTAAATTTGTCTTTGCTAGTAATAAACTCGCTCTCAAAAGGCACAAAAGTCTTCACACCTAGTTCCGTTAATTTCTGTACAATCAAAGACATATTATCCGTTTTGACCAGTGCCTGAAATACCGTTACATCGCTTTTGGGATTGAAAATATTAGGCGTTTTCTGATTAATCCTTACCTTGGAACAACCTTTTGAAATATCCACAATTTGGGATATATAGTCAAATTCATCGCCACAAACCAAAATAATCTCATCGCCAACTTTTAGACGCAAAACATTCTTGATGTGGTTGTGTTCCACACCATCAATAGCAACAATTGTATTTACTTGCAAATTTTGATTAACAAAAAATCTCTTCATATCTCTAAATATACCACATACAGCACAAAATATCAAACAAATGCTAAAAATTCATATAATATATATCTTTTTCAAACACAAATTCATAATTATCACCAAACTATTGGCTTGATTTAAAGTTTAACTGATAGTACTCAAAAATCATTAAAAATACAAAATAGATACACTTACTGCCAAACCAATATCCAAAAAAGCCCCCATATTCGAGGTCTTCACATCAATAGAAAACCAGAATATGGGGTTTTTGTATTAATCTTTGGATTTATTCCAAAAAACAGTACATATTTATAAATTAAACACTATCAAACAATCTATCATAGTTAGATTAATCACAAAAATATTTTTTAATCTTTTCTAATACTTTCTTTCTAGGGCTTATCATATACTTATCTTCAGTAGATATTTCTGCAAGAGTTTCTCCAGAAGACAATTCAAATATTTCATCAAAGCCAAAACCATTTTTCCCTCTTACTTCATATGTAACATTTCCCTTTAATGAATAATCTACAGAAATTGCAAGATTTCCATCACAAATTGCTATTGCAGTAGTATATTTACATCTTCTATCAGACTTGCCTTGCATTTTTTCCAAAAGTCCCAAGTTTTTAATATGGTCATCCGCATTCATCCATCTTTGAGTATGTACTCCGGGAAATCCATTTAAAGCATTAATAGAAATACCACTATCATCTGCCAAGACAATAGAATTATCACCTAGTTGCTCCGATATTTGTTTTGCTTTTACTAGTGCATTTCTTTTAAATGTTTTTTCATCTTCTACAATATTGAATTTAATTCCTCTTTCTTCTTCTATTTGTTTAATTGGAACAATTTCACAATCTTGAAAAATATCTCCTATTTCTCTTAATTTTCCTTTGTTTCCACTTGCCACTATTATCCTTTTTTTATTCATAAAAAACCTCCTTTAAGTCTTCTAAACTATTTAATTTTTATGACGTTTGCCAAATCTGTCAGTTCTTTTATTTATTTTTTACTATTTCTCCTTTCCCAAATTTTAGCACAAAATTCATAATATTCAAAGTATAATTAATACTTATATCCTAGATTTTTCATAATAATAATTTATGCTTTATATCCATAAAAACAAAAAACCTATATTACACCCCATTTCACAAAACAAATAGAATATAAATATAGGTTCTTTTTGTATTAATCTTTGGATTTGTCCAAATCTTTGAGATAATCTTTGTATCTAGCGAAGTTGTCTTGTTTGATAGATTTCTTCATATCCTCTAGGGCTTTTTTGTCTGAACGGCTAAGAGCTTTTGGGGTCTCGCCTACAATTGTGACAGATAGATTGCCATATGTATCTTTATTTAGATACTTAATGCCTTTGCCCTTTAGTTTAAAGACCGTATTGGATTGTGTCAATTCAGGAATCTTAAGCATTGTAGTGCCTTTTGGAAGAGGAATTTCCACTTCTCCACCCAAAAGAAGGGTATAGAATGGCACATATACTTTCAAACTCAAATCATAGCCCTCACGCACAAGCAATTTGTGTGGTTTGACCTTGATAATAATATGCAAATCTCCGTCTTCGCCACCACGCTTGCCACAATTTCCCTTGCCTCGCATTGTCAATACTTGACCATCGTCTATGCCTGCTGGGATATTGACAGATATAGTAGAAGTGACTTTCTTGTAGCCATTTCCATTACATTCAGAGCATTTCTCTTTGACAATCTTGCCCGTGCCATTACAAGTTTTGCACGCACCTTGACGAATAACTCTGCCAAAAAGCGAATTCTCTTGATATCTAACTTGACCAGTACCGTGACAATCTGTACAAGTAGTATATTCTGTTCCATTCTTGGCACCAGTGCCGTGACAAGCAGAGCAAGACTCTACCCTAGGCACCTGAATATCCTTTCTTGTTCCAAAAACGGCTTCTTCAAAGGAAAGAGTGATTTGCACTTGCAAATCTTCTCCTCTAGCACCCATAGATTGTGTGGCATTGCCACCGAAACCACTAAAGATATCCCCAAAGATATCTCCAAAATCTCCAAAGCCACTAAAACCACTAAATCCACTGCCACCACCAAAGCCACCAAAACCTTGAGGTCCGGTACTGCTTCCAAATTGGTCGTAATTAGATTTTTTCTGTGGGTCAGATAGGCACTCATAAGCCTCATTGACTTCCTTGAATTTCTCGCTAGCGCCGGGGTCTTTGTTTACATCTGGGTGATACTGTTTGGCTAGTTTTCGATATGCAGATTTGATTTCTTCGGGGCTAGCATCTTTGCCAACCCCTAGAATATCATAGTAATTTTTGTCACTCATAAATAATGCCTTTTAAATTATTTGTTTTCTTTGTCTTTTGGGTCTTCTACTATTACTTCGTCATCTTCTTTTTTGGATTCACCAGATTGAGCCTCTTGAGCCTTGGCTGCAGCATTTTGATATAGTTTAGTTACGATTGCCTCGTTTTCTTTGGATAATTTGTCCATAGCAGACCTCAATTTCTCGATATCGTCTGTCTCAAATTCTTTCTTTGCCTCTTCAATTGCCTTGCTCAATTTCTCTTTGTCTTCGGCACTTAGGCTATCACCATTGTCTTTAAGCATTTTTTCTAATGCGAATACTAGATTGTCAGCATCGTTCTTGGTTTGAACTAGTTCTTTTCTCTTCTTGTCTTCCTCAGCGTGTGCTTCAGCCTCTTTGATGGCTTTGTCAATGTCTTTCTCGTCTAGATTTGAACTAGCAGTAATAGTAATAGATTGTGCTTTGTTAGTTCCCAAATCTTTGGCACTAACAGAAACAATACCATTGGCATCGATATCAAAAGTTACTTCGATTTGAGGCACTCCCCTAGGAGCAGGAGGGATGTCGTTTAATTGGAATCTACCCAAAGTCTTGTTGTCTTTGGCGAATTCTCTCTCACCTTGAAGAACGTGAATATCTACACCCGGTTGATTGTCTACAGCAGTAGAGAATACTTGAGATTTCTTGGTAGGAATAGTTGTATTTCTCTCGATTAATTTGGTAAATACACCACCAAGAGTCTCAATTCCAAGAGATAGAGGTGTAACGTCTAGCAAAAGTACATCTTTGACATCGCCAGCAAGTACGCCACCTTGAATAGCAGCACCAATAGCCACACATTCGTCTGGATTGATACCCTTGTATGGGTCTTTGCCAGTCTCTTTCTTGACACAAGCCTCAACTGCTGGGATACGAGTAGAGCCACCAACAAGAAGCACTTTGTTGATGTCTGAATAACTAAGTTTGGCATCCTTGATTACTTGTCTCATTTTGTCTACAGTCTTATTTACCAAATACTCGGTAATTTGGTCAAATTTGGCTCTAGTTAGTTCATATTCTAAGTGTTTAGGTCCAGTAGCATCTGCTGTAATGAATGGAAGACTGATAGTAGTCTTGGTTACTGCAGACAAATCAATTTTGGCTTTCTCGGCAGCCTCTTTTAGTCTCTGCATAGCCAATTTGTCGCCACTCAAATCTACTCCGTTGGTCTTCTTGAAATCATCGATAAGTAGTTTCATAATCTCTTCGTCAAAGTCGTCACCACCAAGTTTGTTGTCACCGGCAGTTGCCAAAACCTCAAATACACCATCACCAATTTCTAGCAAAGATACATCAAATGTACCACCACCTAGGTC
>CAYPKM010000035.1:0-8751 GCA_964411325.1 uncultured Christensenella sp.
CAGGGCTATGCCCGCATCTGAAAAACCCCACCTTTTAGGTGGGGATATTTATTTTGGTTCAAAGCGAAAATCTCTTGACTTTTATGCTAGTTATTTGCTTTTGTCAAATCTCTTGACTTTTATGCTTGATATGGAGTTTTGTCAAAAGAGAAATCTTCTATATTTTCTTCAATTTCATATGTTACAGTCTCTGAGACTTCTCCATCTGTGCAAATAACATTCAAACTCTTGATAACTCCATCTTTGCAAGTAATTGTGTAATTGAGAAAATAAGATGCACTGTAAGTGCTGAGGTCTTGCATTCCTGAGGATGTTTGTTTTTGAGAATATCTTACGTTTTTGGTAAATTTAAAGATTTCGTAGTCTCCACTCTTTTCCATTATGGTGTTGGATTGTGTTACATCAGCATTATAGGTATCAATCAAAAAGGAAACTTCTGGATTTATTATACTGCTCAATAGTTGTGAGTAAAAATATTGTAGAGTATATATTGGAGTGTTACAAAGGTCGTCAATTGAAGCTGTTTCACTAGTAAAGTCTTCTTTGGTATATTTTTGAGTTTGGTCTGTTGTGTCGCGGTCTTCGGTGTAAGTAGTTCCAGTATATTTGTTGTATGACATTGTTATTCCCATTGAACCAGAGCCACCAGTAGCGACTGTATGGGTTGTATTTTCTTCGGTCATTTCGCGATATACGGTGTAATTGCCAGCACTAGGGTATGTTTGGCAAGCGACAGTATACATTTCTTTGACACTATTTCCGTTTTGATAAAGTTTATATTCGTGTTCTGTTTTGCATTCGGTGTAGCCATAGGCATCAAGTGTTTGTATAACCATTTTTTCGCTGTAATGTTGTTCTTGACTGGATACGCGAGAAATACCTCGGATAAGGTAATCGCTTAGCACATTTTTGGCATATTCACTACTGTAATTATTCTGTGCAGTTAGATAAGTATCAGCATTACTTATTAGATTGTCTAGGTCTGATTGGTTAAATGTGATGTCAGATGAACAACCTGTAATAAGTGGGGTAGTTGCCATAACAGCGCCTAATGCAAGCCCCATAATTAATTTGCTTTTCTTTTTCATATTATTGAAAATTCCTCCTAAATAATGTTTTAATAGTTACATTATATAGTGGGTTTTCCACCAAGTCAAGTATTTTGGTGGATTTTACGCCATAATGGGGGTATGGAAAAGGTAAACATCGGGAAAAATTTAAAGAGAATTAGACTTGAGAATAAGTTATCGCAAAAAGCATTTGGAGAAATTTTTGGTTATGCTGCAAGGACGGTAAGTGATTGGGAGGGGGATAAGACAGAGCCTGACTTGACTACTATCAAAAGTATTGTCAAACATTTTGATATCTCTTATGAAGAATTATTTGATGACTAAAAAACAGACCCACTAAGTGTGAAATATTACACTATGTTTCGGTCTGTATTTTTTTTAGTTATTGTTTTTTGGGTTTGATAAATGCCCAAATGCAAAGGGCGACTTGAATAGGAACTCCAATTGTAAATATTAGCCAAATATTGTATTTCAAAAAGGTTAGATAAATGCTAGCAAGTATCGACCATTGAATGACGGAGAAAATAACAAATTTGTATATATATTTGCCCCAATATTCATTAAAAGGAATTAGAACGGCACAAGAGGCAGGAATAGCCCAAATGAATATTAACCACAAGTTTTGGTGAAAAATTATATTGGCATATACATATCCAATTATTGCAATTAGCCAAACGATAGAGAAAAATATTAGTATAACGGCTAGTTTGTTTTTTAATTGCTTTTTGTCTATTTTTTGAGAAGTTCCTCTAGCGTCACTCTCTATTAGTGATGACAAAGGAACATTAAATACTTTTGCCATTTGGTCAAGAGTCTCAATAGAGGGTGTGACTTCTCCTCTTTCCCAACGCGAAACAGCATTGTCTGAATAATTGACTTTCTCGGCAAGTTCCGATTGGGTCATTTTGTTCTTTTTTCTCAAGTCTATTATATTTTTGGCAATAATGTCTTTGATATCTTCCATAAATTTCCTTGCACTTTTTTTGAATATGATTTTTCACCATCTTAATTGAGTGGTATTTTCATTTTTTTATGTATTATACAATATTTATAGTGCTTTTGTCATCAAAAAATTTGTTTTGGAATGAAAAAACTTACAAAGATTTGGTCTTTGTAAGTTGATATTTGAGTAAAACCAATTTTTGTGGTACAAAAATTTGGTTTAGACTCACAATTTTTTATTTGTCTTTTTTTTCACAATCGCAATCTTTGCATTTGCATTCGTGGTCTTGAGAGTGTGAGTCATTGTTTTTGTCGTTTGGGGTGTCATTATTCTCATTGAGACTATCTTCTTGGTTCTTTTCTTCGTGACTTTCATTTTCTCTATCTAGTGCGAAGTCTGACCCACTTTCGGCTTTTGCCAAGACTCTTTTTTTCTCTTCTTGCTTATCATTCATATACTCTTTGTACTCTTTGTTTGCTTTTTTGAAAGATACTACAAACTTACCTTTGTTTTTGATTAGGTTGACAGCAACTATTATGCTTGCTATTCCTACAAGTGTGTATACCAGCCTACTAAAAACATTGGATTGTGAGCCAAATAATCCTGCCACAAAGTCGTATTGCAAAATTCCAATGCAAAACCAATTAAGCGAACCTATTGTTACCAATAAAAATGATATAAATGCCAACATTTTTTATTCCTCCATTAATTTGATTATATTATATTTTGTGTAGATGCCAAAAAATTATGTAAATGTGTTATATATTGTCAAATTTTTTTTGATTATGTTTTTGCTTGTGTTTTTTTTGAAATCCTAATAATTTGCAAATAATATAGTGAGTGTGATAGTAGTGGGTAGTAGTGAGTATAAGTGATTTTTTGTGATAGGTGGTGACGAAATTAAGCCAGTTTTTGACCCAATTCCCTCTAATCGGGAATTGTTTTTGGATAATTCCCGATGGCGTTTTTCAAGTGGGGAATTTATTTTGCAAATCCCCTTGTAAATTTCCCTCAAATTTAATATATTAAATATGTGCAAAGAGGGGGAGTATCCTTCTTATTTGTATTTTAAAATTGAAATTTTTAATCAAAAATGATGGAGATATAAAATGGAAAAGAAAAATATATTCAAAAACATACAGTTGACTATTGGCAAAAATAAGGTTAATCAAAAGCCTATTCCAATTTTCTTTGCGACAGATGACAATTACATTCCTTTTTTGGAAGTTGCTATGAGGTCGCTAATAGCCAATGCTAGCAAAAATCACAAATACAATATTCACATTTTGAATACTGGACTTTTGGAAGAAAACAAAAAGGCAATTTATAGTTTGGCTGACGACAATTTCAATATTATCTTTGATGACATATCGCATATTGTAGAGCCTATCAAAAAGAATTTGAAGAATGTTTATCACTTTAGTGTTGTAATGTATTATAGATTGTTTATTGAGAAACTATTCCCAATGTACGACAAGGTTTTGTATTTGGATTGTGATATTGTTATCAATGGAGACATATCCAAATTGTATGCAACAAGTCTTGGCAACAATCTAGTTGGGGCTATTCCCGACCAAGTAATTGGTAGCAATCAAACATTTAGAGACTATGCTATCTTTGGTGTAGGCGTTGACCCAGACAAATATTTCAATTCGGGTATACTTGTGATGAATTTGAAGAAGTTTAGACAAGAGAGAATTTGTGAGAGATTTATGTATCTAATTGATACTTACAATTTTGATGTAGTAGACCCAGACCAAGCGTATTTGAATGCCCTTTGCAAAAACAAAGTTAAACTTATTGCTAATGGCTGGAACAAAGAGCCTTTGCCAGTAAAACTTGAGGGGAAATTAAATATTATACACTATGCGTTGTACAAAAAACCTTGGCAGTATGATGATGTAATGAATGGTGAGTATTTTTGGAATTACGCTAAGCAATGCACTATGTATGACAAGATTTTGAAAGCAAAAGAAAATTTTGATGATGAGAAAAGACGTGCAAAAGAGCAAGCAAATATCGAGATAGTAGAACACGCTTTGAAAATTATAAATAGCGACAAAAATATGTGCAAGGTTTTGTTTGGTATAGAGAATATGTTTGATAATCTTTTGTCTTATCTAGGCAATATTGATTTTAGTTTTCTTCAAACGAAAAAAGCATAAATAAAAAAGAGTGGGTGTATTTGCCCACTTGATTTTTGTTTGAAAGGGGTGAAGTTTTGGAAAAGTCAAAAGAGCGTTTGGAAATTTTGAAAAAAATTGATGAGTATGAGGAAAATGAACTATGGGATATGTGTGTGGAAAATGACCCCGAAACCATTCCTCTGCTTCCTAACAAAGTGGATTATTTAAATAAGAAATTGTCTAGCAAAATATCTACTCGTATTGCTAATATTTTTGCTACAAATTACTTTGAAAAATTGCTTAAAAACAAACAAATGATTATAGAAGACATTGTTGGAATAGAAAATTATTTAAGCGTGAAAGGTGGGGCGATTATTACTTGTAATCACTTTAATCCTTGCGACAATTATGCTATATGGCGAGCCATTAAACCATATATGGGGAAGAATCGCTTGTGGAAAGTCATTAGAGAGGGCAATTACACCAATTATCCCGGTATTATTGGTTTCTTCTTTAGGCATTGCAATACTCTGCCTCTTAGTTCCAATATGGAAACTATGAAGAAATTTATGTCGGCAGTATCTACGCTACTAGAACGTGGCGAAAAAATACTTATATATCCAGAACAAGCGATGTGGTGGAATTATCGCAAGCCTAGACCTTGCAAAAATGGTGCGTACAAAATAGCAGTGAATAGTGGTGCTCCTATTATCCCTGCCTTTATAACAATGCGAGATAGTGAAATACTCGATGGCAATGGCTTTCCCGTTCAAAAATACACTGTGCACTTTTTGCCACCTTTGTATCCCAAAGATAATTTTTCCAAAAAGGAAAATGTAGAATATCTTAAACAAGAAAATTATAGACTTTGCGTTGAGACTTATGAGAAATTTTATAACAAAAAACTAGAATATAGAAAAAAGAAAGAAATAAAGAAAAAAATTAGACAAACTAACTAAAAACTGGAAAAACGATAGAGGAAAAGTATGCTTTTATATTCGCTTATAGTGTTTTTTTGTATGACAATCATTGTCATATTCAATATTGTATACAATATTGAAATATATCCTAATAGCAGTGCGTGGATGGTGATACTAGTCGTAGTGCTTGCTGTAGTTATCGAGATTATTATAGACTTGATTTTGGCTGGAATTTTTCACGCAGTCAAAGACAAACATTTTTTGAATAAGAAATTCTTTGAGGTAAGCAAAAAAGAAAGAAAATTTTATGAAAAAATAGGCATTAAGTGTTGGAAAGACAAAGTCTTGGAATTGGGTGCTATTGGAGGCTTTTCAAAAAGCAAATTAAAGAGCACTAATGATATTGAATATATAGATAGATTTTTGATAGAGAATTACAAGGGTGTAGTCGTTCATATTTTCAATATTATCTTTGGCTTCGCCATTATGGCAATTCCACCTTTTAAATACTCTTTGTGTGTAGGCTTGCCAGTGGCTATTGTCAATGCTTTTTTGGGATTGCTTCCTATATTTGTGCTTAGATATAATATTCCCAAATTGCAGGCTGTCAAAAAGAGAATTGAAAGAAATGAAAAACAAAAAAGTGATAGTGCGAAAGAAGAGTAAGTAGAGAATGAGCAATGGTTGAAAAATTTTTGACTATTGCTTTTTTTTGTTTGAAAAAAAGATGTGTTTTTATTAGTCTTTTGATATAATACTTAAAAATAGGAGAGAGAAATGAAAGAGATATTTGTATCGGCTGGGATTATCCAAAAAGATGGCAAGATATTGTGTATGCAAAGAGAAGAGGGCAAGCACGAGTATGTTTCATTCAAATGGGAATTTCCCGGTGGCAAGATTGAAAGTGGTGAAAGCCCAGAGGAAGCACTTATAAGGGAATTGAAAGAAGAACTAGATATGGATGTGCAGATACAAAGGCACTTTGTGAATATTCGTCATCAATATCCCGACCTCATTGTGAATATGTCTTGCTTTTTGTGTATGACTACTGTAGAAAGTTTCAAACTCAATGTTCACAAAAATTTCAAATGGCTAGAAGTATCCAAATTACATACTCTTGATTGGGCTGGAGCAGACATTCCTGTAATGAACAAACTTGTATGCGAAAACAAAAAATGTGTGCTAGTTACAGGTGCTTATGGTGGAATGGGCAAGGCTACTGTGGACAAATTGACAAAAGAGGGATATTTTGTATTTGCTCTTGACAAAAAAGTAGGCAAGAGAGCAAGTGGTGTAATGCCTATTGAGTGCGACATTACAGACTTATCTAGCATAGACAGAGCATATAATGTTATTTCGAGTATGACAGATAGTCTTTTTGCTATTATCCACTATGCTGGAATTTATGTGCTTAATTCCTTTGTGGAGATGGATGTGGAGAGTTTGGATAGGGTGTTCGACATCAATTTTAGGGGTGCATATGTCATTAATTCCAAATTTTTGCCATTGCTTAAGTCTGGCAGTAAGATAATTATAACCACCAGCGAATTGGCGCCTCTCAATCCTTTGCCATTTACTGGAATATATGCTGTCGCCAAATCAGCACTAGACAAATATGCACATTCGCTAAGAATGGAATTGCAATTGCTGGGGATATCTGTATCTGTTTTGCGTGCTGGTGCAGTTGAGACAAATATGCTAGGTGTTTCTACCAAACAACTGGATGAATTTTGCCAAAGCACCAAACTATATAGTTGCAATGCAGACAAATTCAAACGCATTGTAAATAGTGTAGAGGCAAAAAGTGTAAGTACTGATAAACTATCTAATAAAATGATGTCTATTTTGCATCGTAAAAAGCCTAAAATGGTGTATAATATCAATCGCAATGGATTACTTAGACTTCTAAGTATCCTGCCAAAGAGTTGGCAATTTGCAATTATAAAGAAGATTTTGAAATAAAAAAAGACCATCAAAGAAAAATATATTTTTTTTCGATTGATGGTTTTTTGTTTTAGAATGCAAAGGCGAAAAGTGCAGGGACTTTTGGCAAGAAGATAATTCCGGCAACGATTACCGAGCATATCGACATCGTTAGAACTGCTCCAGCAGATATATCTTTGACTTTTTTGATTTTCTCATCGTATTTTGTAGTAATGCGGTCGCAAATATTTTCTATGGCAGTATTCATCATTTCGAATGCTACTACTAGGAAGCACATTGATACAAGAATTGCCCATTCGACAAACGTGCATTTTAGAAACACTGCAAACATTATAACAATCATACTTGCAGAGAATTGAACAAGTAAGTTGTTTTCGTCTTTTACGCTAGTGCCAATGCCTCTGAATGCATATTTGAAGCCTCCCAAGAAGGAATGCTTCTTGAAGTCGTTTTCGGGGGCATTGTATTCGAAATTGTGACGATTAATAAGATAGGTAAATACGACTAGATATATGGTGGAAATTAGCATTCCTCCAATTATATCTGAGAAGTAGTGCACACCCAAATATATCCTAGAGAAACATATTGCAAGTATTAGTATCATCATTGCAATTTTTAGAGGAATACGCTTTTTCTTGCTGACATTTAATTTGCCTAGCAGATACATAAGATATCCGTAAAATGCCACCGAAAACATCGCGTGACCACTAGGGAAACTATATCCTGTTTCGAATATTAGACTTTCTGCCATATCTGGGCGTTCTCTAGCAAATATGTACTTCAAAGAAAGGTTTAGAAGTGCTGTAAGACCTAAGTTTAGAAAGAGTGCAAAGGTATATTGTTTTTTGTTTTTTAGTGCAAATAGTAGTGCAAGCGATACCCCACCTATCACAAAGGGGTTGGCAAAATTGGTAATGAATTTGAAAAGTAGGGTGAGTGGCGTGCACCTAATGGATTTGGCAAAATTGTAAATAGTTGTATCCATCTCAAAAATCTTGTTGTAAGACACATCAAGACCTATTAAAATAAAACAAATAAATAGCAAAAGAAGTATTGCTATAGAGATTGTATAAAAAAATACCGTTTTGAAACTTTGTTTTTTTTGCGTCATAGATTACCTCAAAATCTTTTGATATATTTATTGTAAACAAAAAAAATAATTATTGCAATTTATTTTGGAAAAAATAGTGTGTTTATTATCAAAATTTATTTGTTAGGGGATGATAACATATAAAAATATATGAATTGGCTGTTTCAAAAAGTTAAAAATATGGTGGAAAGTATATGAGTATGAATTAATGTGAAATAGTAATAATTAATCTTGTTTTGGTAAGTGATAAGTATTTTTTGCACAAAAAAAGACTGAAGATTTTTGTGATTTCTATCAGTCTTTTTTGATTTTAACAAAATTGTTCTATTTTTGAGCCGTCTTCGGTATTGTCTTTGGTTACTATTATTCTATTGTTTAGATAATATTCCATCTTTTCTACGTGAGTGATAAATCCAACGGTGAAATTAAGTTTGATAAGAGCATCAAAACTTTGCAAGACTTTTTCGATATAGTTTTCGCTCAAGTTTCCAAAGCCTTCGTCTATGAAGAAGAAATTGAAATTCTTGTTGTTGTTGACAGCGATACTCTGTGAGATTCCTAGAGCCAAACTCAAAGAAACAATAAATCTCTCGCCTCCACTAAGTGTCTTGACAGAACGTTTAATGCCACCATTGAAATTGTCTATTACATTGAAATC
>CAYPKM010000036.1:0-8288 GCA_964411325.1 uncultured Christensenella sp.
CCAAGACTGCACGATCGACCACTCCGACATCTCTGCATATTACGATTATTGAGTTAACTTGTGGAAATAACTGATATTGATATCTCTGCACATTGCAATTGTCTATGCGTAGTGTAATAATCTTTTCAAAATCAGAGTATTCAAGTAACAAGAATATTGTATTATTTTATTTGGTTATTGTCAAGTATTTATTTTTACTTTGTTTTCTTAAAATTTTGTGTTAAAATCAAAAATGTATATTATATATATAATTCAAGCATTATTGCTTAATTATTTGGAAATAATGAGTATCAAAGGAAATATGTACAAACTAATTAGTAAAAAGGGGTTGCTTTGAAAAAAGATGTTTTTTTCGATTTTAATAGGCGAGAAAATAATTTTGCCTTGAAATTTCTTGGCAATCTGGTTTTTGTTTATTGCATTATAATATCCCTTGTATTGGTTATGTTTTCTTTTGTAACAATAGAATGCGAAGTTATTGGCTCTAGTATGTATCCTACACTCAATTATTCCGACAAAAAACTTCACGATACAGTTTTTGTCAATGTTTGTGACAAAGAGGTGACGCGTGGAGATATTGTGGTTGTTCAGACAGATAGCGAAAAGATTATTAAAAGAGTGATTGGTGTGGCTGGTGACAAAATAGATATAGTTTTGGTGGAAAATCAATATCTGCTTGAAAGGAATGGAGATATTATTAGAGAAGATTATATCAATGAAAATATTGATGTTTCAGAGCCAACAAAGTCCCAAAACGGAATGGATGTTTCTTTTAAAAATTTTTCAGAATTGCGAAAATCTCAAAGCGAAAATTTTGAGAGTATTGACGAAAATGGTGTAGGCATAGGGAAATATGTTGTGCCAGAAAATTCAATCTTTGTAATGGGGGATAATCGCAAGGTGAGCGAAGACAGTACAAAGAATGGTGCTTTTGATATGTCTAGGCTAGTGGGGAAAGTAGAACTTACAAAGAAATATGACGAGAGTTTGTTTTCTTTTTATTATCACTATATTATTGAGGGAAAGTTTTTTCAAACTATAGAAAATTGTTTGTGAAATCATCTATTAAATAGCAAAAAATAATTATACTAAAGATAAAGGAGATTTTTTTGTGAAGAAAAAGTTTATAAAGATATTTGTGCTTTTGTTGCTTGTAATGTGTATTTTTGTAAGCAAGCCTAGCGATTTTTCTTATGCATTAGAAAGTGGCGTTTCTATTTTGGAAACGAATGAAAATCCCGAAGGGGAAACTTCCACCGAAAATCCTGAGGAAAGTCCTTCTGTTGAGCCAGAGGAGCCTGATTATGAAGAGATAATATATGAAGATTTAATCAAGGGTGGAGACCCTTTGGATAATACTTCAGATATTCCCGACAAAAGCTTGTACAGTGCACTTACACAAATTGTCAAGCAGTATATAATAGATACTTATGGCTATACAGGATATGATACTAGCGAAACATTGTATAGTACAATGTTCAAAAATATTGAGACTATCGAAATAAAAAACAAAGAAATTAGCGACCTTAGTGGCTTTGAGAAATTGCAATTGTCAAGTTTGAAAAGTTTAACTATCGTGAGCAACAAAGTGACAACTATTGGCGACAAGGTCTTTGATAATATGCCAAATGTGGAAAGTATCAATTTCTCTTGTTGTCAAATCTCATCTATATCTTTGCCAAAACTTTCCCAACTAACTAGTATAAATTTGAGTTCCAACAAATTGGAAAGTGTCAATTTTGCAAAATTAACTCAAAAGAATTTGGATATTAATCTAGCAAACAATCTCTTCTCGGATATTGAAAATATTGGATTTTCCAACAAGATTGAGAGTGTGTATCTAAATATTATCAATAATAATATTATTACTTTGCAAGACGAATACTTTGAGCAATCCAAAATCACCTTTAGTATTGGTGTGCAAGGTCTTGTATCAAAGTCGTCGGATAATGTAATAATTGATACTTCTACACCAATTAACTTTTACAAAATAAATATTCCAGATGTGTATATCAAAATCTACAAAGAAGAGGGTTTTGATACTTGTATAGATACGATTACAGATGGAGATGTTGAAGGTAATGTTTTGTCCAAATATTTTGGCGTTGGCTCGTATTATGTAGA
The DNA here is from genome assembly GCA_964411325.1 of uncultured Christensenella sp. Lineage (GTDB taxonomy): Bacteria > Bacillota > Clostridia > Christensenellales > UBA1242 > UBA11490. The sequence continues at coordinate 2,125 of CAYPKM010000036.1, forward strand.
ATATTATGATGCTGAGGGGATGATTGATACAAACCTTAATTGTGACAACAAATTGTATACCTCTTATTCCTTTGATGTTATTCCGTCAGAATGCACCGCAAAATATGAATTCAAAGGCAAAATGTATGATACTTTCGAAGATAAAGTAACAGGCAAAGTAAGAGTGTATCTTTATTGTGAAGAAGGTGGAACGATTTATTACAAATTGGGCAATGGAGAATGGATTCAAGGCAATGAAGTTTATTGCGACAAAGGTGGAAGTTATACTATAAGAACCAAAGTTGTGATAGGTGACATAGAATCCAATGAAAAAACATTTTTCATTAAAACATCTTTGAATGTTGTTATTCCTGACTTTTTAATGCTAATATTGTTGCTTTTGTTTGCATTAACGCTATTTCTTTTTGTTGTGCCTTTTGTTAGCAAAAAATGGTTCAAAAAATAAAAATCCCCTGAATTTTTGACTGCCAAAATTTCTTTGGTGGTCTTTTTTCTCGGGGGAAATATTTTATTTTAGTCTGCTCTCAAAAAATTTGATAAGTATCTTTTTGGCAAGTTCGGTATTTACATATGCCAGCCATCGCAATTGAGCGTTGTTTATTAATTTTCCTTGATTGTCCTTTTCGACAATTATATCAACTTTGTCATTAGGGTTGATTTTGGTGTAGGGTGGAAATTTTGTTTTTCCGTCATTGATAATGGCATGTTTAAAGGCAAAACCGATATCTTTGTGAATTTTGAAAGCGAAGTCGAGCACGCTACTATTTTTGGCGATGTATTTCACCTCATTTGACCTAGTCTTTATTTTGATTAATTCTTCTTCTAGGTGATTGATGTTGTCTTCGTCTATTCTGTCTAAGTTTTGACCATCAAGAGTTCCGACTTTGGTTATTTGATATTCGCTTTCGCTCATAATATATATATTGAATTTGTTGTTGACTTCGTCTTGGAATTGCAAATAACTTTTGTTTGTAAATGCACCAATTTTGGCATCGATTACCTTCATTTTCGTGCGGGTAAGTATATCCAAAATCTCTTGAATGGCTGTTTTGTGGTCAACATTGCGATACAAAAAGTATATATTGTAATTGGTTACTTTGATTATTTGTCCTTGCGATGCTTTGGAGATGTCTATTAGTTTGTTAAGCCTTTTCAAATCCTCAAAAATTTTGTATTCACGCACATTTTTGATTTTGACGTCGGTGATGGATGTGCCTGCGAAAAGTTCTTTGAAAGACAAATTTAATTTGTCAATAGTTTTTTTGTTTGTGTTGTGATAATTCTCATATGCCTCAAAATATTGCTTGCCTCTGTACTTATTGACAATTTTGAAACACTCATTTTTTATGGCTCTATAGAAATACTCTGATTTTAGTGCTTTGGCAATTGGGATTACCCACTTTTCCGTTTCTCTCACTTTTTCTAATTGTTTGGCATAATCAAAGCAATTAATCGTCCTCAAATTGTGCAAACGGTCGGCAAACTTGATGGCAAATCCACAAGGGTTTTTCTTGCCAAGACTAATAAGTTTGATAAATGTTTGTTCTTCGGCAGAAGACTTGACAAAATTGGCGTCTTCATAGATATTGTTTTTGTCAAAGACATATTTGGTATTGTCTATAGCACTTACACAGTCTACTAGATTGAATATTGTTGTATTAAAGTCTTGCTTCATTTGTTCGCCCGTGTAACCACAATCTTCTATTGTGTCGTGGAGTAATGCCCCACAAATAACATTCTCGTCAAAGTCAAGTTTTGCCAAAATCAAAGCGACTTCTACAGGATGGATGATGTAAGGCTGTCCATCTTTTCGCAATTGCTCTCGGTGCAGGCTCCTAGCCGTCTGATAGGCTTTGATAATTATATCTGTAGGCAAATAATTGTCTCGGGCAATATTTAGAATTGACTGAAATTTTTCATCTACAAAATCAGACATCAATGCCCTCCCTTATCAATTTGTATATTCTATCGTCTTCTTTGTTTGAAACTTTGGCAAATCTGAAAGTATTGGCGCTAAGTATGTCATTGAAATGATATTCCAATTTGTTTCGAACTATGGCTTGTTTTTGTGCTTCGCTTAATTCGCTAGAAAGTTCGTTTTTCTCGGCATACAATCTTTTGAAAAGTTCAATTGTGTCTTTGATGGCAAAATCTAGATTGACAGTGTAGTCTTCAAATTTGAGCACATTATATATTTCTCCATCTGGCACATCAATGATTTTTTTGGAAAGAATAATAAATTGTACGCAAGGATTGTGTTCACGACCTCTAGCGATAGAATTAACCGTACCAACACCACCTATATAATTTTGTTTGGTTGGGGGATTATTGAGGATGATGTAGCATTTGTCATAATTGTCTTTGTTGGAAAGTGTCAAAAATAGACTTTGGTCGGTGCAAGAAATGTCTCCACTATAGGTGTTGCCTAGTCTTGAATATTCTTCGCTAATTTCATTGATATTGGTATTAAGTGTGCGAAGAGTTCTAACGGCAGATACTTTGTCTTTGAAAAATGTTGCCAAAACTTTCACATCATTATCGCTTTCGTTATTTTTGAAAATGCTTAAAACTCCATAATTAAGCGTATTGGCAATATTGGTGTGTACTTCGCCTTTGTATGAACTATTATTGTAGTAATAAATAATGTAGTTGCCCAAAAATTGGTCAAATGATACTTGATTGTCAAATTGATAATCAGAAAATAAAAAATCGTCTACGCTTATCCCAAAAGCCTCTTTGAGTGCGATAACGAATTGAATAGAGGGCTCACTTGTCCCCGATAGATAATTATTGATGCTTGATTGTGAAAAGTTGGTTTGTGTGGCAATGTATTTTTGTGAATATCTTTGAGATAATTTCTTCAAATTTGATTGAAAGGTTGATTCCATAACGTTTTCTCCTATTACTAATAGAATACAACATTATGCACTAATAGTCAATAGAAAATATTTATTTTTGTGCAAACTCGTATCATTATTCTAATACTTGCATATCAAAAAAATAAAACATCAAGCAAAATTGTGTTCATTTGCAATTTGCTTATTGAAATTCGCTTGGATATGTGCTAAAATACTTGTAAGAAATAAGGTGGGGTTTTTGCATTAAAAAATCAAGCCTACTTCAAAAAAATAAAGAGGTGGAACTTTATGAAGAAAACAGATTTGGATATTCAAAATGAAAATGCTATTCTTTTGGCAATAGCAATTGCTGACGGGTATTATCCTATGGGGCAAAAGGAGTATGACAAGAAGTTTGATGCCAAGATGAAACTAAGTGGCTCGTCTAATTATAAGGAAGCATTTAATTTCGCTTATGCAGGAATGCCTCACTATGTGGGAAATGAGGCTATCTATTCGGGAATAATGTCTTTGGTCAAAGGTGATGAGATTATAGACTTTAGTTTGGGAAATAACAAGCAATTCCAAGACGAATATACCGATGTTGCCAAACAAATTGTGACTGGTTATGTAGATGATTATATGCCAGATGGCGAGATTGATGTAGATGACGTTTTGGCAAACAAAGAGACTTTGTATGGATTTTTGTATGATTATGTGGCTCCACAATTGCTAAAAGAGAGAATGGAAATAAGAAAAGGCGAAATAAGCGAAAACAATCGTTTAAAGGATTTTTTTGACAAAAAAGTTTTGGATACATTATTTGAATACAAATTCAAATCTTTTGAGCATATAGATAGGGCTAGAGGCAATAAAGATATGAATTTTTATGCTCTTACTCACGGAATGATTGACTCGGTGCTTGACCTATATGATAGTGTTCGTACATCTTTTGATGAATATGATATAGATTTGCGTGCCATTTCTCCTTATCCAAATGAAGAATTGGGTATGAAATTGCCAGACGGTATGAGTTTGTAAAAATTCCACCAAAAGGAATGAAATATGATAGTATATAGATATCTAAGTGGAAGAGAACTACATAATATTCAGACGGGCAATTTGAGAGATATTGGGGCGTATTATCGAAATGAAAAGGTAGGGTATAATTCTCACAATTATAGAGAGGGTGAGAAGTATTTGCATTTTTTCAAAGACAAAAGTTCGATGAATTATGTCAAAAGTCTGTATTCTGACTATGCTGGTGATTTTTACTTTTGTACATTTGATATTCCTGTGATTAGACTACTTTTGCATAGTGGAATGGGTTGTTATGATGGTCACGGATATGATACAGAGTGCGATTACGAGAGAGAATACGCTTTGCCTGTATCGCAATTCAAATGTGGCTGGCTAAAAGACTATGAAAGGGATGAAAATAGAAAAAATAAAGTTTCTTTGATAGATGAGCAAGAACTAGGCGATTAATTTAATAAGTAATATAGGTGGCGAATAATTAAATTTCGTCACTTTTTCTTTTTTGTAGAAAAAGTTTAGTTAAGATTTGAAAAAAGCTTGATATTTATTTTTGTTATTCGACAAAATATGCTAAGATATTACTACTAAGTATATAATTATGGGAGAATAGGAATACTAATATTATGATAGTTACTGTCGTTTGTGATGTTTTGGGCAAAGAAAATAATGGCACCACCGTAGCAGGGATGAACTTGATAAGGTTTCTCAAAAAGCAAGGTCATACTGTTAGGATTTTGTGTGCAGACCAAGACAAAAAGGGTATGGATGGGGTCTATGTTGTTCCCAATTTGAGTTTTGGCAAGATGATTAATAAATATGTAAGCAAAGTAGGTGTTACTCTTGCCAAGCCCGACAAGGATGTAATCAAGCAAGCACTAGATGGCTGTGATGTTTGTCATATTATGCTACCATTTAGTCTAGGTGTGGCTTCTAGCAAGATTGCTAGAGAAATGGGCATTCCTATTACTGCTGGCTTTCATATGCAAGCAGAGAATTTCACATCTTATTTCAAATTAAACAAAATTAAATATGTCAACAAATTGGTGTATAAGTATATTTGGAAAAATCTTTATCAATATGTAGATGCTATACATTATCCTACCCAGTTTATCCGTTCAACATTTGAAAATAGTATCAAAAATGAGGGGATGAAAGAAAAAGCATATGTAATCTCTAATGGTGTTCATTCTTATGTTGCCAGAAGGGAGACCCCTAAGCCCGAACACTTAAAAGACAAAATTGTTATTTTGTCTACTGGCAGATATGCTAGAGAAAAGTCTCAAGATACCCTAATTCGTGCAATTAATTATTCCAAACACAAATCGGATATTCATTTGATTTTGGCAGGACAAGGAGCCAAAGACAAGTATTACAAATCTCTTAGTGACAAGTTTGGCATAGATGTAGATTATGCTTTCTTTGGCAGAAACGAAATAATTGACGTGCTTAATTATTCAGATATATATGTTCATCCGGCTGAGGTCGAATTGGAGGGTATTGCTTGTTTGGAGGCTGTGGCTTGTGGCAAACTAACCATAGTGTCAGATAGCAAACTTTCTGCTACCAAAGAATTTGCAGTAGATGAGTCGTGTATATTCAAATGTCGAGACCCAAAAGATTTGGCAAGAGTTATAGATTTTTGGATAGACAATCCTCTTTTGAGGGCAGAATACGAAATGAAATATCTCAATTCTTCCAAAACATACGACCAAGAAGAATGTATGCTTAGAATGGAACAAATGATGTTTGATGTTATTGCCAAAAAGAAAAAAGATAGAGGAGAGGGTAGTGGAGATAATGAATAATCAAGACAAAGCAAATGCACACGACTATTTGGGGAAAATAGTTGATGTCAAAATAGATAGACCTATGGGAAGTAGGCATCCCAATCATCAATTCATATATCCGGTTAATTATGGATATATACCTGGCACCATATCTGGAGATGGCGAAGAATTGGATGCATATATCTTGGGAGAGTTTGAACCGTTGGAAAGTTTTGAGGGCAGGGTTATTGCCTATGTGCATAGACTAAATGATGACGATGACAAATTGGTCGTTGTTCGTGATGGTGTAGATTATTCGGTCGAACAAATAGACGCTCTTACTGAATTTCAAGAAAGGTGGTTTGAGAGAAGAATTATCAAATTTGATTGACAATACTTCCAAAAACATTTAAAATCTATGTGTTGAATGTATTTCACATAGATTATTTGCAGGTGTAGTTCAATGGCAGAATATCGGCTTCCCAAGCCGACTACGAGGGTTCGATTCCCTTCACCTGCTCCA
>CAYPKM010000037.1:0-8197 GCA_964411325.1 uncultured Christensenella sp.
GTAATAATAATTAATGTTTTTTTCATAAAATTCTCCTAAAATTTTGAATTATATTTGTATTTTGCATAGAAACACAAAAAATATTTATTGTTTTTTGAAAAATTGTTTAAAATTTTGGAATTTGTGTAATGATTGTTATAAATATGTTTTTAAAATGAGGTTTTCAAATGAATGCTGAAGAGAGAAATAAAAAGTATAATCAATATGTTGAGGCGAAAATTCCTAAAACGAAAAATTTTCCTTCGCTTATATATTCGTACTTGGTTGGTGGTTTTATTTGTATGATTGGACAAGGAATACAAGATACTTTGCTTGCTTTGTTTCCAACGATGAGTGTTGAAAGTGCCACTGCTTGGATGCTGATAATACTTATTTTTCTTGCTAGTTTTTTGACAGCTATTGGAGTTTATGATAGAATTGGTGTTTTTGCGGGTGCGGGTTCAATTGTGCCTATAACTGGTTTTTCAAACTCAATAACATCTCCTGCAATGGAATTTAAAAAAGAGGGAATCATTTTTGGTCTTTGTGTAAAAATGTTTACAGTAGCTGGGCCTGTAATTGTGAATGGTCTGGCGATATCTGTCTTGGTTGGAATAATTTATTTGTTTATATAGGTGGTGTAAGTGGGTAAAAAATTAGGAAAACAAACAATTTTGTTTGAAAACAAGCCAAATATTATAGGTAACTTTTCGATAGTTGGTCAAAAAGAGGGTAATGGTAATTTTAAAGACTTTTTTGATTATATATTAAAAAATGATTTGTTTGGCGAAAAGACTTTTGAAAAAGCAGAAAGAAAAATTCTTGAGTTTGCAATAAAAAATGCGATAGATAAGTGTGGGCTGGATTGTTCTGATATTGATTTGCTTGTAAGTGGAGATTTGTTAAATCAGATAATTTCGTCGAGTTTCTCGGCTAGGCATTTGGATATTCCGTTTTTGGGATTGTATGGTGCGTGCAGTACAATGGCTGAAACTTTGGCAGTTGGCAGTGCTTTTGTGGATAGTGGATATTTAAATAATGTTGCGTGTGCTACCAGTAGTCATTTTAGTAGTGCTGAGAGGCAGTATAGATATCCGCTTGAATTAGGAAATCAGAGACCACCGGTCAGTCAGTGGACAGTGACTGGTTCTGGATGTACCATTATCAGTAATCAAAAATCAAATATAAAAATTGTTAATGCGACGTTTGGAAAGGTGACTGATTTTGGAATAAAAGACGTGAATAATATGGGTGCAGCGATGGCACCTGCAGCGATGAGTTCTTTGATTACTCATTTTGAAGATACACATACAATGCCTGATGATTATGATTTAATTTTGACCGGTGACTTGGGGAAATTGGGTAGTGAAATTTTAATGGATTTGATGGAAAATAAAGGCTACAAATTAAAAGATAATTATAATGATTGTGGGCAGATGATGTTTAATAATAATCAAAAAACTTATCAAGGTGGCAGTGGTGCAGGGTGTAGTGCAGTTGTGCTTAATTCGTATGTTTTGCAAAAAATGAGAGAAGGTGTATATAAGAGGGTTTTGTTTGGTGCTACTGGTGCACTATTGAGCACTCTTAGTAGTCAGCAGGGAAATAGTATTCCGGGTATATGTCATATAGTTGAAATTAGGAGGGAAGATTAATGCTTTTGTTGTATTTAAAAGTATTTTTGGTAGGTGGATTTATTTGTTTTTTGGGTCAAATTCTTATTATTAAAACCAATATGACAAGTGCTAGAATTCTGGTTTTGTTTGTATGTATTGGTGCTGTTCTTGAGGCTTTCGGATTGTACGAACCTATTGTGAATTTTGCATCTGCTGGTGCAACGGTGCCTATTACGGGATTTGGTAGAAGTCTAGCTAAAGGAGCAATAGAGAGTATCAAAGACAAAGGCTTACTTGGTGTTTTGACAGGTGGCTTGACGGCTACTGCAGGGGGAATTACTGCTGCTGTAATCTTTGCATATTTATTCTCTCTAATATTTAGTAGTAGAACTAAAAAGTATTAAAATATAAATTGTTATATGTAAAAATATATATTATTTTAGCATAATACTATGCAAAAATGTGATTACTCGCTATTTTGCTAAATTTTTACAACAAATAAAAATGCAATAAGATAAATAAATATACATTGTATAAATTCTTAAAAATGTTGTGTTTTTCTCGAATATGTTGAAGTAAATTTACAAATTAAGAATTGTTTTGATTGAATTTTGACTTGCCAATTTGTTTTGAATTTTTGCTCACTTGATTGGAGAGTGTGAATATTAAAAATTAAAGACCTGAAATTGAATTTGTAATAATTACAAAAATTTAATCATATATTATTTTGTGGAAAACAAAATAATAAAAATATTTAAAAGAATAAAAATTAATAAAAAGAAAATAACAAAGATTGTGATTGTTTCTAGTGTTTTGTTTGTACTCTTTGTTATTTTTGCGTATATGATTAATCCAGTAATAATGGATACTGTAGAATTAAAATCCAAGGCGTTGGCAACAAGGGCTATGAATAGTTCTATTGGTGATGTTGTTATGAATTCCATTGTGTATGATGACTTGGTAAATATTGTTAGTGATGAATTTGGAAACATCAGTATGATTCAAGCAAACTCTCTCGAGATAAATAATCTGAGCAAAGATTTGGCTCAAACTTGTGAAGTCAGAATTGAAGAATATGGCAAAGGTGGGGTAACTATACCTATAGGAACATTTACGGGCATACCAGTGCTTGCAGGAAGAGGCCCCAGAATTAGGGTGAAGATGACGCCGATTGGAAGTGTTAGATGTAAGTTTGTGTCGCATTTTGAGTCGGCAGGAATTAACCAGACAGTGCACAAAATTTATGTAAATATTACTGCTAATGTCGGTGTGGTTATGCCACTGAGTAGTAGAAGTTTCACGGCTGAGCAAGAAGTGTTGATTAGTGAGAGTGTAATTGTTGGACAAGTTCCTGAGGTTTATTTGTATTCGGACACTTTGGATACTCTACTAAATTTTGTTCCATATTAATGATTGTTTTTGTGTATTATATTTGGTTTGTTTTTTGGTCTCAAAAGTTTCCTACAAATCAAATTAAAACGAATTTTTTTAATGCCAAAAAATGTATTGTTTTTTTGCGTTTTTTGTGATAAAATATCTTCGTTAAAAGGGGGTAATTATGATTTTTTTTGACAATGCGAGTACTACAAAAATTGACGATAGCATAATTGAAAAATTAAAAAATATCAATAGCGAAATGTTTTTTAATGCTGGTGCTATTTATCGTGGTGGATTGGATGTAAAATATATGCTAGAAAATATGCGTGAAAATATTATTGGTCTGCTTGGTGGTAGTGGTGGAAATTTAATTTTTACAGGTTCTGCTACAGAGGCAAATAATCTAGCGCTGTTCGGCATTCTAAAGAAAAATACACGAAAAATCTTGGTATCAATGGGTGAACATCCAAGTGTATATAATACGGCACTTGAGATAAAAAATAGAGGATATAATGTTGAGTTTGTAAACTTGGACAAAACTGGCAAAGTTGATATAGATGATTTTAGAAACAAAATGACAACGGATGTTGATGTGGTATCCATTATGCACGTTAGCAACGAAACTGGTGCTATCAATGATATCTCTGAACTTGTATCAATAGCAAAGAGTGTAAATCCCAAAGTTGTCTTCCATTGTGATGGTGTTCAGGCGTTTGGAAAAATTGATGTTGATGTTGAAAGTTTGGGCGTGGATATGTACACAATCTCTGCTCACAAAATTCACGGGTGCAAGGGTGTAGGTGCTTTGTATTTCAAAAAAAATATTAATATCAAACCAATAGTTTTTGGTGGAGGTCAAGAGGGTGGTATTAGAAGTGGTACGGAAAATATTTTAGGAATTTTCACCCTTGCAGAAAGTGCAAAAATCGCTTGCGAAAATCTGGATAAAAATCAAAAAATTGTTAGCAATTTGAAAAAGATTTTTTTGGAAAACTTGGAGCAAACAAACTTGAAATATTCTCTTCATTCTGGCATTGATAATTCGCCATACATTGTGTCCTTAAGTTTTGAAAATTGTCGTGCAGAAACGCTATTAAATATGCTTAGCGATAGAGGAGTATTTGTGGGTAATGGCTCGGCTTGTTCTGCATCAAAGCGGGGTAATAGAGTGCTAGAAAATATGGGTGTAAATAAAAATGAGATTGAGGGTAATTTGCGTATAAGTTTCAGTAGATACAATACCGAAAGTGAAGTTGTGGAACTTGTGAAAAGTTTGCAATTTGTAGTAAATGACTACATTAGTAAAGCAAGGTAGTTATTGTCAAAAACTCTGCGATTATTGACAATAAGATTATAACTTGTGACATTGTGCTCAATATATCAAACTTAAAACATTAATTCATTATCTGCTCAAAATTACAATATTTAATTCAAAAAATCATAAGATTTAATCATATAAAAATTAATACAAGATCACAAGATTTATTCATAAAATCAATTCGAATATATATCAAAACTTAATCATTAAATAATACAAAATATTTTAAAATATTATCATTGAAATTAATAGATGAAAATGCAAAATAATAACATAAATAACTCAAAATAAGATCGTAAAAACCAATGCGAAATCGCTTAATAAAAATAAAATACAAAAGGGGATAAGTCTCTATGGAAAACTATGAGAATGTAGTAATAATTAGATATAGTGAAATTTTTTTGAAAGGGAAAAACTTCAAATTTTTTGAGGGGAAACTCTTTGATAATATCAAAGAAAAATTGAGTGGAATAGAGTGTGATGTTGTTAGGTCAAACAAAAGATTTTATGTGGAAAATTTTGACAAAAAATTTACGCAAAAAATCATTGATAAGTTGTCTACTGTTTTTGGTATTTGTAGTATGAGTATTGCTACTAAAATGGCTAATGACTTAAAGACTATTAATGACTATGTGTCTAGCATTAAACTTAATTGCAAAACTTTTCGTGTGACAGTCAATCGTGCAGACAAGACCTTCCCAATTTCCTCACTTGATTATTCCAAAAATTTGGGTGCTATTGTGCTTAAAAGCAATACGAGTGTAGATGTCGATTTGCACAATCCAGAAAAGGTGGTTTTCGTGGATATCAGAGAGACTGGGTTTACATATGTTTACACAGATGTGATAGTAGGTCTAGGTGGTATGCCTGTGGGTACTGGTGGCAAGGGTTTGTCGCTACTTAGTGGTGGAATCGATAGTCCGGTATCTACATATATGATGGCTAAGCGTGGAATGAGTGTGAATTCTATACACTTTCATAGTTATCCATATACTAGCGAAAATGCTAAGCAAAAAGTAATTAAACTTGCAAATATCCTAAAAGATTATACTGGTAACTTCAAATTGTATATTGTGTCATTTACAAAGATTCAAGAGGCCATTCACAAAAATTGTGATGGTGACTTTATGATTACGCTTATGCGTAGGATTATGTATAGAATTGCCGAAAGGCTTGCCAAAAAGATTGGTGCTCAGTGTGTGATAACTGGCGAAAATTTAGGACAGGTGGCTAGTCAGACGGTAGAGAGTATGACGGTGACCAATGCTGTGGTCAAAGATTTGCCTATATTCCGTCCACTAATATCCTTTGACAAAGAGGATATCACCAAGGTGGCTGTAAAGATTGGCACCTTTGAAACATCCATCTTGCCATACGAGGATTGTTGTACGGTATTTTTGCCAAAACATCCAGTAATTAAGCCAAAAATCGAGAAATGCGAGAGGGAAGAGAGCAAGCTTGATATTGAGGGGTTAATAGACGAGGCTATAAATAGTGTCGAAGTTGTTGAAATTAATTAAAAAAATAATTTGACGAATGAAAAAAATTTTTATATAATGTAAAGTATATAATACAATCAAAAATGTGTGTATACTTTATTTTTTTATTAATTTAATGTGTGTGTGCATTTAATATTATATAAACAATTTAATATTTTTAAGGAGTGACTATGCTAAACATAAACATATTGCTTATGTCTGCATTGGGAGCGAGTTTCATTGGTTTGGCTGTGGGGCTAGTTGTGGCTATTCCATCGACATTTTTTGTGATTAAAGCGATTGCAAAAAACAAAGCCGAAAAGGATAGTGAAAAAGCCAAAAACATACTAGAAGAAGCCAAAAGTGAGGCTAAGAGTATGAAAAAAGAGGCGATTTTGGAAGCCAAAGAAGAGACTCTTAGACTTACTAGCGAATGCGACCAAGAATTGAAGGCTCGCCGTGCAGAAATGCAAAAAGCAGAAAGTAGAATCAATCAACGTGAAGAATTTCTAGATAAAAAAGAAGAGTTGATTGAAAAGAAAAATGAACAAGTGGAAAAAATCAAGGAAGATTTGAATAAAAAAGAATTGGACTTGAAAAAATCTTTTGAGGAACAGGCAGAGATTACAAACAAAATGACTGCCGAACTTGAAAGGATTAGTAAACTTACCAAAGAAGAGGCTAAAAAGGAATTAATAGCCAAATACGAGGATGATGCCAAAAAAGACGCAGCAGTGATGGTGCGAAATATCGAAAGTCAGGCAAGAGACGAGGCTAATAAAAAGGCAAAAGAGATAGTAACACTTGCTATCCAAAAGACTGCCGTTGACCATACTAGCGAGGTCACAGTTTCTACTGTGGCTCTGCCAAATGATGAGGTAAAGGGCAGAATTATAGGTCGTGAGGGTAGAAATATCCGTGCGCTTGAGTCAGCAACGGGTGTAGATTTGATAATAGACGATACACCAGAGGCTGTTGTTCTATCATCTTTCGACCCAGTTCGTAGAGAAATTGCTAGAATCACACTAGAAAAATTGATTTTGGATGGCAGAATTCATCCAGCAAGAATAGAAGAAATGGTGGACAAAGTCACCAAAGATATCGAAAATAGCATAAAAGAAGAGGGTGAGGCTGCCGTATTTGATGCAGGTATACACGGTATGCATCCAGAATTAATCAAACTTTTGGGCAGGCTAAAATATCGTACTAGTTATGGGCAAAATGTCTTGAAACATAGCCTAGAAGTGTGCTATTTGGCAGGGTTACTCGCTGCAGAAGTTGGGGCTAATGTGCAGATAGCCAAAAGAGGTGGCTTGCTACACGATATAGGCAAGGCTATCGACCACGAAACAGAGGGTACACATATATCAATTGGTGTAGAATTGGCTACTAAGTACAAAGAGAATAAGGATGTTATTCATTGTATCGAGGCTCATCACGGTGGTGTGGAATTTCAGAGTATGGAGGCAATCCTTGTGCAGACTGCTGATGCTATCAGTAGTGCTAGACCGGGTGCTAGAAGGGAGACTCTTGAGGCTTATATCAAAAGGCTTACTCAATTGGAAGAGATTGCCAATAGCTTTGGTGGTGTCGAAACCAGTTACGCTATACAAGCAGGTAGAGAAATACGAATAATCGTTAAACCAAACGAAGTAACCGATGACCAAGCAATGTTTATGGCGAAAGATATCGCTAGCAGGATAGAAAAAGAAATGGAATATCCGGGTCAAATTAAGGTAAATGTCATTAGAGAAACTCGTAATGTAGATTATGCTAAATAAAAAAGAAAAAGTTCCGAAAATTCGGAACTTTTTTGTATATTGGCAGGGGTGGTAGGACTCGAACCCACAACCTACGGTTTTGGAGACCGCTACTCTACCATTGAGCCACACCCCTATGTGGTTTACAAAGAGTATTTTAGTACATATTGTGGCTGATTGTCAAGCGTTTATCTTCAAAAAATTTTTTTTATTGGTGTTTGGCTATCTCACCAGTGGCAAGTTTGTCGCAACGATTGTTGTACTCGTTGTCTGCGTGTCCTTTTACTTTGTGCCAAGTCACATTGTGGGGGGTAAGCAATTGTAGCATTTCTTGCCAAAGTTCTATATTCTGCACAGGCTTTTTGTTTGCTGTTCTCCAATTATTACTTATCCAATTATCTATCCAACCCTCTAGGAATGCATTGACGGTGTAGGCACTATCGCTAAATATTTCTAGGTCTACGGGCTCTTTTAGCCTCTTTAGCCCCTCAATTACGGCTGTCAGCTCCATCCTATTGTTGGTGGTTTCAGCCTCATATCCACTATATTCCTTTTCGTGCCCCATATACATCAGTATGCCACCGTAGCCACCTTTGCCCGGATTGCCACTGCACGCTCCATCGGTGTATAATGTCACTTTTTTTCGCTCTTTCGCCATCTGTGTTTGTT
>CAYPKM010000038.1:0-7932 GCA_964411325.1 uncultured Christensenella sp.
TTGAAAGAATCTGATTCTTTCTACAAAGCAAGATGTAATAATTATATTCAAACATACGTAGAACATTATCCTACTGAATATGGCGACTTTACAACTAGAACAGTTGGAAGTAGCTTGAAAGACCTAGAAAATTCTTTGAATGACAAACTAACACAACTTGTTAATGACTCATCCAATGCGATTATCGCTGGATATTTAAAAGGATTCACTGTTACTAATGATGGTGATATTATCTACAACAAAGTAGGTAGTGATGGTGCTGTGACAACTGGAGAACACGTTGATAATCTATCTCAAAATTGCTCGTGGTTGTATGTAAATCCTAGCATTGGTAATGATACCAATACAAACGAACTATCTACCAGCAAAGGTGGCTGGTGGTACCTAGTAGAATGTGACACTGGTAATGTAGGTGGTTATAATTTGGAAGGTACATCTGCTACAGATACTAATAAGATTAATACTATAAAAGATACTGCTAAGATGGCTGGCGACTTGAGTACAGGTGAAACTTACGATAGAAAACAAAGTAATACGCCTACAGCTGGTACTGCATTTGGTAGAGGAGACACGGGTATTTCTGACTCAAACCCTACTATATTAACAGCTAAACTATATGAAATAGCACCACATGAGACAATTGGTGAAGCTATGAGAGGATCTGATTCAGATAAAAGCAAAAATGTATACAAAGTAGCATCTTATCAATTCCCATTCGTTAATGGTGTCGTAACATTAGATGGCAAATCTATTACAAATATCTTTGCTAATGCTAAGATTACTATTCAAGTAGCATTCCAAGCAGTTCAAGCATTCTTCCCATATACTGCTTCTATTGATGGTTTGACATACAAAGATACTTTGCTTGGTACAGAAAAAGCTTTGAATATCAAAAATGCAATACCTATCTTTAACGAAGCATTCGACTATGGTGCATAAAAACATCTATGGTGAATAATCACTTTTATAGTGTTTAAATTAAGAGTATATTTGAAATAATCAAAAAAATTCCTACAAAAGTAGGAATTTTTTTGTGTGTGAGTACTATAACTTTTTTGTGCACAATAGTTTTGGGGCAAAGTTTGCAAAAAAAGTCCCCAAAACATTAGTTATTTGATATCTTTTGTGATACAATTTAGATGAAAATGAAAAAGTTGACAAGGAGGCTAAAATTCTGCACAATGAAAGGCTATTTGAGTGGGTTTGGTGACAAAGTCAAAGAATCGGCAGTATCAGTACTTCCTTTCTTTTTGATAATATTAGTTTTGTATTTTATTTTTTTGCCATTTAATATATGGTCTTTTTTGGCGATACTGATAGCCACGCTATTTATGATTTTGGGGATGTCACTTTTTAATGTAGGTGTGGATATGTCTACTATGAAGATGGGTGGATATGTAGGCTCCCATCTTTCCAAATCTAGGAAGATTACCTTTATGGCAGTGCTTAGTTTTGTGCTAGGTTTCATAGTGACGATTGCCGAGCCAGATTTGATGGTTTTGGCAGAACAAGTGCCGGGGATTTCTTCCAAATGGGTGATTTTGATTACAGTATCTGCAGGAACTGGTATATTCCTTTTGCTTTCTACTCTTCGCACCATCTTTAGATGGAGTATCAAGACTATGCTTATTATTAGTTATAGTGTAGCACTAATTTTGTGTGCTTTCTCTCCAGTTAATTTTTTGCCACTTGCATTTGATACGATGGGTGTGACCACAGGCTCGGTATCTGTGCCATTTATTATGTCTTTTGGACTGGGTATTTGTGCCGTTCGTGGTGGCAAAAACAATCAAGAAGACGGCTTTGGCTTAATTGCCCTTGCGTCTATTGGACCAGTAATTGCAATTTTGATAGTTAGTATGTTTATAGGTGGTGGTGCTAATGCTGATTCTACCGTCGTTTCTTGTGCCACGTCTTCGGGAGAATTATTTGCAAGCCTTGCTAGCAATTTGCTTTCTTATTTGAAAGAAGTCTTCATTGTAATAATCCCTATTTTTGTGTTTTTTTTACTA
Source organism: uncultured Christensenella sp. (assembly GCA_964411325.1). Lineage (GTDB taxonomy): Bacteria > Bacillota > Clostridia > Christensenellales > UBA1242 > UBA11490. The sequence goes on from CAYPKM010000038.1 coordinate 2,013, forward strand.
TATAACTTCATATTTTTGAAATTACCTAAGAGTAGCCTATTTAGAATATTTATAGGAATATTATATACTTATGTGGGTCTTGTGATATTTTTGACTGGGGTATCCACAGGATATCTACCTACAGCCGATATCTTGGGCAGGACTATTGCTGAGGGCAATTCCAAATGGTGGCTAATTCCTATTAGTCTAGTGATGGGATTCACTATGGTCTTTGCAGAGCCTGCTGTGCACGTGCTAAATAAGCAAGTAGAGGATATCACTGAGGGGGTTATTTCCAAGAGGTCTATGCTTGTGGGACTATCTATTGGTGTAGCACTTGCAATGCTAATAATTGTTTGTCGTGCTATATTTGCCATAGATTTCCTTTGGGTTTGCGTGCCATTGGTTGTGGCTATGATTGTGCTATCCATATTCACCCCCGACCTATTTGAGGGAATAGCCTTTGATAGTGGTGGTGTCGCTGCAGGGTCACTTACTGCCTCATTTGTTTTGCCATTTGTAATAGGCGTATGTGGTGCACTTGGGCTTGATAGTATGCTATATGCGTTTGGGTCTATAGCCATTGTCGCCATTATGCCTACTATGGTGATACAGATAATGGGCATCAAATACAAGAGCATTATTAGTCGCAAAAAACTTAAGAAAGCACCTAAGCCTGCAAGTGTTGTTACAATTATTGACTTTGAGTAAGCAAGAGATTTTCCCCAAATATAGCCACTATTTGATGGTTCATTATTTGGGGATATGATATATATTTTTGGCAATTAGATTAGTTAAGAGAGGTTTTTTATGAAAGACAGCAAAGTGAAGAAGATGAAGGCACCTTTTAAATTGCTTATTTCCATTACCGATAGAGGGGTGGGAAAGGATTTGGAATTGTACTTGACTCAGCACGATATGAATGGTGGTGTGCTCTTTATGGGCAAAGGCACTGCCGAGAGTAATATTGCCGATATTTTTGGCTTTGGCATTAGTGACAAAGACGTGCTTGCTTGTCTAATTCCTATAGAGAAACTGTCTCAAACAGTCCACGACTTTAATGAAATTACGGGAATAGAGAGGGATGGATATGGGCTACTTTTTGAGATAGATGTGAGTAGTGCTAGTAGCAATCTAATGGAACTTTTGAATATAAGTGTAGGAGAATAAGTGTTATGGACAAAATTTTGAATGCATTAAAAGGGCAGAATGAAGCCGATTTTGATTTGATTGTAGCCATTATTGGTAGGGGCTTTGCAGACTTCGTAGTGTCTTCTGCTAGAGAAGCAGGGGCTACCGGTGCGACAATTCTATATGGTAGAGGCACTGCCGATGCCGACCAAAAGGTCTTGGGAATATCTTTGCAACCAGAGCGAGAGATTGTCTTGATTTTGGTGAAAAAAGCAGATAGACGAAAGATAATGCAAGCCATATCTGACAAAACCAGCCTAATGGAAGAGGGTAGAGGTTTGTGCTTTAGTCTGCCTGTTAGTGATGTTTATGGCTTGAAGCGTGTAAGTGAGCAAAAGCGTGACCAAGTTAGAAAGGCAAAAGAACTAGCCAAACAAGAGAAATTGAACAAAAAAGAAAGAAAATAATATGAAAGAAAAGATTGAAGTTTTGTCTCCAGTTGGCGATAAAGAAAGTTTTTTTGCCAGCATTCGTAGTGGTTGTGATGCTGTATATATGGGTTTGCCCAAATACAATGCTAGGATGAAAGCCGAGAATATAGACATAGAAAATCTATCTGAACTAATAAGATACGCTCATCTAAAGGGTGTGAAAGTATACATTACAATGAATACTTTGCTTTCAAATGCCGAACTGGATGATGCTGTAGCACTTGTTGGCAAGTGTTACAAACTAGGGGTAGACGCCTTTATAATGCAAGACTTGGGACTAATTAGTGAGTGCAAAAAGGCTTATCCCCATATTGTTTTGCACGGAAGTACGCAGATGGGTATTCATAATGTAATGGGTGCCAAGGTGGCAAAAAGGCTGGGGCTCAAGCGTGTAGTTTTGTCTAGGGAATGCACGCTTGCAGACATTAGAGAGATAGCTGAGAGTGTAGATATCGAATTGGAAGTATTTGTGCAAGGTGCCAATTGCATATGTTTTTCGGGCAATTGTTACTTGAGTAGCATTAAGTGTGGTGCTAGTGGCAATAGGGGAGAATGCAAACAATTGTGTCGTCTGCCCTATACTTTGCATTGTGGCAAGAGGTCGCTTGACGGCTTTACTTTGAGTCCAAGAGATAATTGTTTGATAGAAGATTTGGCAGGCCTAGCCCAAGCCGGTGTTTGCTCTATCAAGATTGAGGGTAGGCTTAGACATACGGGATATGTGAGTGTGGCTACTAGTGTGTATAGAGGGGCTGTAGACGATATCTACAATGGAAATGTGCCTGATTACAATCAATTAAAAAGTGATTTGCAGAGAGTCTTTTCGCGTGGCGAATATGTGCGTGGATATAACGAAGGCAATGATATAATCGACCATACAAACAATAATCATTTGGGTGTAAAAATTGGCAAAGTAGTATCTCTTGCCAAATTCAAAGACTTGTACAAAATTGGCTTGGATATCAATTCCTCAATTGCTTCTGGTGACGGACTTAAATTCAAAAATGGCAAGGATATTATTTCAATTGGTGTCGGAAACATTGAGCATACTGACAATAAGTCCATAGTTTATTCCAAATACAAGCCTGCTATTGGTAGTGAAGTGTATTTGTCGCTTGATAGACGATTTGAGGAGAGTATGCCCGACAAATCAAGATATTTGCCTTTGGATATCTCTGCCCAGATTGTTGCTGGCAAGCCAATATTTGTGAAATTTTCGTGTGGAGATATATCAAGTGAATATGTAGGCGATGTGGTCGAGAAGGCAAATACGCGAGCAATAACTGTAGACAATATATCTCAGCAATTGGACAAGGTGGATAGGGGTGTTTTTTGTGCTCCTCACTTTGAGATAGAGACACGTGACGCATTTTTGCCACTTGCCAAACTAAACGAGATTAGAAGGCTTCTAGTATCTCAATTGGAAGAAAAGATTTTGCTAAATTTAAGTGTATATGAGAAGAGCAAAAATTCGGATAAGACAAATGAAGCAAATAGGCTTGAGAGCATTAATAATTGCGAATGGGCAAGTGATGTTTTTGACCAGACATTCAGTGTGGTAGATGAGAATTGTGACATTGTCAAACTTTCTCAATCGACTGAGAATATTATCTTGTCGCCGACTGTGTATCATAAGGATGTTATATCCAAATTCAAAAGTAAGTATGAGAAAGTATTTTCGACTCCTTTGATTATAGATTTGCCTATTATTGCAAGGTCGGGTGATTTGCAGATAATATCTGACATCGTTGAGGCTTTTGGGGATGATTGCATTTTTGTGACAAATAATATATATGGATTGTATTTTTGCGACAAGGCAAATGTTTGGGCTGGCAGTGGACTTAATATTGTTAATTTTTCTGCACTGAATGCCGTTAAATGCTTGGGTGCGCAAAATTACTTTGCTTCTATTGAGAAGTGGACGAGTCGTTTGCCACACTCCAACAAAGTAGACAAATTCCCTTTGATGACAATCACCTCTTGCCCTTTCAAACACATAAGTGGATGTGATTGCACTCGTTGTGGGTATGTGGATGGTGCGTTGTTTGAGGGACAAGCATTTGCACTTAAGTGCAAGCGTGTCAAAATTCGCAATTGCTATTTTCAATTATTTGATGACTAAGTTTAAGCAAATTCTTTGTTTAGACATATTAGAGTACTATTACATTTTTTTTGGGAGAGTTATGTACAAATTATCTAGTATTAAATTGCCTATTGATTTTGACAAAAACAATTTGAGCAAGTATGTTTCAAGCAAATTAAAAATTGACGAGTCGTTAATTTTTGATAGCAAACTAAGCAAACTTTCTATTGATGCTAGAGACAAGACTTCGGTGTGCTTTGTGGCATCAATTATTTTTGATTGTCGAAAAAATTTGAATATTGACAGATACAAAAATCTATCAATATACAATGCTACCAAAATTGATTTTGGCAAATATAATGACGGAAAGAAAGATAATATAATTATCGTGGGCAGTGGGCCTAGTGGGCTTTTTGCTGGTCTTGTCTTGGCAGAGGCTGGTGCCAATGTCACCATACTTGAGCGTGGCTACGAAATGGAGAAGAGGAAAAAAGCCGTAGAAAAAATGTTTGAAAGTGGCGTGCTTGATACCCAATCAAACATCCAATTTGGTGAGGGTGGTGCCGGCACTTTTTCTGATGGCAAACTTAATACTGGTATTTCCAATGAGTATATAGGCAAGGTGTACGAGACGTTTGTGAAGTTTGGTGCAAGCGAGGAGATTTTGTATGATGCGAAGCCTCATATTGGCACTGATGTGCTTTCTCAAGCGATTGTGAATATTCGCAAATATTTGGAATCGCTTGGTTGCAAATTTCTCTTTGAACACACTTTGTGTGACGTTGATGTAGATGGGCAGGGCGAGGCTGTAGACATTACTGTATCCTCTCCAACTGGGAAGATTAAAATGTCTTGTGACAATCTGATATTGGCAATAGGTCACTCGTCTCGCGACACAATCCGTATGCTTTTTGACAAAAACTTGCAGATTAAACAAAAGCCGTTTTCTATGGGTTATAGAATAGAACATTTGCAGAAAGATATAGACTTTGCTCAATATGGCGAGTTTTGTTCGCGTTTGCCACACGCAGATTATCATCTCTCTTCGCACTTAAAAAGTGGCAGATGCGTGTACACATTCTGTATGTGTCCGGGTGGCGTTGTTGTACCTGCGATGAGCGAAGAGGAGACCATTGTGACCAATGGAATGAGTTATTCTGCCAGAGACGGCGTCAATGCTAATTCTGCTATTTTGTGTACTGTAGAGCCTAGTGACTTTGGTAGCGACCATCCACTTGCAGGAGTCTTTCTTCAAGAGAAATATGAGAGATTGGCGTACTCCAAAAATAATGCATACAAAGCAACCGTTCAGCGAGTGGGCGATTTTTTGGCAGGGGTTCCTACCACCAGACTTGGCAAGGTGACTCCTACTTTCAAGCCTGATTATGTTTTGGGTGATGTATCGGATATGTTGCCTAATTTTGTCGCTAGTTCTATACGCGAGGGTATTTTGGATTTTGACAAAAAAGTGAAAGGCTTTGCTGATGCAGACGCACTTCTTACGGGAATTGAAACTAGAAGTAGCGCTCCTTATCAAGTGATTAGAAATTTGGATATGATGTCTTCTATTGGTGGTGTGTATATGATAGGCGAGGGTGCAGGCTTTGCCGGAGGAATTGTTTCTAGTGCTGTAGAGGGAATAAAATGTGCAAAAATTTTGATTGACAAAAGTTACAAATAAAATTAGAATAAAGTGAATTTGGAAAATAATTTTTTTAGAGGAATTGTTATGTGTCAAGTTAATACTTTTATGTTTAAAGAAAATGAACTCGACGGAGAAAAGTTGATGGAGATTATCAAGGTTTTTCAGAGCGAGGGGTTTACTAATTTTTATGAGTACTCTAATCCACATCTTAGGAATATTCGTAGAGACCTTAGAATTTTTGCTTGTGGCAATTTTTGCGACTGTGGCAGTGTTGTTACCAAAAAGGTAGTAGTGGACGAAATGATGGAGACCACCGAGTCGGACAAACTAATCAAGATAATTGATAGGGTTTTGGGGATAGTGGATACCGTTTATCTTTTTGCACATTGGTACAAAGGTGGCAATGATATCGCTAGAGAAAAGGTTGTCTTGGAGAGGGCTCCTAAGGTGATCGATATTGCTGATTTGACGGAGAGCACCTTTAGAGATATGTTTTATAATGAAGTATTGGAGATCAAAAAATAGAGTTCTAAAAATTAGAACTCTATTTTGTTTAATGCACTCACTAATGTTACTTTTTCGGTAGGTGTT
>CAYPKM010000039.1:0-7511 GCA_964411325.1 uncultured Christensenella sp.
AGAAAAGTTACAAAAGAAACTGCTGGGGTTCGGATTCCCCAGACCCTAAAACCGTTTTTTAAGCGGATTTATTGAAAGGAAAAAGGTGGCTAAATTTAGTCACTTTTTTATACGCAAATCTAAAATGATTGCAACTTTTATTATGAACATCTATAAAATTCTATTTTAGGGGTTTTATTTTTTTTACTTTTTTCAAAATTCTTGTAAAAAGTGGTATTTTGGGCATCAATGATGCCATTTTGATGCCAAAATATTTTGGTACATATTTATACGATGTAATATTCATACAAAATTCTGGTTGATTATTTATGATTTAAAGAATCTGAATGCTTTCAAATTGAAAAAATAAAGAAAAACTGTTGACATCTGGTATCATATGATACTATAATGGAATAAATAATACAAAGGAGGTAAAATTTTCTTGTCTTATATCGATAGCGAAGAGGCTGTCGAAAGTTTTCTAAAAAATGTGCAAAAAATTATCACAGATAAAGATTTTAATTTGAATAAACAATTTATATTTAAATTTAATCGCCGTCAATATAGTGCTGATAATTCTTATACCAACAATGAAACATTGGCTGAATTAGAGTATCAATTGGAAGATGTTGCTAATGAACTTTTATCATTGACAGTAGAGGAGTACAAAGAAACCTTTCTAGACAATAAGCCAAATAAAGTTAATCCTTTTTATTGTTTTATAAAAGTCATAAAAGGAAAACAAGTTTATATAAAAATTAAAATAAGAGAAGAGAATAACAAAAATATTTTTTGCGTATCTTTTCATTTCGCAGAAAAAAGAGTACCAGATAGACTTTTACCGTATAAACATAGTTAGTGTGTATTAATTGATTGAAAAGTAGAAAATAAAGTAAAGTAAGTAATAGAAAATAAAGTGATGATTATGAAAGATTATATAGTAAAAAAAGAAAGAATGACATGTCCGTTTTGTGAAGAAACAAAAGAAATAGAATTAAGAAAGATTAAACAAATAGATAAAGTTAAAAATGTTAATGTAGAGTATGAAGCTTTTGTGTATTATTGTGCAGATTGTGATGAATATTTTGAGAGTGGAGATTTGATGGAGTCTAATTTGCAATCTCTAAGAGATGCTTATAGACAAAAAATGGGATTGCTAACAAAAGAAGAAATTGTGGCAATTAGAAATAAATTTCAAATATCTCAAGAAGATTTTGCCATAATTCTTGGATTTGGGGACAAGACCATTGCAAGATATGAAACATCAACTATACAAGAAAAACCTTATGATGACTTAATGAGATTGTTTGATAAAGATTACAATTTTGCATACGAGCAAGTTCTAAAAGCTAAGCATAATTTAAGTAATAAAAAATTCGAGCAAATAAGAGATATATTGAAAGGGTTTATATTCCTTAAATCAAAGATTGCAGATAATGAAAGAATGTTAAGCAATCAGTATATTATGATGGATAAAAAATGCTCATTAAATGGATTTGCTCTTTTGAGCATAGATAAAATTAAGAGTATGATGGCATATTTTGCTAGATTTACAAAAAATTTATTTACGGTTAAATTAATGAAATTATTTTGGTATTCCGATGCTCTTTCCTATCAAAGAACGGGCAAAGCAATTTCGGGACTTGTATATAAACATATGCCAATGGGAGCGTTGCCAGTAGGATACAAAGAAATTTGTGATTTAAATTCGGTAGATAAAGAGTATATTGAAATACACGATACAATTTCTACTCAGTTTTTACCTAAAGATTCAGATGAAATTAATGAAACGCTATTTACATTAGATGAGATGGAGATATTGAACGAGGTTTGTAGAAGGTTTGAAAATGTAAGTGGCTCGGAATTAAGCGATATTATGCATGAAGAAGATGCATATAAAGTTACAGACAAAAATGATATTTTGGATTTTTCTCTAATAAAAAAATTGAAAGCATTTGTTTAATAATTTTTAGTATAGCGTGAAAGTGAGAATTGCAATCCTTCAATTTGATTTTTGTAGAATGTTTGCAAGAGATTTTAATAGGCATAAAAGAAGTGACCAAATTTGGTCACTTCTTTTATGCTTATTATTTAAAAAATGAATGTAAATAGTTTCATATTTTATTGGTTTTTGTTTAATTATTGATGAGATGGTGTATTTTATTTGATGCCTAAAAAGATGCTATTTAAATCACAAACATAGACCTATTATCTAATAAATCCCGTCAACAAGTTCTTCAAATGTAATACCATACAATTTGAGAATCTTGATAATATTGTATAATGAGGGCTCGATTTTATTGCATTCCCATTCGCTTACTCTCTGTTGGCTAGTTTGCATCCTTTTTGCAAATTCTTTTTGACTAAGCCCATATACTTTTCTTAATTCTTTTAAATTGTCCCCAAGTTGTTTCATATTACTAGTTTACATCACAAATAGTGTATTTGTTTGACATACACTAAAATTAGTGTTATATTAATTTGGATTAAATATAAAAACAAAAAGGAGAAATTAAGGTGAAAGGATTTGATTTTAGTCAATATCTTGAAAGGCTAAAGGGCGTGGAGGATATGGATTTATTAAGAGATGAGCTTGGTGATAATTATGAAGACATACTTGCTGGAAACATCCCTATGGAAGAAGCTAAGCAAATATATAACGAAGCCAAAGTGCAAAAATGGTCTAATATGTTTGAAAATGCACTATATGATATTAATATTAATGACAAAGATTCTTTTTTGATAGATGATTCCATTAATATTGATGTTGACAATTTGCCTATGGATAATATGGAAGAAAGAGCACAGTCGATTATTTCTGGTATTCTTACTGCTGAAAAGATGGGAAATGAAAAAAGGGCGGAAGAATTAAAAGATGTGATGAAAGCATATATTGGCACTGGTTACAATTTTTATCCACTAATGCGATGTATGACAAAACACATTAAAGATTACGCGAAAGAAAATAAAGTCGATATGGAGGCTGGTGGCGAAGGCTTTGGGGAATCAAAGCCTGTGTATGATGGTCTTGTACTTATGAAAAATTTGGAAAAGTCTTCACCGTATAATGATTTGTTTGTCTTGGCAGAAAAATTGGGTCAAGTAAAAAATCAATTGGCTATGTCTGCTAATGATGACTCCCTTGATTTTGATAGTCTTTCAGATTTGGAAGCTAATTTAAGCAATATGCTTGATGATGAAATCAAAAAATATGATTTGAGCAGTTTGGAATCGGTTGCCAAAAACAAAATGAATAGCGAGACTGAGTTTTCTGGTAGAAATTCGGATTTGCATAGGGGATTGCTTGCTTTGAATCTTAAGATTAAAGGGAGTATTGAAAAACAAGTCAATCAAAATCAAGAAGATATGGAAATGTAAATAGTTAACTATTTTTCCTAAACTCTAAATTCATATTAGATTAACTTTTCTTTATCATTAAAGAAAAGTAACAAAAGAACTGTCGGGGTTGCGGCAATCGAAGATTTGCCACGAGACCACTACACGAATAATATGGAATAACGCAGATGTGGCATTCCCCAGACCCTAAAACCGTTTTTTATTCAATCTTATTAATTAAGGATGGGAAATAGGGATATATACAAATATTTTGGCAAAATAATTGCAAATATGATAAAAATGGGATATACTTGATTATATATATGTTTTTGGAGGAAAACTTATGAAAAAATTAGATATAGCAAAATTAAATAAAACTTATGAGAGTTTTGATGGAAAAAATGTAACACTTGCTGGCTGGGTCAGAAGCGTAAGAGACTCCAAAAATTTCGGATTTATAGATTTGAATGACGGAACAAGTTTCAAAGGTGTGCAAGTGGTTTTCGAGGCAGACAAAGTAAATAATTATACCGATGTTGCTAAACTTAATGCTGGGTCATCTATTATTGTAAAAGGCGTGGTGGCACTTACACCAGAAATGAAACAACCTTATGAAATAAAAGCACAAGAAATAGAAATATTGTGTCCAACAGACACATCTTATCCTCTTCAAAAGAAAGGTCACAGTGTGGAATTTTTGCGTGAGCAAGCGTACCTTAGACCTAGAACAAATTTATTCAATGCCATTTTTAGAATTAGGAGTGAAGCACAATTTGCTTTGCATCAATTCTTTAATGAAAGAGGTTTTGTAAATTTACAAGCACCATTGCTTACATCGTCAGATTGCGAGGGTGCGGGCGAACTTTTCAAAGTTAGCACATTAGATATCTATGACGGCAAAAAATTAAACCCAGAAGACGAACTATTTGGCAAAAAGGTTTACTTGAGTCCATCGTGTCAATTAGAGGGCGAAGCCTTTGCTCTAAGTATGGGAAATATATACACTTTTGGACCATCTTTTAGAGCAGAGAATAGCAATACTGTAAAGCACGCCAACGAATTCTGGCATATCGAACCTGAAATGGCTTTTGCTGAACTTGAGGACGATATGGATGTAATGGAAAGTATGGTTAAATATGTTATCAATTACCTTTTTGATAAATGTCCAGACGAGTTGAATTTCTGTAATAATTTCGTAGAGAAAGGGTTGCTAGACAAACTTAAACATGTAGCAACTAGCGAATTTGCAAGGGTTACTTATACAGAAGCAATTGAAGAACTAGAGAAACACAACGATAGTTTCGAATTTAAAGTTTCTTGGGGTGCAGATATCCAAACTGAGCACGAGAAATTCTTGACAGAAAAAGTATACAAACGCCCAGTCTTTGTTTACAATTACCCTAAGGAAATCAAAGCTTTCTATATGAAACTTAATGAAGATAACAAAACAGTTAAGGCTACCGACCTACTTGTTCCTGGCATTGGTGAACTATGTGGTGCTAGCGAAAGAGAAGAAAATTACGACGTATTGCTAAATAGAATACACGAATTGGGTCTAAACGAAGAAGACTATTGGTGGTATCTAAACTTGAGGAAATTTGGCAGTGTGAAGCACAGTGGATTTGGAATGGGCTTCGATAGATTTGTAATGTATGTAACTGGTGCTTCGAATATTCGTGATGTATTGCCGTTCCCAAGAACGCCAAAGAATTGCAATTTCTAGGAGAAATTACAGTTCTAAGGATGAATGAGGGAAGATGGTTAAATAATTAGATTAACTTTTCTTTATCATTAAAGAAAAGTTACAAAAGAAACTGCTGGGGTTACTTCTTCTAGTTGGTGGAATTTTATTGCATTTTTCAAAATTCATACAAATTTTAATAGTTCTGTTTGATGAATATGTTTTGCAATCTCCTCGTAGTTGATAAGTTTTGTCGTGCAAAGGGTTTTCAAAATTTCTATTTTGATTAATAGAATCGCACTGCAAATTTTATCCGGTTTAGTGGCAATGAACAATTCTTTTGCCATATTTTTAATTTTTAGGGTATTAAATTATATTGTTTTATAAAAAAGTTTTGCGGTTTTTTTGATTTTACCTAGACTTTTTCAAAGTTTATGCGTATTTGGAGGGAAATATCGTTAAAAAGTCTTGACATATTTCGACAATTTTAGTATAATTATAATATTAATACATAAGACAATAATGTGGCACTTGGGCAATTAAAACATTTGCCTTAGTGCTATTTTTTTGTAAAAATTTTATTGGGGTTTGGGATTTGTTTATGAAGAGGTTGTGCATTGTAATTTTGTCGTTACTAATGTTTGCATGTGCTAGCATATTTTTGCAAAGCAACACAACTATTAGTGCTGATGAGAGCGTCTTAAACATATCTACTAGCCAAATAATTGATGGAAATATTGATAGTACTTATTCAAATATTGATACTGCACTTTTGATTTCTGAAAGTAGCTGTGTTACTTTGAAAAACTGCACTATTTCAGCCCAAAAATCCAATATGATTATTGTAGATGAGGGTTCAACATTACTCCTTCAAAATGTTACTTTTTTATCTAGTCAAACGATAGACAACTTTATTTGCAATTACGGCAAAGTAGTTGTTGACAATTGCTCGTTTAGGGGCAAGAGAGCTGTTGATATCGTGAATAGTAGCAAGCTTCCAAATAACTTGGTTTTGCATACTGTTACAAGTGCACAAAACATCAAAATTAGGTTGAATAATAGTCTTGATAGTAATTATGTGTATGTAGATAAAGATAGTCAAATTGACGGACAAATAGAATTAAGTTTAACCGACCTTTCTTATGATGATATTTTAAATAATGGCGACGACTTTGTGGGTAAAGTGCTAGTGAGGGGAATAGACACTTTTGCTGGTAGATTTGTTAAACAATTCAAATTTTTGGGTGCTCCCGATGAAAGCGATTTGGGTAGCGATTTTGAAAAAACTTATTTTGAAAGTTTAATAGATAAATATTATTTGGATTATGCTGGTGTTTTAAGTTATGACCAAGATATTTCTGATGGGATTTATTCGCAAGAGGCAGATAATATTATCTACAGCGGAGATATTATTTTAACCAAGTTCGATATAAAGATTCCTTCTAATAAATTGTCTGACGATTATCAAATTTTCAAATTTGAGGGTTCGGATGGAGAATATATTTACATAGGTGGCAAATATGCTACCTCTAGGATATTTGTAGAGGCGATGAAGTCTTGTGGGGCAAAAAATCTTTGCGTTAGTGGAAAGATTCTTTCCAAACAAACAAATAGCACTGACGCTAGTGACAACGCGACTTCTTGCAAATTTATTTTGGATGAAGTCTCTGCACTATTTGCTGATAGATATGTGTGCTATGGCTCGCAGTCTTTTGATAGTATTTCTTTGTATGAATATTCTGATGAAGAAAAGACTAATACATCTACCATATCTATTTGTCAGCCTAATATCATAAATAACGAGCTTTTTGAATTCAAAACCTTGTTAAATGTACAATTGGGTAGTCAGTGTCTGCAAATAAGCAACGAGAATTGTTCTTATTATACTATTTGCCAAAATGAAAATATTGAAACGGGTGTTTTAATCTTTAATAATGGGGTTTCTTGCTCAAGTGTTGACGTCAAATTATACTCAATTAGTTCTAGTGTCGATGTGGAAGTTTTTGTTGACAAAAAGACCTTTGAATATGATGGCACAAATAAATGCGGTCAAAGCATTAGCGATAATTGCTATCCATATTATTTGCAAGGCGGTACCAAGATTTATCTGCCATCATCTGATGTGAAGATTTTTCATAAGGACAATCAAGAAGAGATTATAGACGAGATTGCCAATGCTGGAGAATATACAATCAAGGTATATAGTAGTAGCGAAAGCATTGGTTTTTTGAATGATAGTTTTGATGTTGTCATCTCTCCTCGAATTTTGCAGATAGATTATGGCGAGACGATAGTAGAATATAATGGTGAAAAGCAAACCATTACCCCTATCATTACAAACAAAGTTGAGGGCGACGATATCCGACTTTTGACAAAGTCGTCAAGTCTATTGATGATAGACCCGAATACTTACCAAATTACTATACTTATTGATAATTGCGAAGATAGAAATAATTATGCTTTTGCTTCTGGGGATAGTAGTGTAATTATTGATTTTCAAATAACCAAAAAGACT
>CAYPKM010000040.1:0-7162 GCA_964411325.1 uncultured Christensenella sp.
ATTGTAAGCAATTCATATTTGTTCATAATTTACCTCCTATGGTCTAATTCGGCTTTGGATACACACCAAAGCAGTAGTAAATTTAATTTACCGACCAAATTATACCAAATAAAATATAATTTTGCAAGTACTTACATAAAATCTTTTTATTTTTCTCAAATTAAATATATTAAATAAAAAAGCGAGAAAAAATTTATGGATAAAGACATCCAAAGAAATATAGAGGAAATTCAAAAGGCACTGGGTAATTGCGAAGAACTAGTTTGCAAAAATATACATACACAAAAAAACAACTTTGCAATACTATTTATGACCGGACTCACCGACACCAATTCTCTTTCAAAATTTGTAATTGAACCACTTCAAAAATTACAACAAAAAATCTCAGACTGTAATACACTGCTAAACACCCTACCTCTTAGCGACATTTCATTAGAAACAGATATGCAAAAAGCAATCTCACATTTGCTCAAAGGCAAGGGGATTTTGCTTGCAGAAAATATAGATACTGCCCTAGTGCTTGCCATAGACGAAAGCAAAGAACGCTCCATAGAAGAGCCACCTACCAGTTCCGTTCTCAAAGGTCCCCGAAGTGGCTTTGTTGAGAGCCTAAAAACCAACCTGACAGAAATAAGAAAGATACTTGCATCCAAAGACCTAAGAACCATAAATCTCAAAGTTGGCAAGCATACCGATACATCCATCGTTATTGCCTACATCAATGACATTGCTGACAAAAACATAGTAGAAAATGTCAAAAACAAGATATCTAAGATAGATTTGGATGGAATTATTGACAGCAACTACATTACAGGATATTTGGAAGAGCGACCACATAGTATGTTCAAGCAGATTGGAAATAGTGAAAAACCAGATATAGTCTGTGCCAAAATGTTAGAGGGCAGAATCGCCATAATTGTAGATGGTTCGCCCATAGTCTTAACAGTGCCATTTATATATGTCGAAGACTTGCAAAGTGGAGATGATTATTACTCCAATCATATTCGTGCCGGATTTGTTAGATGGATAAGAATTTTTAGCATATTCATATCCATTCTAATACCCGGACTATACATTGCTGTAGTTATGCACCATTACAAAGCAATCCCCCTCAAATTTTTGATAACCATCGTCAATACAACCAAAGGGCTACCACTAACACCATTTGCCGAAATATTATTCGTTCTACTTCTATTCGAAGTTCTATATGAAGCCAGCCTCAGAATGCCCAAATATTTGGGTCTTGCATTGTCAATAGTGGGTGCTTTGATTTTGGGAGACACAGCAGTCAAGGCTGGACTTATCTCTCCACCATCCGTAATAATGGTCGCCATATCCGGACTTACAATTTATTGCATTCCAGACCAAGCCCCACAACTCTACACTCTTCGAATGCTTTTCACCCTGGCTGGAGCATTCCTCGGATTCTTTGGAATTATCTCACTACTGGTATTCATAATCGCATACTTGTGCGACTTTGATAGTTATGGAAGTGCATACTTTGCACCACTCGCACCTTTTATTGACAAAGACAAAAACGATGCCTTTTTCAAAGCCGACATTGTCGATGTGAAATATCGCCCACTATCCATCAAAAACAATAGAAAAAATCTAATACGACAAGGAGGAAGGAATGGAAAAAACAATATCGACAAATCAAACTAGTTTAATACTTGTCATATTCACCGTTGCCCTTAAACTATCAGTTTTGCCAGCACTCACCTGCGACTTTGCAGGGAATAGTGCATATATAGTTTCTTTCATAGCACTTGCTATAGATTTTTTGCTTACAACCTTAGTCGTTATCATTATCCAAAAAATTCCCGACAAAAACTTTTTCAATCTTATAAAAGAATCTTTTAGCAAACCTGTAGCCATTATAGTCTATTCTTTTTTGATAATATATTTTTTTATTAAATTAATAATTGCAATGCTTGAATTGCACGACTATTATATCGTTACACTTTTTGAGCACTTAAACCCCTTTTTCTTTATTATCACACTTATGTTTCTGCTACTATATATGTTCAATTCCAATTTTCGCACTATTGGTAGACTAATTGAAATTATGTTTTGGCCACTTGCAATTGGCATCTTCTTCACCCTCATTTATCCCATTAGCGAAGTAGACATTGTCAATTTATTTCCTCTCTTTCAAGATGGTGCATATCCTATTTTTAATAGTCTTCTCAAAACATCTTTCGCCTATGGCGACTATATGATTTTGTTTGTAATGATGGGCAAGATTAAATACTCCAAAAAAGCAACCAAAAAAATACTACTATACTTCTCCACCATTCTCAATTTCGTCTTTAATTTTTACGTTATCTTTGTAGGTACTTTTGGCAACACTGCCGTTAACCAATCTCTGGCACTCAGCGAAGTTCCCTTGCACAATCCATACCCTACAACCCTCGGCAGACTAGAATGGCTAACTATCATAATGTGGACAGCGATACTGCTGATCCAAGTAATCCTACTCGGTATTTGCATTACAGATTGTGCCAAAGATATGTTTTTACTTTCTGACAAAAAGACACCATCTATTGTCACCGTTGTATGTTTAACTGTCGCATATCTACCCACATATTTACAATTAGACCAAGTGCTTGTAATAGTCACAGACCGTATTTTTACTTATGTCGTCAATTCCCTCGAACTAGGTTTCGTACTAATGCTTTTAATAGGTTATTTAATACTGAAAAGAAGGAACGAAAATTCAAATCACTCACTTTCAAACAAAACACCAAAGATTGTCGGAGGCAAAAAAATATGCTAAGCATTCTCAAAAAAATCTCTCGCAATAAAATCTTTTACTGCTTTTTGTTTTTGATAATACTTATGTTTCCCTCCTCTCTTTATCGACCGTCGGATAATAATACCAAACTTGTCGTCACAACAATTGGAATAGACAAAGACGTAGAGAGTGGGTACAATATAACAGCACTCGCAGTCATCCCAAAAGTAAGCACTGACGTTAATGCCAATCTCGAATCTTTTGAGGGCAAAGGTGGTAGCATTTCCGAAGCACTGCACAATATCACACTCAATACTGGCAAAGATATTGGGCTTGCTCATTGCGACTGCCTAATACTCTCTTTTGATATTATGCAAGAAAATGTTGCAACCATTCTTGATTACTTTATTCGTACATCAAATCTGACCACTAATGCAGCATTGCTTAGCACAGATGGCAAAGCCAAAGATTTGGTGGAAGCATCCAAGAATAGCAACAACCTTCTCGACCTAACACTCAAAGACATCGTGTCTTATGAAGAAACTGCAACCCTACTCGAAAATACAACTATCGAGAAATTCTACAGACAATACTTTAGCGATAGTGGAACATTCATCCTACCAATAATCAGCACAGAGAAAGAGGGCAAAAAGAATGTAACAGAAGAAAGTTCCAAAGATGGCAGTGCTGATTCTACTCAAGGACAAAAAGACGACCAGTCGGGAGGCAAGATAAACAATCAAGAAAAAATTGCCGTTTTGAACAAAGGCAAGTTTGAAAGAATACTATCCGAAGATGAAAACTTTATCTACAATCTTTTATCCAAGACTAGTCAATTTATCAATATCGAAATTGATGATGTCAACGACCAATACACAACCCAAAGCATTCAAATATATCAACAGGTAAATAAAGTTGGTATTCCCCTGTACAAATTTGAAGACGGCAAGCCTTATGTGGAATACAACATCTGGCTAAACATTATGTTGGAAGAAGTACAAAGTGCAAATAATTTTTCCTTCGCCTCAATTGACAGTCTTCAAAATTACATTAGCGATACCGTCAAAGACAAATTGCTAAGCACTATTGAAGACAAAAGATTATCAACAGTGAAAACTATGCAAAGTGAGCAAGACGACATTTTGGGATTATTTGCAAAATTTAATGCTTTCAATCACAAAAAATGGCAGAACTATCTTTCTTCACTAGAAAGCAAAAATGATTATCTATCAAATATGGATATTAAACTAAATGTTCATTTGAGTTATGTTATTTAGATTAAATTGTATCATTTGCCCACTTTCCTATTTGAGTTTAGTTTCAATTCATTTTGCCAAAACATTCCATAATACAAAAAAAGACTAGCATTATCAATAGTGATAATTACTAGTCGTTTTTTGTTTTATAGACCCTCTGTCAATTCGTCATCAACTGCACCTTTTATGGTAAGAGATATACGTTTTTTGTCAACATCTACCCCTATAACTTTCACTTTCACCACATCTCCAACTTTCAAAGCTTCACTTGGATGTTTGATATATTCTTTGGAAATCTCAGAGATATGAACAAGTCCATCTTGGTGAACTGATATATCTACAAACGCACCAAAGTCGCAAACATTTCTTACAACTCCAGTCATAACCATTCCCTCTTTCAAATTCTCAATTCCAAGAAGAGCAGATTTAAGCACTGGCTTAGGCAATTCGTCACGAACGTCTCTACCCGGCTTTGATAGTTCGTTTGCAATATCTATTAGGGTTGGTACACCAACATTTATCTTTTGTGCAATTTTTTCGGCACCCTCTTTTTCCACCATCTTTGGTAGCAATTGCAAATTGTCACCTTTGACATCTTTTATATTCAAATTGAAGTACTCAAGCAATTTGTAAGCGCTCTCATAACTTTCTGGATGGACACCAGTATTATCCAAAATATTATTGCCATCAGTTATTCTCAAAAATCCTGCACATTGCTCAAAAGCCTTGTCGCCAAGTTTAGAAACTTTCTTAAGTTCACTTCTCTCTTTGAAAGCACCGTTCTCTTGCCTGTACTTTTCTATATTTTTGGCTACACCCGAATTTAATCCCGCTACAAAACTTAGTAGACTAGGACTAGCTGTATTCACATCTACACCTACAGTATTTACACAATTTTCAACAACGCCATCCAAAACTTCAGTTAGTCTATTTTGAGGCATATCGTGCTGATATTGACCTACACCAATAGATTTGACATCTATCTTGATTAATTCAGCAAGTGGGTCTTGAAGACGTCTAGCAATAGACACCGCACTTCTAAGTGCTACGTCATAATCTGGGAATTCGCTCGCACCCAATTTGCTAGCAGAGTACACAGATGCACCTGCTTCATTGACTACAGCATAAGTCACTGGTCTTTTCAAATCTTTGATTAAGTTTGCCACGAATATTTCGCTTTCTTTGGTGGCAGTACCATTACCAATAGATATTACATCTACATCGTGCTTGTATATCAATTGCGAAAGCTTAGCAGTTGCCTCTTCAATCTTGTTTTGCGGAGGAGTAGGATAAACTACTGCAGTATCCAAAACTTTGCCATTAGCATCAATAACTGCAATTTTGCAACCCGTTCTATATGCTGGGTCCAAACCCAAAATAACTTTGTTTTTTAGAGGAGGTTGCATTAACAATGGTTTAAGGTTGACCTCAAACATATGTATAGCCTGCTCATTTGCCTTGTCAGTAAGTTCTGTTCTTACTTCTCTCTCAATGCTAGGGAAAATAAGTCTATCATAACTATCCAAGCAAACTTCTTTCAAAAGTTCCTCAAAAGGACTATTTTTCTTGATTATTTTGCTCTCAATTATTTCGTGAGCAATTTCTTCATTTAGAGTAAGGCTTACTTTCAAATAATCTTCTTTTTCGCCACGATTGATAGCAAGTATTCTATGCGAAGGCAATTTCTTAATTTCTGAATTGTACTCTTTGTACATCTCATAAGTAAACGCACCCTCTTTCTCTTCATCAAGTTTACATTTTACAAAGCCTTTGTTTACAAGTGCTTCTCTCAATTCTTTTCTGATATTAGCATTATCCGAAATCATCTCTGCAATGATATCTTTGGCACCTTGCAATGCCTCTTCTGCACTATTTACACCCTTTTCTGGGTCAATGTAAAGTTCGCACTCTTTCATCAAGTCAAATGGTTTTTGTTCCATAATTTTATCAGCTAATGGTTGTAAACCTTTGGCGATAGCCACCGACGCTCTTGTCTTTCTCTTTGGTTTAAATGGTCTATATATATCCTCAACTTCTGTCAATGTCAAAGCCTCACTCAAAGCCTTTTCAATCTCCTCAGTCATATTACCTTGTTCAGTAATCAAATTGGAAACTTCTTCCTTTCTCTTGGTTAAGTTTCTCAAATATTTAAGTCTATCATCAAAAGCTCTAAGAGTTTGGTCATCACAACTACCTGTCAATTCCTTTCTATATCTTGCGATAAATGGAATGGTACACCCCTCGTCCAAAAGCCCAATGATATTGTTTGTATGGTTCAAAGTCAAACTAAATTCCATACTTAATTCTTTAGAAATATCCATATGTTTTTTCCTTCAATCTTTGTAGTATTAGTAATGAAAAGGCTATAATAAGTAGTCCTTTTCACACTGCTAATAGTATAGCAAATTATTAGTTTTTTCACAATCAATTTGAATAGCAATTATTATTATATTCTCCCTTTTTTATCCAAAAATCACTTTTAGAAAAAATCAAAAAACATCAAAAATAATTTATTCCCACCTATGCATTTTGGCCAATTGATTATTGACAAACAATATATACTTTGTTAAAATATATGTAAGTAATTAATTGTTTTTAATTATAGGGGGGATTTATGGGAAAAAATAATTATATTGACTTTCAGTCCGATACCAAATTGTATGAAGAAGATTGTCATATCAAAAATTCAAACTTGTACATATTCCAATTCACCAAGGGCACAAATAGAGATTGGCGAAAAGAATATGCAGACTATATTATTGCCAAAGCAACAAATCAAGATTTGCCAAATATTGACACCAAAAACATAGTACAGTCTTTTTGGGGAGTATTTTGCAAGCCTGAAGATATGGATTACAAAGACTTTTGCAACAAAGTAAATGCTGGCGAAATAGCAATGGTGGGGCATACTCCTATCATTCCTACAGGCAACGATTACACACAATTAGACCGCAATGGCAATCTACTTGTCAAGACCATCACTAGCAAATTGGAAAATTACACCGATTGTGGCAATATGTTAATAGATGGCAAAACTGGTGAGGTTTTGCGTGAACCACAACCATCAACCATCATTAATGCACTTCCAGAGAATTCAGACTTTTATCCAATCGAAATCTATCAAACAACAATTGACAAAAATACTGGCAACAAAGTAACAATTGGCAAA
>CAYPKM010000041.1:0-6997 GCA_964411325.1 uncultured Christensenella sp.
TCTATAGCACATTCTCCCAATATAAAACTTAGATAATGTCCCGGATAGCCGGTATAATCCATCATATAATCCATAGCCTTGCTTTTGGAGTATTTGGAAAGCAAATACACATAAGTATGCTCATATGCCTTTTCCAAGTTATTTTCTAACAAAAACTTGCCAATATTCGCTCCCTCTATCAAGAAGTTTTGGGAATATGCCGTGTTTTTGTTGTGACACATTGCATACATCGCCCAACCATTAATAAGAAGAGTTGCACCATTGTCAAAACAAGTATTTTTCTTCACGTCATCAACCACAGTATTATAAAAGTGTCCATAGCCCGGATAAACATTAAAGTACACCATATGTCGCAATTGCACATCGGTTAGTCTGTTATTATTGGCATATATAAAAAATCTATTATTATTGTAACTAACATTTTTGCTTATCCACTCGCCATATCCATAATCATCAACAATGGAAATTGGCACAGATTTTCTAATACCACTTCTGCCATAAATCACAGACAATTGATAATCGTTTTGAAGTTCAGATATTAGATTTCTAGCAGTATTCTCTACAGCCTCTGGTTTCAAAACTTTCTTAGACGTTGGAATATCTGGCATTTTGCGATACTTGTTTATTTTTTTCATTACAGGAGAGTAGAAATTCCCCAAAATCTCTTTGTACATCTTTTTGATAATATTGGTTTTGCTTTGATTGCATGCTTTGTTTAGCATTATCTCAAAGAAATCCTTGGCATCATCATATTCGCTTCTAATAATTTTGAGCATATGCCCTTTCAATTCATTTGGCATATAAAAGATATTGTTTTGTCTCTTTAATACTGCTACTATGAAAGTCTCTTTGTCTTTCTTGGTCTTCAATTTTCTAAAATGAGTCATTACTTGTTGCAAGGAAAAATGTTTACGATAAAAGGCTATTTCCTTTTCCATTATTTCTCTTTCAAAAGTATTAAGAGTCAGACTATATCTCTTCACATTTTTGTAAATAACATTGTCAAAAGCAATTCTATTTTTCCAATCTTTTGTTTCTAAAATTTTCATAATTTCTCCATTTCTCTTTTGCAAAAAATTATTTTCTCTGCTTCTTAATAGGCATAGCAAATGTTATGACTGCTTGACCTACCACACCAACTATAAAGATAAACCATAGTGTTGGATTGTTGATTGCAATGTATGTCGCCACAATCACTCCCCACAAACACAGTGACGTAGAGAGGTAGATATGTATCTTCTTGAACCACACAGCCGAAAAGACAATGAGCACCACTGCATTAATAGGAATAGTAAAGATAAATATTAACCACGGTCTATCCCACGTCGTTGCACTATCTAGCACAAAAAATATAATCGTAGCCACAAACCAAATACTAACAGATACAAGTAGCGACATAAATAAATGCGTCTTATAAAAAGACTTCAGAACTTTCTTCTTTTTGGCATATATCAAATCATTAATTGTTATTCCAAAAAATTCGGCGATATTTTGCAATGTTTCCACATCAGGCAAAACACTCCCGACTTCCCATTTGGAAATAGCCTTGTCGCTATAATTAAGCTTCTCTGCCAATTGCAATTGTGTCAAATTTTTGGCTTTTCTCAAATTTATTAAATTTTGTGAAAAATTCTTTTTTATTTCCTCACTTGTCATATTTTCCTCTTTTCTCAAAAAAAATCAATACTTTTTCACAAATATTCTAGCAAAAATATTATCTTTTGACAAGCAAATATATCGACTCTCTTAATAAGAGAGTTTATATATTTTCAAGAGAGTTGGCACTTTTTAGGTTAGAATTAAAAGTTTTTGAATTAGGGTGATTTTTTTGAATATTTAAAATAAAATAATAAAGAATTTTAAAGCACGCGAAATGCGTATAAGGAGATAACAAAATGAAAATTGCAATTTCTGCAGAAAGCACAATAGATTTGTCACAAGAAATCCTAGATAGATTTGATATACAAACCACACCTTTCACAATCAACTTTAATGACCAAATTGTCGAAGACAAGATTGGTATTTCCAAAGAGATTTTTGAATTTGTAGACAAAACCAAAAAATTACCAAAGACATCGGCAGTTAGCCCCGAACAATACAAAGAACATTTCGAAAAATTAAAACAAGAATATGATGCCATCATCCACATATCAATCAGTTCGCTAATGAGCAGTGCATATAATAATGCTGTAATGGTTGCCAAAGATATGGAAAATGTTTATGTAGTAGATAGCAAGACTTTGTCGTCTGCAATTGGACTTCTTGCCATCAAAGGCAGAGAACTAGCCGACGCCAAGCACACCCCACAAGAAATATATGACATTCTAACCGAAACCACCAATCACATTAGAGTTAATTTCGTACTTGAAAATCTTAATTATTTGTACAAAGGTGGTAGATGTTCTTCTCTTGCCCTACTGGGTGCAAATATTTTGAAGATTAAACCCGAGATAATTGTAAGTGGTGGCAGAATGACGATGGGCAAAAAATATATGGGCAATATGAACAAAGTCGTAGAAAAATATGCCGAGGAATATCTAAACGAATTTCCAAATGCCATACTTGATTACGTATTCGTCACCCATTCTTCTCCAATGCCTGAGGCAGAAGAGATTATAACCAAAAAATTGAAAGAAAGGGGTTTCAAAACAATATTCAATACCCTTGCTGGTGGCACCATCTCTAGCCACTGTGGAAGAAATTGTATAGGAATTCTTTTCATAACCAAAGATTAATAAAAAAAGACTTTGATTGAAATGAAGCAAGTTCCATATGGACACTTCAATTCTGCATCAAAGTCTTTTTTATATATTCTTTTCTTTTCGTCTTTCCCATTTAAGGTTGATATTAGGTTTAGGAGTCAAATCCATATCTGCAAGTCCTCTGCCAGATATTATTTGAAAGTATCCCTCACTTGCTATCATCGCACCATTATCTCCCGACAAACTCATCTCTGGAAAATATACCTCAAAGCCGTTCTTTTCACTTTCTTCTTGCAGTCTTTTTCTCAATTGTGAATTGGCAGAGACGCCACCACCAACAACGAGTTTTTTGCTTTTGTCTTTTAATGTCGCTCTCACGCTCTTGCCCACTATTTCTTCTATCACCTGCTCCTGAAAAGATGTGCAAATATCAGCCACTGGCAATTTTTCTTTTCGTTGCTCCATTTTGTGAATAAGATTGATAACACTGGTCTTGACACCACTAAAACTAAAATCATAAGTATTAGGAAGAATAGGGCGAGTAATAATGGCAATATTATTTTCGCCATCTTTGGCAAGTTTGTCTATCTTCACTCCACCGGGATACCCTAGTCCCAAGCATTTGGCAACTTTGTCATAGCATTCTCCCACAGCATCGTCAGTAGTGGAGCCCAACATTTCAAATCTATCGTAGTCTTTCATTTTGATAAGTGCAGTATGCCCACCACTAACAATCAAACTTACAAAAGGTGGTTCCAAGTCTTTGTGAGTTAGAAAATTGGCACTGATATGACCTTTGATATGATTAACGGCAATCAATGGTTTGTTTGTAGCAAAGGCTAGAGCCTTGGCATAATTCACACCCACCATCAAAGCCCCAATAAGACCTGCACCATAAGTGACAGCAATAGCGTCAATATCTTGCAATTTGACTCCTGCAGTGTTTAGTGCTTGCTCTAAGCAAGTATCTATCGCCATTAGATGATTTCTACTAGCCACCTCTGGCACAACCCCACCAAATCTAGCGTGTATATCTATCTGAGTAGCCACAATGTTAGACAAAATCTCTCTGCCATTTTTGACCACAGCAATAGCCGTTTCGTCACAACTACTCTCAATACCCAAAACCAAGATATCTCTTTTTTTGTAATTTTTCTTCAAATCATTAAATTTTTCTTTTGCAATGTCTATATACATAATTATCTCTTTTATTAATTAATCACTTTCAAAAATTCAAACACGAAGTCTTTAATATTTCCATCCATTACACCATAAACATCACTAGTTTCCCACCCAGTTCTGTGGTCTTTGACCATTGTGTATGGACAAAATACATAACTTCTAATTTGGCTACCCCATTCTATCTTTTTGGCATCGCCTTTAAGAGCCAAAGACTCTTGCATTTTTTTGTCAAGTTCAAGTGCTAACAATTTGCTCTTAAGCATTTCCATAGCCATTTCTCTATTCTTTAGTTGTGAACGTTCTTGCTGGCAAGCCACTATTATCCCCGTTGGAATATGCGTAATTCTAACGGCACTGTCGGTAGTATTAACGTGTTGACCACCAGCACCTCCCGAGCGATAAACATCAACTTTCAAATCTTCTTGTCTAATGTCTATCTCAACATTTTGGTCTATCTCTGGCATTACCTCAACTGATGCAAAACTAGTATGTCTACGCTTATTGGCATCAAATGGACTAATTCGCACTAGCCTATGCACACCCATCTCACCCTTTAGATATCCATACGCATTATCTCCAGATATTTTGAGCGTGACACTTTTTACACCAGCACCATCTCCATCAATTTTGTCAGTCATCACACATTTAAACCCCGACTTGTCTGCAAACATCTCATACATTCTCTGCAACATCCCTGCCCAGTCGCAAGCCTCTGTGCCACCAGCACCACTATGAATTTTGACATACGCATTGCTTCCATCGTATTCACCAGAAAGCAAAGTGGCTAGATAGAGTTCATTTATTTCTTTTTCCAAAACATCTATACTACTATCTATATCTGCAAGTAGTCCCTCGTCGCCCTCAACTTCGCACATCTCTATAAATTCCCAGATATCCTCGATTCTCTTTCGGGAAGTGGCTAGCTTTTCCAATTCAAAAGTCATTTTTTTGATGCTTTTGTTTACACTACTGCTAAGTGCTGGATTTGAGTACACTTCAGGCTTTAGACTTTCTTGCTTTTTATTTTCTAATTGAATCTTTAAATCTTCTTCGTCAAAGACAGTCGGCAATAATTTTCAGATTGCCGACAATTTTTTGTAATTTCTCTTTTTGGTCATTAAGTATCATAAAATCATCCTCACATTTCAAAATATAGTATAACCAAATTCCACCATTTAGTCAATAATACTTGGTCAACTTACACCCCTTTTGTCGAAAGAAATTGTGTCATATTCAAATCAAATATATCAACAAAATCAATACTTTGCGTTTTTTATTTGACATATTTCCCCCAAAAAAATACAATAAAAGAAAAAACAAGAAGGAAACAATATGTCTTACGAAGAAATAAGAAACGTTAAACAGCCCGATGTGAACGCGTATACCAACGTCACACACAAATATAATATGGCAGAAACCTACAATGCTTTTTCTAACTACACAGGTTTTCAAGGCTTGCCACAAAGTTTAAAAAGTGCATTAAACGACTACCCAAAAGAAAAACTAACCGAATTAAACAATATCACCAGCAAAGAACAAATAATTAATTTGGCTCTAGAAATGCTAGGCAAAATTGACGCAAGACTAAAAACCCTTGCTCAAAACGTTTTAACAAACGCCTATGTAGATACCAGCCGAATAAGTTTGGATACAAACAACGATGGGCTTAGTAGCACTGGCAAATGTTTCAAAGATACCGACAATAAGATTAATGTAGAAATCAATGCCAAAAGAGATGCCTCAGGTGTAATGGCTGTAGCTCAAAATCTAGTCGATGCAGGATTACTATACGAGTATCAACAAAAAGAAAATGAGAAAGACCAAAAGAAAGCAACACTTGCTAGAAATTCAGCCAAAAAGTTCATAGGTTACGCAATGATTGAAACAATGGCGAAAGAACCTTATATGAATATAACTCCTGCCCAAAAAGATACTCTTATCAATGAAAACCTAAGAGAAGACTTCTCAAACATAAACGCAATGGAAGACGATATAGCAATCTTTGAGGAATTTATGAAAAAAAACGAGGAATTGTTTTCCGACCCCGAAAATATAGACAACGAAGCACTTTCCCTTGCTTTGCAAAGAGGTTTCGACAACCCTGCCAACCCAGAAATCCAAGAGAAATTGGATAAACGTACCAAAGAAATAGCCGAGGAGAACAAAACCACCACATATATAATTGGTGAGGCACTAGAGACAATGGTTGCTTTGCAAACTTTGCAAAATGTAAAAGAAACTCCCGAAGCCGACCCTATCAAAAAATTAATGCAAGGTGCCATAAACGGACAGGCTGTACAAGACATCACCGGCAAGACCCCACAAGAATTGGCTAATTGCAGTCCAGAACTCATAGCCAAACTAGAAAAAGGCGAATTGGAAGCATTGCCAGAAAATATGCAAGAACAAGAAGTTGTAATGGAAATGCTTAGATACAAAAACACTCATTAATAATCATTTTGAGCACAAAAAAAGACATTTGAAAATTGAGAAATTACACTCAAAATTCAAATGTCATTTTTTTATTTTTTCAAAAGCATAAAGGGCTTTTTGCACGAATACTCATTCCCAATATTAAGCCCCAAATTCTCAACTATTTCACTCAACGCCTTAAATTTCTCTTCGCTATTTAGTCCAGCGAGACTATCATCTTCTTCTATTTCAAAGAAGAGTCCTAACCCCTCTATTTTTTGCAACGCTATTTCAAAGCCTTTTTCATTTGTATATACAGTCGAAAAGTTTTTCACATTAACCCAATTATTAAGTTTTGCATTTTTAAATATGCTTATAGCCTTTTCTAGATTATCCACATTGGTTTTAATTTTTTCCTCGCCAATCACATTGCCACTTTTGTCAAACTCTTTGGATTTGTAACAAATATGAGTATTTTTGCCGTCTTCATCTTCGATATATCTTATCAAAAAAGAAGAATTAATCAAATCTTCATATGCCATATTTTTCACATCATCATACTTAGTGAAATACCAGTCGAACAATTTAAACTCGCGACTAGCCACATATCCCTTTCCCATCAATTTCTCATTTATTGTCTTTTCATCATCAAAGACCTGAACAGTAATTTCCGTTTCTTTCATAAACTCACCTCACAAAAA
>CAYPKM010000042.1:0-6744 GCA_964411325.1 uncultured Christensenella sp.
TGGCAATACATCTCTTTTGCGTACACCTGCTCTTCTTGGCATAATATTTCTCCTTCATAAAATTTTTATATTTTAGTAGTTAAGACTACCGACTTATTTACCTTTTTTTGCACCATATTTACTACGTGCTTGCTTTCTTTTAGCAACTCCTGCTGTATCAAGAGTACCTCTGATTACGTGATAACGAACACCGGGCAAATCTCTAACTCTTCCGCCACGGATAAGAACAACGCTGTGTTCTTGTAAGTTATGACCTTCACCAGGAATGTAAACAGTTCCTTCTTGACCATTAGACAATTTAACCCTACAAATCTTTCTAAGAGCAGAGTTTGGTTTCTTTGGAGATGTAGTAGTAACACTCAAACAAACCCCTCTCTTTTGTGGGTTCTCGTCCATTATTGGAGTTTTTGATTTAACATCAATTTGCTTTCTGCCTTTTTTAACTAATTGAGCAATTGTTGGCATTTTTTCCTCCTAAAATTTACTTGCAAATCAAAAGTTCAACCATACCCGATTTGCACAAAGTTTCTCCACATTAGCACAAATGTATCGTAGCGTGGAGATATTTTCAAATTGTCAAAGTCACACCAGAAATGACAACTCAAAAATTACTAAACGAACATTAATCGCTCAGTATACTATAATACATTGCATAGTTTACCAAATAAAAAAACTGATGTCAACATTTTTTGTTATATTTTTATCAAATGTTAAACCCAGTTTTTTTGATGATTTATTTAATTTTTTCCATATAGACAATAATTAATCGACAAATTTAAGAACTTTTTCTAGCAAATCATTTACTTCTTCTTGCAATTTTTTGAATTTGTACTCACTTAATTTGCACATACTTTCAAGTTTTTCTCTGTCAATATCATTATCGGCGTTTTTTATACTATTCAAAAGTGAGTTTTTTTCTTCCAAAAGTTCTGCTAGTTTATTTCTTTTTTCTTGCAATTCCTTTTTTAGTGCACCAATATTATTTTCCATTTTTTACTCCATAATTACATTATTTTGTCTCTCATAGTTATTTAACAATTCTTCTGCTCTATCCAAATTGTTTGCAATACTATTTGCCAACTTAGCAGTAGTTTGGTCATAAGTCCTAATTATATATTGAGCAAGACCAGCATCTGTATATACATCCTCATCTTGAATTTTAGGGAAGTCTTCATTTTGTCTTGGTATTATAACTTTGTATTTACCATCAAAATATTCATTCAAATCATTAAACCCCTGTCCCACAGTTACTTTGTCAACCTTGTATCCTTTGTTATTCATATCTATCATCAAAGCATCTGCAGATTTCTCTAAGCTTTCAAAAAAATCTTCAATAGTTGTTCCATTTTCCGTTTTCCCTTCAGACTTTAAATAACGGATTAATGATTTCGGTAATTCTATATTGTCATAACAAACAGTATATGTTTTTGGGTCATACCAAATAAATGCTTGCCCAAGTATCTGTGTTTTATCACTATCCTCACCATTCTCGTCCAGAATTTTTTCTTCAAATGTCAAAAAACCAGAACTAGGACTAGTAAACCCATTATACACACAAGTCTCACCAAAATCCCCAATTCTTTGGCAACAATTGGTCATTTCTCCAATAAACGCACCCTTAGGGTCATCTTTTTCCAAAAATTCATATTGGACTTTGTCATTTTTGTCGCATTTAACAGCACTAATTAAGTAATTTTTCTTAATTTCTTTGGAAATATCGACAATTGATTGAATTTTGTCAAACGACTCTTGAGAATAACCATACAAACTACAAAGATATGCAAGTTTTCCATTATCTGGTTTAATATTTTTGTAATCACGAACGAAGCAATTATTTGCTACAAACTCAGGATAAAATACCCCTCTAGTATCATTGCCCGATACAGTGTAATAAGGATAAATTTGGCAAAGCGTATCAAATTTGTTATGAGCAATTGCCAAATAATCTTTCTCTTCTTTCTGAACAAGTCCAAATAATTGGTCTTTGTTTTCTGGTATCTCAAATACCATAAAGTCTTTATTGTCTTTATAATATTTTTTGAAAAATTCTGCAAATTTTTGATTGTATTCACCAGTTAAATTGAAGTCTTGAAATCTTCCACGCAATTCGGCACCTATTGCACTAGGAGAAGCTTTTGCTTCACCCGCCGTCGCAACATAAGATAATATGTAGTCAAACGCACTATCCCTTTTGCCCATATGCTCCGAAAATCCACCGATAGCATAATATATTTTCATCAAACTTTTCAAAGAATTGATTTTTTCATTACCCTTTAATTCGTTCAAGTTTATTTTTTCTACCAATTCACGCCATTTAAAATGATTGTTATTTACAAAAAAATTATCAATCTGGCTATTTGGAAAAATCTCCATAATGAAATCTTGTGGAATAAATCTAATTTCTTTATTCTCAAATTTGTTATGCAAATCTACATAGTTTTCTCTAAAGTTTTTGTTTGTAAGATATGGCAAGCATTCATCATATCCTTTTTCCTTAGCTTCGGCAAACACATCTATTTGATAAGCATCTGCGTCAATTTTTTTTAAAGGATTGCTAGTTGCATCAATGAAACTTTTATCTTTGTACAAATATATTGTTTTGAATTTATTATCGAATAATTTCTCGAAATAATCTGCATTTTCATTTTGAAAATTACAATGTAATTCAAATTTTTTTGTACCCAAATTGATAGGCATACCCACAAATTCGAGCCCAGAATTCGTTTTGTCACCCAAAACAGATAATCTCTCTAAATAATGATTATCCTCTAAAGCCTTATTATCTATCCTAGTAACATTGGCAGGAATTTCGAATGTTTTCAAATTACAATTGGCAAATGCCTCAAAATCAATATATTGAAGACTTTCTGGCAATTTTACATCTTCCAAACTTGAACAATTTTTGAAAGTCGCTTCTCTAATAATTTTAATACCTTCACCAATTGTCACTTTTTCAAGCGCACTACACCCCTCAAAAGCATTCTCACCAAGAGACCTTACATTGTCTGGAATTGAAACACTTTTTAGACTTTCACACTCAAAAAGAGCACATCTATCAATTGTTTTTACGCTATCTGGAATTTCAATATTCTTTAATGCTTTGCATTTGAAAAACGCGCTAGAGCCAATCTTTTTTAATTTGTCTGGCAATTTTATTTCTTCCAAAGACGAACATTTATAAAAAGCTAAATCATTTATTTCTTCAAGAGTAGATGGCAAATGAACGGTCTTTAGGTTTGAACAGCCCAAAAAACACTCGTTTTTTATCTTGCACACTCCCTCTGGAATATAAATCTCCTCCAATTCTTTGGCATTCTTAAAAGCGTTAACTTCTATAAAATTGACTGTACTGGGCAATACAACCTTTTTCAAATTCTTGGCATAATTAAAGGATGAAAATTCAATTCGCTTTATGCCTTCTGGAATATACAATTCTCCACCAATTGGGGCAAAATCGATATCTTCAAAAGCCCTCATATCTATTGAATCGTATTTTTCCCAAAAATCACTATTATTAAGTTTTCTTATATCTATTCTTCGAACAATTTCTTGTGTTAAAGATTTTTTTGTATTCATATATTCTCCTCAATAGTTTTTTAATTATAACACACATTGAGAAAATAGTCAAATTTGGTATAATTGACATATTAGAAACAAAAAAAATACTAGAGGATATACTCTAGTAAAAGTTATGTTCAAAAAAACATAAAAATAATAATTAAACGGCTTTGTTTTTGTCATCAAGAGTGCTTTCAACCAAAACACACATCTCTTTTGGATGAGTTTTGCAAACGACATCAAAACTGCTAGGCTCTGGGATGTCTGTCTCAAAAGCATATGCACATTCAAGATATGCATCCAACATTTCTCTTGCATTATTGTGGGCTATTTCTACAGTTTCGCCACTAGTAACCAACCCAATATCAAACATTGCTATAATGTAACACTTTTCTTCATCATCAAAATATAGTACAGCAGGATAAGTAAATTTCTTCATATACACACTCTTCTAATAATAATCTTTCAAAAAGTTTACCATAAAAAACAAACATTGTAAAATTTTTTACTTAACTTTTGCCAAATTTTTTGGCAATATTGCCCCAAAACCCCACAATTATTGCAAAAATTTAAAATTCTCCAATGTCAAAACTATAAACATTAGTCAATGCTTTTCGGTTAAAAACCTTATATTTTTTGCAAGCACTTTCAAAAAGAACATAAATTCTGTTGTTTTTGTACACAATTTCTTCAGACATTGCAGGAGCATTAATGGTCTTAATAATCGCCTCACCATCCAAATACCACATATCTATTTCATTATCTTTGAAAGTGAAAACTCCGTGCCTTGTTTCTTTCAAAACATTTTTGTACACATAAATATTAGAATCGCTAAGTCCATAAGAAGTGGACATAACTATTTGGTCGCCGGCTACTGCTATACCCTGCACCAGCCCCCTAATAGACAAAACTTTGTCTGGAATTAGATTTGCATTACTAATCCCATATTTGCTCGATTCATCTATTTTGTATCCAAAAACCATTGCCTCGTTTAATTCACCCGAGCGCGCAGTCAATCTATGGCTACTTTCTGTCTCATAATTGCCTTTGCGATAAAATTCGCCTACCCAAAGCATTCCATCATTTTCAAATACAAAATCTGCACCATTAGATGTTTCAAAACCATCTATAATTTCAACCTTGTCACCATCTTTACAATTTCTAATACTGCTTAGCGAAAATCTATAGCAATGGCCATCACCAACCACCCAAATACTACTGCCTTTGGATGCAACTCCACCACTATGACCAATATAGTCTACTCCCGACTGAGTAAGCGTGAAAGATTTCTCTACTTTGCCATCTGAAATCAAATAAAACCTAGATGGTGAATTGTCGCTCATATATCCCGAAATCAAAAAGTCATCGCTTCCATCAATAGTAGTCATCCCTTGTGGTGTAAATTTGCTGTCCAAGCCCGGAATTTCAAATTCGATAGTAGATTTATCAAAAAACTTTTTGTTCCAAGGCCACAAATAATAGATAGCAACAAACAAAAGTATAAGAGCCACAACCCCTATCACAATTCCCAAAACGATTTTCATAGTCTTTGACATTTTCTCTCCTTTATTTATATCTTCTGCAATTAATATTATTATATTATCGGTTATTTTGTTTATCTTTATTAGAGAAACTCATATTCTCCCCACAAAAAGTTATAAGCAAAAAAACATCTTTACACTTAAATATTAACATAGGCTCAAATTTTTGACAAACAAAAAAACGCATTCGGATGTGACCAAAAGCAAAATTCTAGGTATTATCCAAAATTTTGCCACCACACCAAAATGCGTAATTTTTCAAAACTATATTTATGCCCCTTGCACAAATGTTGCAGATATAGCGTCTACCAAGCCACTACCAACACTTGCTTCTTTGGCAAATTCGCCGAAGTGTTTGCTTAATGACTTTGAAAAACCATTAGGCTGACATTTAAGAACTCCATTGCTGTCAATATATAGGTTGTTTCCAGCATTTTTCAATTTTTCGCTAGCAGGAACAACTGGAGTGTTAATAGCCTCGATTTCCTCGTTTAACGAATTTAAAGTCTCTGCAATTTTATTTGTGTATTCTTCCATTTCATTATTATAATTAGCGTCCATAATATTTCTCCTCGATGAAATCATTATTTTCCCCAATTAAAGTTTTTACTTTATCCCAAATAATCAAAAAATCAATCAATATCCACCTAAATTATTGATAATGCCCACCAGCATTTATTTGATTACAACATAATTATACACCAAAAAATAACACTTGTAAATAGTTAAATCAAAAAAAATTCAAAAATTTTGTACCAAAACACAAAAAAGTCCCGTATTTAGGAACTTTTTTGATATTAATTAAATAAGATTATTCAGCGATATTATCGTCGAAATTTTCTTCAAACAATTTGTTTGTTTGCTCGTCCATTTGGGCAATTTCTCTCATTTCTTCGCGAGTATCTTTGTACTCCAAATTTTTGATAGAAACGTAACCAGTACCTGCTGGAATTTGCTTACCTATCATCAAATTCTCTTTAAGAGATACTAGATTATCGACCTTGCCCTTGACAGATGCGTCGGTCAAAACTCTTGATGTCTCTTGGAATGAAGCAGCAGCAAGGAATGAAGGATTGCTAAGAGCGGCTTTGGTAATACCTTGAACAAGACGCTTAGCAGTTGCAGGAACTCCACCTTCTTGGATAACTTTTTCATTCTCTTCGTCAAATTTGAAGTGGTCTACAATATCTCCAATAAGCATATCGGTATCTCCACCATCTTCAACTTTAACATTTCTAAGCATTTGACGGATAATAATCTCTACGTGTTTGGTATTTAGTTCAACACCTTGAGAAGAGTATGTTGCCAAAACTTCATTTAATAGATAATTTTGAACATCGTTAACGCCTCTAGTTCTCAAGAAGTCATTAGGATATATTGAACCTTCTGTCAAAACTGAGCCAGCCTCAACAGTATCACCATCTTTAACTTTCAAAACAACACCGTATGGAATAATGTATTTGCCATCACCATCAGAATTTTTGACGATGATTTCGTAATATTTACCACCCTCTTTGTTTTGAGAAGCCATTTCTTTTAGGATTACTTTTCCGGCAACTTCACTGACAGTAGCCACACCCTTAGGCTTTCTTGCTTCGAAAATCTCGGCAACTCTAGGAAGACCTTGTGTAATATCGGCAGCATT
>CAYPKM010000043.1:0-6742 GCA_964411325.1 uncultured Christensenella sp.
ACACCCTTAGCAGGGGCGCCTCTTCGGCCTCTTGAGTACTTCTCCATATCCGATTTGAAAATCTTGTATTAAATTGTTGCTTTTTCTATAGTTTGTGATATATAGAATTGTGCTTTGGGGACTTTTTGAATAGTATTGTCCTCATTATCTTTCATCCAAATAGGATTATTTGTATTTGGACTTGAGATTTTGTTCGTATCAAATAAGAAAACGCTTAATTTTGACTTCATTGCTCGTTAATTTGTGTATTCACAATGAAATTCTACTAGTAAATAAGCAAATCTTATTTGAATCTTTGGATGCAACTTATGTCTTGGTGGCACATTTGCAACAATAGTATTGTAACAAATAAATTTTGAGTTTGTCAATAGATTTGCAAACAAAAAATATTCTTTTTTTGTTATTTTTTGATGTGTCTATTTTTGATTTATTCTTTTCTGCCTATTAAATAATCTATTTCTTCTCCAAGATAGTCTGCAATTTGGCAAAGGTCGCTCAAAGAAATTTCCCTCTGGCACAACAAATATCTAGAAATAGTTTGCTGGGGGATGTTGACTTTTTTGGCAAATTCAGATATGGACATATCTCCGATATAATACTTCAAATTCTTGGAAAATGCTAAAATGTAATCTTTCCATATTCTGTCTTGCACTTGATAATATATTTTGATATTTATAAATATTGTATTATGAAATCTCCATTTTGGAGGTATTTTTTTTGCTCAAAATTAATAAATTTAAGCACTTAATTTGTTTGTTTGGAATAAATAAAAGTATTGAGTTGAAAGGGCTTGTGCGTAGATATGTATTAGACTTTTGGTATTGTGAGAGGTGACAATTAAATTTGTCTCACAACGAAAGGAGGATTGATGTAAAAACACAAAAAAAATATTACAAAAGTGTAAACTTCTGCAATATATAAAAATCCATAAAAACTACTAAATTTAGCCGAAATATGTGTATTGCCTGACTTGGAAATTATACATCTATCTGTATAATAGATGTATAATTTGCTGGGCAGAATAGACTATAATTGTCGGTTTTTCTAATCAACTTGCTTAAATAATATTGATTATTTAGTTATTTTATTGTAATATATAGTTATATGATACATCTATTATACAGATAAATGTATTATTTTTTAAGGAGGTCTAAAGAATGAGAAAGAAAATTGCAACGTTGTTGCTATCTTTTGCTTTGCTGATTCCTTGTATTTTGTCATTTTCTGCTTGTGACAAAGAAAAGGGAAAAGCAAAAGTAACAAGTATTGCTGTTGAATTAGTTTCTACCGATTATACTATGACAGACAATACTATAACTATTCCTTATGGCAAAAAAGTGGAATTGGATGAGGACGATTTCAAAGTTACTGCCACATTGGAAGATAATACGACTGCCGAAATTCATAAAAAGACAGAAACAAGTGACGGGTACAATTTCGCGTCTACTATTCCTAGCGATGGAATTACTCCTAGGGGCGAATATACTATTTCTTTTTCACACGCACAAATAGAAAGCGACGTGAAAGTAAATGTAAAAGTTGTAAGTGCAAGTGTTGATATGAGTGGGGCTAGTTGGGATTACTCAAATTCTTTTACATATGATAAAACAGCCAAACAAGTAAGTTTGACGGGATTGCCTAATGGGGTAACTGTACAGTACAAAACAAGGCTGGCTACAGATACAACCGAAGGCGAAAGTGGAAATAGCGCTACAAATGCTGGAGATTATATAACTACTGCAATTTTCACTTATATAGATGCCGAAAATTATGAGGCGATTCCAAATAAGGAATTAACTTGGAAAATAAACAAAGCAGATATAAATATTTCTTCGTCAGATATTGTGATGGAGACTTATAATTATGATGGCATAGAAAAGATTGCTACAATTAAAACTACACCTAATAATATTACCTCAAATATTGTAGGTGGCGATACCAAAGGAACCAATGCTGGCAGATACACTGTGATATTGAGTCTTGAGTACACGGGCGAAGACAAAGATAATTACAATGCTATATCTAATATTAATGTGGATTGGCATATTAACTCACAAGTTATTAGTACTGTAAATGATATTACATTGCAACAAACTTCTTTTGATTATGATAGCACTGAGCACGAAACACGCGTAAACTTGGGAGAATTGAATAATTACTTTACTGGTGAAAATCCAATTTTGAGTTATTCTATTCAAGACAACAAAAAAACAAACGCAGGTTCGTACAATGCAATAATTACTATTACGGTCAATAATAGCAATTATACTGTTGATAGTGCAATAATTGAAAAACCTTGGCAAATAAACAAAGCAACTCTAACAGTAAAGGCAAATGATGGCTCATATGTTTATGGAAGTGCAGGAGCCAACGATGCTACTATCACTGGATACAAGGGCAATGACAAAAATCTTTTGGAAGAATATATAAATTATAATTTGTCTATAAAAACTGGCACAATGGAGGGAAATCTTTTTGTTGTGAAAACTACAGGAGTTTTCACTGTTGGTGAATATGTTTATAGACCATGTGGCTTGGATGGACTAACCAATTACACGCCTGTTTACCAAGACGGTACAATGACAATTACCAAAAAGACTTTGAAATTATCTGTTAATAGCAAAACCAACGAGGGTGGCGTTGATAATAGAAATAATTGTTTTGCCTTGACTTATACTGGCAATGCACAAGGATATACTGCGACTGATGTGACTATATCTGATGGGCTTGTGTATGGAGATAATGCATCTTCTATTGGTTTGCAATTTGAATACAAAGAATGCAATATGGAGATTGTTGAATCTGAAAACTGGGCTTGGAAATTCACTGAGAAATCTGGTGCAGAATGGTCAGATAGTGAACCTATCAATGTTGGAGCATATTTCGTTCGTGTTAAAGATAGCCTAAATAATTATAGCCTATCTACAGAATGTACAATAGGCAAAATGTACATCAAAAAGGCACCTATTAGACTTACAATTGATGATGTGCAAGAAGAATATGAAACTACACAAAGCGAAATTGGTGTAACCTATACACTTGGTGGTGAATTGTATTACCATATTGGCTACGATTATTATGAATTAGTTGGAACTTATGATGAAAGCAATGTTCATACTGGTTATGATTATGTAGCGAATGCTACTTTTGACGGCATTTCTAGCCAGATAGATAGCCTTTTGGCATATGTGTTTGGTTGTTGGCAATACGATGAAGAAGACATTGAAAATCCAACTTTTGATGAATGCGACTTTGGAAGTAATTATATTGCAGTAGGCGATTATGTTATTCGTCTAAGCAGTAGTGCGATGACTGCATTGAATAACCTTGGCAATTTTGAGTTTGTAATAATTGACGGAACTTTGAATGTTTCTAAAAAGGATATTGATATTAATAAAGATAATTCAAAGTGGATTATTGATGGCGACGAGATTGTAGAATATGTAGAAGAAGATACTTGCTATTGGTGTGCAACTAGAGAGGCTAGTAGTGAAGCCTTTGCAATTAGTTTTGTGCGTGACGAATATAGCGATATTTTAGATGTATCTTACAAAATTACAGATGGCAATGATAGCGAAGTAAACTCTATCTCTACCGATGGCGAGTATACAGTAATTGCTACTATTACTATAAAAGCAGGGGGTGACCTAAGTTATCGTTTGATACCAAATAGCGAAGAGAATACTATTGCAAAACTAATAATTACAGTATACACAAATGTCTTTGGAACATCTACATCTGGTTCTGATGGTGAAAAGACTGTATCTGTAACAGTAACAACTACAGATAGTACTACGGGTGGTTCTAGTGATGCTCCTTTGACATTCAATGAATTTGCTAGCAAGACAGAATTCAATGAGGGAGACTCTTTCTCATTTACGCTACTTAATGACGCTGCTGGTAGTACTAGTAGCGAGCCACAACTAGAGCCTGAAGAAGATGAAATAACTGCTCAGTTTGATGAGGATGAGGGTTTAATTCAATACGTCGTTACCTTTAATGATGAGGTTGTTAATCCTAATTCTTATGGCGTATATACAGTCTATCTAAATAGTACAGGTACTGGATTGATAATTAAAAAGGTGGTTTATGGAGATAGTGGCGAGACCCAAGTAGAAGTTTTCGCCAAGAGAAATTTCAAAATTAAACGTATATCCGGTGGTGGTGGCAATAATGAATCGCAAGAAGGGGAATTGCCACAAATTGATGTGCCAGATACATACAAAATTGGCAACAAAGATATAGAAACCAGATCGGACGTAAGTCCTTATTACAAATTGTCTGCTGACCAAACAACTATTACTATTACAATAGCCGAAGAATATGTGAATACTGGCTTATATATTTTCGTTAATGATACAACCTCGTACGAAATTACAAGCACTACTATGACTATTGATGTTTATTCGATGATTGGTGTTGGTGGCTCAATTGCTTTGGGAACATATATTGAAATGTATGGAGAGACTGCTAGATATATATGTTCGTCTTATGCCAATATCGTTCCTTGGTCAGAGATTAAAACTATCACTACTACTTACTTGAATTTGGAAACAAACGAAGTAAAAACAGATTCGCAAGTATTCAGTGGCTTCTCAGCAGGAATTGCAAGAGCTATGGGTATGTCAAACTATCTTTTGTTGGGAATTAGTGTTGAATTTGAAGATGGATATAGTGGATACTCTTATGATGTCAAAGAAAGAGACCATACAACTAATTATGATTACACCAATATCTCTCTTGATAGCCCATATAGAAAGTATTACATCGTTGTGTACGATGCAAACAAAAAAGAGATAGGCACAATAGAGGGAAGTGTTTATTATGATGTTGCGTGTGTAGAAACGAATAAATGGGGTGGTTGGATGGGTAACTTATCCTATTTTGATATTGACCTTTTCACATGTAATAAAGAGTATGCAAATTCAAAGTTTAAAGTGAGCTTTAGAGAAGAAATACTTGATGGTGAGAGTAAGCCTACTGGAGAATATGAGGGTTATCACGAAGACATAGTCTTCCAGTCAAAAGTCAAAAAGCATAGCGATAGTGAGTATGTTAATTCGATTACTTTGACTTATGGAAAAAATGAAATTGATTGGAAAATGACTATAACTTACAAAAATATCACTTATACTTATACCAAATCGTTTGTAGTGTATATGCAAGCAGATGATAGTGTAGAAATTATTGAAAAACTTTGGGATGGAAATGAAGAGGATGCTTACTCCTACTTGTCTTACAAAGGTGAGAAATTGATTATGGATAGGCCTTCGACAAAAGTTCATGTTCGAGAACAGAATGGTGCTTTGTTGCCAGTAACTAAATGGGATGAAGTGTCTATAGAAGATTTTGAGTTGACGATGGGTCATATTAACCTTTGGTCTTCTAAAGATGAAAATGGAAATCAGACCTTGTACGAAAATGTGAAAGTGGACATCAAAGGCGATCCAGTATTTGTAGATATGTATGGATACAAATTCATTAAGTACACTTTGACATATCCTTATGAAGGAAAAACAATTGAAACAGATGTTTATATTAGACTAATGCTTAATGGTCAAATTAATAATAATGTAGGATTTGACGCAGTTGTAGCAGACAATAGAACTATCAAAGATATTGATTATTACGTTGACCCTACAAGTATTGATATTGTTTGTTCTATACAATCTTTGAGTGTAGATACTGACAATAATCAAGCGACTATTACTATCAAAGATGCAAATGGTGTTGTGTTAATTACTAAAGAGGGATATTTGGATGAATACACATTCAAGGCTTCGGGTACTTACACAATGACAATCACTGCTACTGATGGAAGTACAAAAGATATAACAATTAATGTTACTGGAAACTATGTGGCAGATATCAAGATTGCAATCAAAGCAGATGGCGATAATGCCGATAAGAGTTTGATTTGTGACATTAAAGACGGTAATGGTACAAGTGTTGGCGAAAATAGCGACTTTACAATAGGTGTCAATGACCAAATGATGTATTCGTTTATAGCATATGCTGGTGCTAATCACGGATTTAAGATTACCGAAAGCGATGGCAAAAGATATTTGAGCATTACATCTTTTGAATCTGCTTGGTATACAGACTTGTACAAAATGGATGGAACCAAAATTACATCATACCCAATAAGTTTGGAAATATTGACAGATGGTAGTAACGACGAATATGTATGCGTTTATGTAGAGAGAATTCGTGGAATTAAACAAGATGTCAAAATATATCTATGTGACAAAGTTTATCTTTTGGATTTTGAAATCAAAACAGACAAAACTAGTGATGCTGACGCACAGGATTTGCATTTGACAGGAGATATTTTAGATATCGAAGAAATGACAATGGATGGCAATTTCCAAGTAATGGAGGATAATATGTATGGTCCAATGTTTGTAGCGTTCTTAGGAGACTTAGATGATTTGGGCTTAGACATTACAACGACTGACGAAGTAGATTACGTTACTTTAAACAAAATGAAATCTAGTATGTTTACAGTATTCTATGACGTAGAAGGCACCCCTTTGTCTGATGGAAGTACTTTGCAAATAATGGAGGATGATGGTGTCAAATATTTGTTGATTGTGGGTGCTATGGGAGACAGCGTAGAAGAGCAAATGGTTATTGCTATCTTCTTCTGCGAAGAGGAGGAATTGCCAGACGCTTTCTTTGGCATTTCTGATGATGATCAAGGACCAACTGACCCAAGCGATCCAACTGACCCAACTAATCC
>CAYPKM010000044.1:0-6620 GCA_964411325.1 uncultured Christensenella sp.
TGAGGGTGTCAAGGTTAAAAAATATAAAGATTTTTGATAAAAATAGTGTAAAGACAAAAAAATTCCAAATTAGATTTGGAATTTTTTTAATCATTACTCTGCTTTTTTAGTTGTTTTTTTGGCAGTTGTCTTTTTTTCTGTTTTTGCTTCAGTTTTTTCTGCAGTTGCCTTTTTGATAGTAGTCTTTTTAGCAGTAGTTTTCTTCTCTTCAGCCTTAACTTCTACTTTGGCAGGAGCCTCTTCTTTTTCTTCTACTTTAGCAGTTTTTTTGGTGCTTACTGCAGTTGCTCTTGCTTTGTATAGGGCTTCGGCAAGTCTACCAATTTTCCTACTAGCATTGTTTTTGTGAATAACGCCTTTGCTACAAGCACTGTCGATATAAGAATATACTTCTTTGCTGTATTTCTCTGCTTCTTCAATTTTGCCTTCTTCAAGCATCTTTCTAAATTTTTTGATAAGAGTAGAAATTGTAGCTTTTACATACTTATTTTCTTCTCTTCTTCTTTGTATTGTACTAATTCTCTTTTTTGCTGATTTGATATTAGCCATTATTTTCTCCTTAATTTTTATACTATTTAATTGAAATCTGCATTATTTTAGCATATTTATTTTGAAAAATCAAGAACTATTTGGGCAAATTTGAAGTTTATTTTATAATTTGGTGATTTTTTGAGAGAATTGGGGTCTAATAATCTAATAAAATGCCTAAAATATTATTATGGATAGATTTAAGTCGGAATTATTAGAAGAAATTGTTAAGTCAAAAAAAATAGAAAGTAGTGAGGAACTAATTGATTCGCAAGTATACAATTACTCTTCTTTTTTGACAAGAGAGAGATTTGATATCAAGACGGATAAGCAATCCAAATTTTATGGCAAAGCAATTGGAAGATATGATTTGTTTTCTATTTCAAATCCATTGGAATTGTCTAGGGGGAGTAAGTGCAAAATTGGGAAAGCCATTGGTGATGTATTGTTTGAATTTCTTGGTAGTGTGACGGCAAACTCAAAAATACTAGTTGTGGGACTAGGCAATAGGCATATCAGTGCAGATAGTTTGGGTTCAAAGGTGATAGGCAAAATTAATGTAGGCAGTGGCAAAAATGGATATGTGATGGCAATGTGTCCGTCTGTAATGGGACTAACTGGAATAGAGACTTATGATATTATTAGTGGAGTGGTGGATAATGTCAAACCAACTCATTTGATTTTGATTGACAGTCTGTGTGCAAGCAGTGTTGAAAGACTAGGAAAATCCATACAGATATCTAGTACTGGTATTTGCCCCGGAAGTGGCATAGGAAACAAAAGGAAATGTATAGACAAAAGTTTGGCAGACAATGTGATATCTATAGGCGTGCCACTTCTAATATATGCTAGCACGTTTGTAGAGGAAAAATTGTCAGAGTTTGATATAAATATGTCTCGTTTGGATAGTATTATGCAAATTTTGAAAAATCACCAAAATATAGACGATTTTATTAAACTTTGTAATGACTTGAAAGAAATGCTAAATAGTACAAGTGAAGATACAATTGTCACCATCAAAGACATAGAAGAATGTGTAGATATTGTCTCTGATTTG
This sequence comes from uncultured Christensenella sp., assembly GCA_964411325.1. Classification (GTDB taxonomy): domain Bacteria; phylum Bacillota; class Clostridia; order Christensenellales; family UBA1242; genus UBA11490. The sequence continues at coordinate 1,586 of CAYPKM010000044.1, forward strand.
ATTGCTAGTGCTATAAATATTGCTTTGGGTGTTGATTTTGAATGTTAGTTAGAGTGAAAAACTGGGTTATAGGATTTGTATCAATATTTTTGACTATAGCAATTGCTTTGGCTATGATTTTTTTGTTGAATTATCCCACCAAATACAAACAAGAAATTGAGTTTTTTGCACGCAAATACAACCTGTCTCCGTCATTGGTGGCAAGTGTGATAAAAATCGAGAGTAATTATAATGAAAAGTCGGTTTCGAATGCTGGTGCTGTGGGGCTTATGCAAATTTTGCCTTCTACTGCATTGGATATGTCTAATAGAATGGGGATAGATTTGGATGCTCATAAACTTAGCGATGTAGAAACCAATATTGATATAGGGTGCTATTATCTAAGATATCTGCTCGATATGTTTGATGGCAATATTTCCAATACTTTGTCGGCATACAATTGGGGGCTTGCTAATGTCAAAACTTGGATGTTGCGTGGCAATATTGATGGATACGGGAGTATCAAAGATATCCCCGTGAAAGAAACGGCTAATTATCTAAAAAAATTTAAGAGGGCAAAGTTTGTGTACTGCAATATTTTCGGCTATGATGTGTGACTTTTTATTGACAATCGAGATATCCTTTGATAATATATATTGTAATGTTATTTGATAATTTTTAGGAATTGCGAAATGCTAAATCTTTTTGATTTGAAAAGTTTGCATTCTTAAATAATCACGAGATAATAAAATATATTTGTTGAGGACGGAAAAATGCAAGACGAAAATTTATACAAAGAAGTAGATATTAGGGCTAAAAAGATTAAAGACTTGAAGGAAATGGGAATTAATCCTTATGCTTCCAAATTTGATATTACCCATACTATTGCCGAGGCTAGAAATTTGGAGATGGGCACAAGAACAACCATCGCTGGAAGAATGACTTTTAGAAGGGCTTTTGGTAAATTTATGTTTATTCAATTGAGCGATATCTATGCCAAAATTCAAGTATCCTTGAGCGTTAATGAGATTGCTGAAGACAAATACAAATTCTTCAAAGACTTTGTGGACATTGCTGACTTTGTGGGCATTGAGGGTGAATTGTATACTACTCAAACTGGCGAGATTACAGTCAAGGCATATGATTTCAAATTGCTATCCAAGGCAATGCTTCCTTTGCCTGAAAAATTCCACGGTTTGCAAGATATTGAGACTCGTTATAGACAGAGATATTTGGACTTGATTACAAACGAGACTTCGAGACAAGTATTTTTGGGTAGAAGCAAAATTGTGTCTACTATCAGAAGATATTTGGAAGATAATGGATTTATAGAAATTGAAACTCCTATACTTCAAACTGCCGTTTCGGGTGCATCGGCTAAGCCTTTCTTTACACATCACAATGCACTTGACTTGGATTGCAACCTAAGAATTGCATTTGAAACTTGGTTAAAACAAGCCGTTGCTGGTGGCATTACCAAAGTTTTTGAATTGGGAAAAGACTTCAGAAACGAAGGAATGGATGCTACTCATTTGCAAGAATTTACTCAAGTTGAATGGTATGCAGGATATTGGGATTTTGAGAAAAATATTGTGTTCTTCAAAAAACTAGTTCAAAAATTATTAAACGATACTTTGGGTACTTGCAAGATTAATTATCAAGGAAAGGAAATTGATTTTGGCAAAGAGGAATGGGAAAGAATTGATTATGTGGCAGAAATGACCAAGATTTTGGGCTTTGAATTTTTGGATATAACCGATTTGGACGAATTCAAATCAAAAGTGATAGAGAGAGGTCTATTTAGTAGAGAAGACTTGGAAGAATGCAAGTCTGTAAGAACATTGATTGATTATATTTACAAAAGAAAGATTAGAGAAAATATTGTGGGACCTACAATTTTGTACAATTATCCTGCTGTGCTTAAAACTTTGGCTAGAAGAAATGATAATGACAGCAGAGTAACTGATGTATTCCAAGTGGTTGTTTGTGGGGCAGAGATTTGTAACGCTTATTCTGAACTTGTAGACCCTATGATTCAAAGAGAGACTTTGATGGAGCAATTGGTAGAAAAAGCCAATGGTGACGAAGAAACAATGGATGTTGATGAAGACTTCTTGAAGTCTATGGAACACGGAATGCCTCCAATGAGTGGATTGGGATTTGGAATAGACAGATTTGTAATGCTTATTTATGACCTTCCTAATATTAGAGATACAGTTTTGTTCCCAACAATGAAATAATGGAGAATTTATGAGTTTGTTATTTGCTGGCAGTTCGTCAGATTTGAATATTAAATCGATTAAGAAATTAGGAATAGAATGTGTTCATTATCCTTACAAAAAGAATGGGAAAGTACATATTTACGAAGAAGATTTTGATTTTGATGGTTTTTTTTCGAAATTAAAGAAAGGCTCCAACTTTGAATATGTAGATATTACTGCAGAAGAATATATCCAAATATTTGAGCCTTGCTTTTTGATGGGTGATGATGTAATTTTTGTACATAGTAGCGAAAAGATTAAAAATGTGGATGGGCTAAAGGAAGCCAAACTTTTGCTAGAAGAAAAATATCCGGATAGGCGTTTGGAACTAATAGATAGCAAGAATATCTCAATTGGCGAGGGTCTTGTGACATACGGATGCGCTATGCTTTATCGCAAAGGCGAGAGTATTAATAGCATTGTAGAGAAGTCTATTGATATAATTAACGAAAGTGCTTTCTTCTTCGTGACAAATTCATCTAGGAAGTTGGAAGAGAATAATATTGTTTCGGATATTCCAATCGCTGGTGGAACAATGCTTAATATCAAGAATATTTGGAATGTGAATATCGACGGTCAAGTAGAATTGTACGACAAGGTGTCGGGCAAGAAAAAAGCAGTTTCGAAATTATTGGATATTATCAGACAATTGGGTGAAAATGTGGCAGATTATCCAATTGGAATTGTTTATACTGGCGACGAGGTTTCGGCTAATGAATTAAAAGAAAAAATCATAAGTACGTTTGACGCTGATTTGAATATACATTTGGAGAGATTGACTCCTAATAATGCAATGTTGCTTGGCGATGATGTCTTGGGTTTAGCATTTCACATTCATAGGAAACTTCACTAATATTATTTGGCAATGTGGGGGAAAACTATTGCCAAAATTTTTTAAAAATCACAGAGGACTTTATGGAAAATTCAAAAGAGAAATTTATTGAAATATTTGAAAATAATATCAAAAGAGAGGGTGCAAAAGAACTACTTGATTATCTAAAGAAATCCGACTTCTTTGTCGCTCCAGCAAGTACTCAATTTCATTCGGCATATGAGGGGGGACTATGTCAGCACTCTATCAATGTGTATAATAGATTTTTGAATTCTTTGAAAAATGAATATGGTGAAGAGTATTTGACACCAGAAAGAATGGAGACAATCGCTATATGTGGTCTTCTTCACGATGTTTGCAAAATTGATACATTCAAAAATGATTTTAAAAACAAAAAGGTTGATGGCAATTGGGTTCAAGTGCCTTATTATACTGTAGAAGACAATTTGCCATATGGTCACGGAGAAAAATCAGTTTATATTATATCTGGTTTTTTGAGATTGACTAGAGAAGAGGCTATGATTATCAATTGGCATATGGGTGGATTTGATGCTAGGGTAAAAGGTGGAGCATATGGATTAAGCGAGGCTTATTACAAATTCCCATTGGCTTGTATATTCCATACTTGTGATATGCTTGCTACATATTTGGATGAAACTAGATAATATAATAAATAATATCTATTACATTAATTGAATTTAATTCGCATTATTGACTTTAAGAAAAAAGAAGATACATTCAAAGTATCTTCAATTTTTTTATTAATATTTAATTATATACTATTTTTTTGGATATCTGTCATTGGGTATACTTTCGTGAACTTTTAAATCATCTTCATTGACCATAATATCTGCAATATCTTTGCCAGTATTGAATTCTGAAAAAATCACTTGCCACTTACCATTTACAGCCTTTTCGCTCATAACAGCACCAAAATCTCCAACTTTGACACCAGCCTTTGTATATGCGAACTTTTCTTTTATTAATTCAACCAAATCTAAATATTTCATATTTTCTCCTTCATTTATCCAATACCAAACATATAGGACAATGTGTTATTCCAGTAGGAATATGTTTCCATTCAACCCATCCAACATAACTTATGGTTCCATTTTCATCCACTTTGATTAAATCATTTAATACTTCCATATTATATCATACCTCCTTTAAAAATGCAAAAGGTTGGAGAAACATATGTCCCTTCAACCTTTTATAAACATTTTATCATAAGATTTTACAAAAACAATATTAGTGTGCCATTTTTTTGTTTTTTAATCCAAAACCGACGATTTCCGACCTTTTTGAGAGTCAAAATGATAATTTTTTGAAGTTTTTTTGATAATTTGAACGAAATAAATTCAATTCTTTTGCAATTATTGCACAAATGAGTTAAAGTGGAAGAACTTTCGTTGACGAGAAAAGAAAAAAATTATAGGAAGATGAGATTATGAAAAATGAAAATGAAATATTAGAAGAAAATGATGAAATTGAAAGTATGGATATCAAAGGTTTAGAGAGAAAACTAGTTGACATCCTTTTGTCTGTAGGTATATCTGCCAATCTACAAGGATATTCCTTTTTGAAAGAAACTATAAAACTAGCGATAGAAAATCCGTCATATATTGGTGCTATTACCAAAATAATGTATCCTGCTATTGCTAGTAAATTCAAAACAACTGCTTGCAGAGTAGAAAGGTCAATTAGACACGCTCTTGATGTGTCTTTTAGCAAAGGAAAGATTATTCATCTAAACGATATCTTTGGGCTTAAAATAATTGAAAAGAATGAAAGACCAACAAATTCGGAATTTGTGGCACTAATTGCAGATAGACTTGCTTTGGAATTTGCTTAAAAAGATTGGTTTGTGCGTATTTATCTACTTTTTGACTTTACAAATAACAAAACAATACTAGGAAATTCTATGATGAGATGACTAAGTTTGTGGTAGACAACGAAGGCAAGG
>CAYPKM010000045.1:0-6255 GCA_964411325.1 uncultured Christensenella sp.
CTAGTGGCGAAAACTGCAAGTGCTTTATGTATATCGCTATAGACAAGGGCGTAAGTGATAATACAAGCGAGGATACTCACGATACATATTGGATTCCTTTTGACGAGGTTGAAGAAAAGCTGTCTTATCCAAGCCTAAAAACTGCGTGGAATGCAATTAAGGGGCAAATCCTTTCATTATTCAAATAATTGATGTTTGAGTAAATTGTCTATTATTTTAGGCAAAATTCCAATCTGAGAGACACCCCTCAGTATAAAATATGAAATCTATTGCGAAAAATAATAGAAGAAACATCAAACTTCGCTGACTAAAAAAATACATTTATCTAATAGGTAAATGTATTTTTTAATGAATAAAAATATAATGTGTAGACAAACTTAATTATTTCCATTTCTTGTCATTATATGGAGTACTTTCGTATCCCACCTCTTTCAATTTTTCGATTTTTTTATCCAAATATTTTTTCCACCAACTTTTGAACCACTTCGTGTTTCCGAATAATTTAACTAATGTCGGGCTGATGGCATAATAAAATTTTATAAACAATTTTCCACCCCACGACTTTCCCAAATAATTGTCTCTATATCTTCTCAAAGTCCATACTTGAGGACAATTATAAGAGCCATAGACACAAGAAGCAATATAACAATCCGAAGACACAGTTGAACGACTGTAAGAATTCGATTTGCTACCAGCATTGTCTAGTACATTTTTGTGTTCCAAATAAACACCTCTCGCATCATCGCACTTTTCCATTCTTTCCAAAGCTATCGAAGCATTTTCAATCATCAACAGATATATTTGGTCAAATGTTTTTACCAAGTCAGGAGATATTATGGTTATTGCATAAAAATCAATTATCAAATCAAGCATTTCGTCTTGTTTCTCAATAATTGCTTGTCTCATTGCAATAATCTTTAAATACTCATTATCGCCATTTCCATATTTCCTTTCTATAGCTTCTTCAACTCTATTTATATATCCAAAAAGGCTATCTATTCTCCTTTCAAAATCCGAGCTTCTTAAAATCAAATTCGTAAAAAGTATTTTGTTTTTTGACAAGACGGAATTGTGATAAACCCAAACACAGACATTATAAATTGCAGACGACAAACTACTTTGGTCAACAATCGCACTTACGCTATTTTTATATTTTTCATACCACTTCTCACCCTTTTTATTGAATTCAATCAATATTTTAAGAATGTCTATATTTTCTATTTTCAGACCGTTTTCTTTGGCAATATCCACATATGCTTGTGCAAGTTCTGCTTGCTCTTGTATATCCTCAAAATCATATTTATGAATATTTTCAAACAAAATATATGTCATCAAAGAAGTATTAATATATTTTTCAATTACTGGTTTCAAATCTTTAGGATCAAATCTTCCAATTAACTTGATCATTTTGTCCGATTTTACATTCTCAGCAAATAATTTGTTACAACAAAATTTATAAGACTGATATATTTTTTCATCTTTGAAAATTTTGTCTGTCAATCCTACTAAAAAATTAACACTATCATCAAAAAGTTTTTTGTCTTCTTTCCTTAGAGTCAAAGTTTCGAGAGTTGTCCCCAAATTATCATAAAAAGTATCCAAAAACATATTCTTAACTTCGTCATTGGAAATAGCTGATAGTACACGATACAACGAATTCACGCCTTTGCTATTTAAGGTATTAATAATGGATTTGATTTTTGTTTGAATTTCTTTCAGACACGCATCAATCATAGCCTTGTATATTTCTTTTGCATTATCAATATCGCTATGTTTAAATTCTTCAAAATTATCAAAGTTACAGACTTCACTAAGCAAAGTATCAAATGTTTTGCCACTAATTTTGATAGTTGATATCACCTCATCAAATCTTCGTATCGCATTAATAAACGAAGCTAATTTCTTTTTGAACACATCAAATTCTATCTCATTAGACAAATAATCCTCTATGGTAAAGAAATGTCCATCAATGTAAGTATTAAATAATTCTTCTGCAAAAAGTTTTTTCTCATTATTTAAAATTTGAATATAATGTGGCAATTCTTTCCTTAATTCCGGTTTGATTTGAAATTGCCTATTTAATTCTACTCTCGAACAATTTGATGAAATCCGAAAATGTTCAAACAAAGATTCTTTATTAAAATCAAGATTCATTTTTTCTCCTATGTAATCAATTATTTTTTATAACTGTTATTTTTGCCTTTTGAATAATAAAATTCTTATATCTTATCTCTGGGAAAAACACTTCAGAAATCAAGCCATCTTCAAGTTTCTTATTTGATATAATCTCAATATTTCCAATGCATTTTTTGTTTTCATCATTCAACTGATTGATGTTTTGGTGATAATAATCTATCAAAGATAGATTGTGTTTCTTCAAAAACAAAGGAAGAGTCTTCTCATAAAAAGAAACGAACTCACACATCCTTTTATCTTTTATTTTCTTGACTGTTTTTGCCTTGATATAAATACTATAAAGAGAATTTAATGTCTCCTTTATATCTTTGGCGAATTTCTGTTTGGTTTTTTCATTTACCAAAATACTATTGTCCATAATTTGATTAGGACGTCCTTCAAAGGACTCTTTGAGTGCAAAGTCTTTTATAGAAACAACACCTTTGGGGCAATCAACAAGATTTGCCACCCATCTATCTCTGTGTTCGGAAATATAAGCCTCTGCCTTTTTCTCAAAACTTTTGTCCTTTAGTTGTTTTAAAATAAAAAGTTTTAATCTATTTGCGTCAACATCTTCCTTATAATAATTTAAAAAAAACGACAATTTTCTCATAAGCAGATAACAATTCTTTGTTTTTAACTAATTCAACAGCTTCATTGTAGAGATTGTAGTATTCAAATATTAAAGATTCGTATTCAAGCAATGAGCTTGAACAATATTTACACTCTGACGAATTGATTCTATTCTCCTCTCCACAATATGGACAAAAATATGTAGAATAATCCCGCTTTTTATCTGCAAATTGCGATGCCAAAAAATTTAATTGACTCATATTAATCCTTACTAATTCTTCCTTTGAAATTATTAATTTTTTCATTAATTTCTTTGATTCCAGTTTGTTCTAATAGTGACACTAATCTCCTTGTTTTCGAAAGAAATCTCTGCATCATATCTCTGCAATCCTCATCATCTTTTTCAAATATTTCTTCCAAGTCTAAGGAACCGATGAAAGTATTGACTTTTTGAATTTCTTCATTAATATCTTGAGCCAATCTAGAATCTTGAATCATATATTTCGCACTATCTGCTTCTTTCAATATCTCAGCTACATAGTGCATAATAAAGGCAAGCATATTCTTTGGAGAAAGCGAAAAGGCTTGTTTTATAGAACAAAGACTTTTGTATTTCTCTTGGGCTTGCGTATAATCTTTTCTTGATAAAGATCTTTTCCCAAAGTAAACATCATCTTCGATTTGGGACATATTCATATTTGGATTTGATTTTGCAAGCTCTTGTAATTCTTTCTCAATATCGTCAAAATCACTTTCGGTCAAATCTGGTATTTCATTAGGCAACTCACTAACCAATGTTTCATATTTGTCCATAACATCCGAATAATGTCCATTATCATTATTTGCTTTTGCCTCTGAAAGCTCTCTAATAATATTTTCTTGTCTTTCGACAAACTTTTCTTTTTCCTTTCCTTTCACATTTAATATTTTGTCATAAAATCTGCTATCACCGTCGTCAATAGAAGTATTAGTTGATTTTACTTCGGTATAAACTATTTCTCCTTTTATTTGCTTGCCATTCAAAGATATAGAAAGCGTTACCTTGCCCAAAACGTCAATTTCGGTATTGATGGTAATTCTACTCCCAATCGCAGTATTTTGTGGCAAATCTGCCACGATTCTATATATTTCCCTGTATCCTTCCTTTACTGGCAAAACTATTTGCTCTCTACTAAACTCATTGACTTTGAAATTATGTGTCGCACTACAAGGCAAAGCCTCGCCTTTGTTTACCAAAGGGAAATTATCAATTTCTTGTTTGTCAAGGTCAATTATTTCAATACGTATAGTTTCATTTTGGATTGGCGTAGGAGCAATTAAATTATTATTTGAAACATCTTCACTTACTCCCGAAATTTCATTTTCGCCACAATAAAATTTGTAATCTAATTGCGTTACACTATCTTCGATATCAATTGAGAAAGATTTGTCGTTTTCAACATTTGCAAACCATTGTTTATTTTTTGACATCAATCCAATTTTGGTAATCTCTCCACTCAAGACCCTTCCTGATATATTTGTTATTCCATCATACAAATACGGAGCATTAACTTCAACAGTTATATTGTTATTTTCGTCTTCAATTATTATTGGTTGAGTTGCAGAAATAATTCCCGCGCCATAACCAACCGACAAATCCGGGTCTTCCACCACAATCTCTTTGATAAGTCCTGTATCTACAAATTTTTCCTTTAATGCTTGCTTAATATACGGAATATGGCTAGAACCACCCACCATCAAAATGGCTTGTATCTCAGATATTTTTCTGCCTGCACTTTCAAATGCATTAAGTGCTTTTTGACACTCCTCGAATGTATCTATCAAAATCTTGTCTTTGATAATATCTTCAAATTGTTCTCTTGTAAAATTGTCAATAATCAAATCTACTCCCGAATTGTCTTTGAATACATCATAATAATTGATAGAATATGAATCATTTTGAGAAAGATTTTTCTTCGTGTTTTCCGCTGCCAACAAAAGAGCATTATATTTGTGCGGGTCTGATATTTTTAGATCGGCGTCAATATCATATCCCAAATCATTGTTTAAAACATCAATGAAATATCTAGCAAGCATATTGTCAAAATTGTCACCACCCAAAAAGTTATTTCCAGCAGTTGCCAAAACGACAGGAATATTTTCAATTTTCTCGATAATTGACACGTCAAATGTGCCACCACCCAAATCATAAACCATAAAGACACCATTTTCTATATTGTTCTTTATAGTATAATTAACAGCAGCAGATGTTGGCTCTTCTAGCAACATCAACACTTCCAATCCAGCAAGTTCTCCCGCCCTTCTTGTAGCATCTTTTTGTGCAATAGAAAAGTATGCAGGAACTGTAATAACAATTCTATCATACATAACATTAGAGGGCTTGTCTATTTGCTTGTTCAAAAGATTGGCACAATATTTAATTATTTGTGCCGAAATTTCTTCTGGTTTGTACTTTTCATTGCCCAAAGAGACTTCCTCATCTTTTCCCATCAATCTTTTGATTGAACGAATTCTTTGCAAATTAACATTGTTTTTTGCTAATGCTCCAACAACGAATTCATTATCCTTTTTGGCTACAATTGATGGTATTGCCTTTTGCCTTGCGTCTTCTGCACAAAAGCTTGTTCCGTTTACAAAAACTGACGCAGTACTATTTGTTGTTCCCAAGTCTAATCCAAACGCTTTATGTATTTTCATATTATTCTCCTTAATTCCTTTAATATTATTTCTTTTTCGTTCCTTTAAAATTTCTTCCATATTAGCGATTCCTATTTTGATATCGGAATCCTTTAAAAAGTCATATTCATCATTCAAATCTTTAGAATTGTCAGTCACCATAATCCCCGTTGCCTTTATTTTTTGACTTTCATCTCTAAGATTTCTTTTGTAATCAAAATCTTCTATTAATTTATCCCATTGCACTTTTGAATACATATTCATATAAACAAAATACCTTTGCAATTGAACATTTGGATTTTTGGTTACCACAATAATTTGATATTTGTCTATCATTGTCCTAAAGCTATTGCTCACCGAGCCAATACGGCTATATTCAACCACATATCCGTTTTTGTGTCCAATAGACTTCAGATATTCCATTTCGCCGTCCACCATTACTACATTAATAGGAATGTTTACATCATATCCATAACCTTCTTTTTTGATATCTATTACTTTATCTTTCATTCTTATCAAAGAATCGTTTAACAAATCAGACAAATAAAGCAAACCATTATCCCTATTATCAAAAAAGGCTTTTGCTAGCCAATAAATAGCGTCCATATATTTTTCATTATAATATAACTGTTCGCCATATGAAAATTCAGCTAAGACATCACCACTTTCAGCTTTGTCTTTTAATTGGATAAATTTATCCTCCCCTTCTTTCAAAAATAAATGTTCATCTTTGACAATTTTGACCATTTTGTTAAAATCATCATATGACATTATAATACCTTCCCAAATCCATATTAAAAGATACATTTATCTATCTAATAAATGTATAAT
>CAYPKM010000046.1:0-5919 GCA_964411325.1 uncultured Christensenella sp.
AAAAAAAGACACAAAGAGGTTTTCTTTGCATCTTGGTTTTTTGATATATTTTTTCAAAAGGCTTTTTTGATGGCTTTGATAGCATTCTTTTCTAGCCTACTTACTTGGGCTTGAGAAATGCCAATTTCCTCGGATACTTCCATTTGGGTTTTGCCTATATAGTATCTCAGTCTCACAATTTCTTTTTCTCTATCGTCTAGTTTGAGAAGTGCGTCTTTGAGATTGAGATTTTCTATCCACTTTTCTTCGCTATCTTTGTTGTCGCTTACTTGGTCCATTAGATATATTGTGTCTTCGCCATCATTATACACAGGGTCGCATAGCGACATAGGTTCACTAATAGCCTCGAGTGCAATAGCCACTTCTGACACAGGTATTGCTAGATAGTCTGCCACCATCTCTACATTTGGCTCTTCGCTATTATTTTTGATTAGTTCTTCTCTAGCCTTGAGTACTTTGTATGCCGTATCTCTGAGACTTCTACTCACCCTAACGCTATTATTATCCCTTAGAAACCTTTTGATTTCGCCTATTATCATTGGAACGGCGTATGTGGAAAATTTGACATTTTGACTCACATCAAAATTATCTATCGCTTTCATCAGCCCCACACAACCCACCTGAAAAAGGTCGTCAGTACAGCCACATCTACCCCTAAATCTCTGCAATACGCTTAGCACTAGTCGCATATTGGCTATTGCGAATTTTTCTCTAGCCTCACTATCGCCATTTTTCAGTGCTATCATCAAATCCAATTGTTCTTTGCTACTAAGTTTGGGTAGAGAATTGGTATCTATGCCAGTTATTACTACTTTGCTACTCATAATACACTCCTAAATAGTTTATTTAGGAATATTTTGGGACATATCACCTATTTTTATTCTTAAGACCACCCTTTTCGACCAAAGTAGTGGAATTTAGCCAATATTTCCTAGTTTCTGACAAAAAATTCACGCCAATTTTGACATTTCTTTTTTGATGCGAACGACTATCTTTTTTTCTAGTCTGCTTATATAACTTTGGCTAATCCCTAGACTATCTGCTACTTCCTTTTGGGTTAATTCTTCACCACCCTCTAGTCCAAATCTGAGCACCATTATTTCTTTTTCTCTACTTGCTAGTTTATTAATTATTTTCCACAAAATTTGTTTTTCGGTACTCTTTTCCATATCTTCTTGAGGGCAATCCCCTTCATCGGGGATTAGGTCGCTAAGCACTAGTTCGTTGCCTTCGCTATCCACATTCAAAGGCTCGTCCAGAGACATTACTTGCTTTTGTTTGCTTATTTTCCTCAAGTACATAAGTATCTCATTTTCTATACATTTGCTGGCATATGTGGCAATCTTGATATTCTTGTCGCTTTTGTACGAATTGACAGCCTTGATAAGCCCCAAACTTCCTATAGATATCAAATCCTCTACTTCCACATCACAATTGCCAAATTTTTTGGCAACATACACCACTAACCTTAGGTTGTGTTCGATTAATTTTTGTCTAGCATATTCACTATCCTCTCCCCCCAGCATATTTATGTACTTACTTTCCTCATCTTCTGTGAGAATTTCGGGCAAGGACTCGCCATTGCATAGATATAGTAGTATATTTTCTTGTGATTTAAACACCTTTTGCCAGATACTTTTTAATTTTTTTAAATAGCAATTAATTTTGGATTTCAACATTTTCCCTCTCCCATAAATTGCGAATTGATAATGCAATCAAATGCTTTGAAATTTTTAAGCGATACAGCCACACAAGCATTTTCGTATTCTTTTTGGTCAATAATCAGTTTGTCTATCCTAAAAGACAGATATTTTTCTGCCTTGGATAGCGATGCAATACTCATATAACTAGCATTTTTGAGAATGCTATGGTCGATATTCCTAAACAAAAATTTGTACGAAGAATAATTTTGATATAGTCTAAAAAACAAATCGCTAGAAATAATACTCACAGCCTCGCCGTCACGCGTAAGCACATTGCCACTATCCATATATCCTATGCCACTCACTTCAGTATTATTATCTATTAGAGTTATTTGGTGAGTAAAATTATTGTATTTCACCTGTGTGTTTAGTGCCTCTATCACCTTTTTTAGTAGCCAAAAACCTATATAGAATATTATTAGGAACACACCCAGTGGAATGTCGAAATTGTATAGCAAAAGACTACTAGTAGAATATTCCACCCCCATAATGCCAAGCACACCAATAAACACCCCACCAAATAGAAATGTGAAGAAAAATAATAGACAAACATCCCACATATATGACCCCAAAGTTTTGTGCGAACGAAGAACTAGAATCATAAGCAAAGCACACATTACTTTGTATACAATAGCAAGCACTTTGTATTTGACAAGATACGGCAAGAATATGGCAAAAATAGCACCAATTATGCTTGCAAAAATTCGCCTTGATTTTTTTAATTTCCTTTTTTGGATAGTGCCAATAAGTCCTAGCAACATATAATCTAGCGTGATATTGTCTAGCAATATATATTCTATATATAGAGTCATATTTCCCCCAAACTTAAATTTTAAATATTGTACTACATTTAGGGGATTTTTGCATAATTGCATAGTTGTATAATTTAGGCACAAAAAAAAGAATAAACACTTAATTTGTTTATTCTTTTTTTTGACCACTTAGAATCTATTTTTTAATTTTTTGATAAAGCCCGGAATATCACTATCGCTTACTTCTACCCTACAGCTAGGAATAGTCTTCTTTGGCTCTTCCAAAGGTTCTATTTCATCACTCTTTTCTTCTTGCTCTTCTACATAATTATTGACGATATTTCTCTTTACTTCTTGTTTCATTTCGTCAGTAGCAGTGCCACCATTAAAGCCTGTTGCAATTACCGTTATTTCTACCTCGTCTTCCATTTTTGGGTCTATTCCACTACCAAATATGATATTACAAGATGGGTCAACCACTTCTTTGACCAAATCAGCCGACTCATAAACTTCGTCAAGTGTCAAGTTTGCTGAGCCTTTGATATTAAGTATTATACCTGTAGCCCCCTCAATAGTTGTCTCTAGCAATGGACTAGAAACAGCCTGTCTAACAGCCTCAATCGTTCTATTCTCGCCTTTTCCTCTACCCAAGCCCATATGAGCCAAGCCTTTGTTTTTCATTATAGCCTTGACATCGGCAAAGTCTAGATTTATAAGACTTGATGTTACAATCAAATCACTAATGCCTTGTATACCTTGTCTCAAAACATCATCAGCAGTTTTAAACGCCTCTACAATTGGAGTATTTTTTGGCACAATTGTTAGCAACTTGTCATTAGGAATAACAACTAGAGTATCTACTACATTTTTTAGTTCCTTAATGCCATTTTCGGCATTCTCCATACGCTTTTTACCCTCAAATCTAAAAGGTTTGGTAACAACGGCAATAGTAAGTATTCCCATCTCTTTGGCAATGCTAGCCACAACTGGTGCAGCACCTGTTCCTGTGCCACCACCCATACCTGCAGTTACAAATACAAGGTCGGTGTCTTTAAGGATTTCTTCTATCAATTCTCTACTCTCTTCAGCAGCCTTTTTGCCTATTTCTGGGTCAGCACCAGCACCAAGTCCACGAGTCAACTTTTCGCCAATTTGCAATCTGCTAGGAGCCTTGGACATAAGCAACGCTTGTTTGTCCGTATTGATAGCCACGAAACTAGCACTGGTGATATCTGCATATATCATTCTATTGACAGCATTATTGCCACCACCACCAATTCCTACAACTTTGATTTTGCATATAGGTGTATTTTCGTCTAAAACATCATTTTCTTCTTTGAATAATTCCATTTGATTCTCCTTCATTTATATATGTTTAATGCCATATTTAACAAACTAATAGAACTTGACAAATCGGGTCTAGAATAGAGCAAATCTTTAGGTTTGCATAGTATTATAGCACGACCAAATTCTTTTCGCAAATAATCACTGATACCTTCGAAATAATTAAGACCTCCACCAGTGAAGTGTATAGGTATATAATCTGGCAATTTGACCTCAAAACTATCCAAGCACGACCTTATAGCATCGGTAATTTTGTCTAGTCTGCCAAGTATGATATCATTGACATTCTTGACACCGAACTTTTTGCCATTATCCAATTCGTAGAAGTCTACTCCCAAAGGCTTTAGGGTAATCAGTGCCTTGCACTTCAACTCCTCTGCCTCTTCGTAAGATATATCTAGTATTCTCGTCAAGTCAGCAGTTACAAATCCACCACCCATCGAGAAACTTCGCATCTCTTGTATTCCATCGCCCAAATATTGACAAACGCTAGTAGTCACAAATCCCGAATCTACAAGTATTGCCCCTTCGCATCTTTTGTGTTCGTCTATTAGATACACACCCTCAGCCAGTGAATTAGACAAGAAATCATAATTTTTGATACCACATTCTTCTAGTATGCCAGATATCAATATTTTGAATTTATTTTCCACAAGCACATAACTTGTTTTGGCTTGCAACTTATTGGCTAATTGATTTATCGGGTCATTAGTCCTATTGTCTTCATTCAAGATGTAATATAGTGGTGCTTTGTTGATAATTGTATGTGTCTGATAAGGATTTTCTTCTCTATCATTCTCAAACAACTCATCTATAATTTTGGCTGTTACTTTGGTGTTTTTTGCGAATGTTTTGGTTAACATCTTTTCGCAAGAAAAGCAAAATTCAGCAGGCACCCCCACAAACAAAAATCCAATCCTACTCTGCAAATCATTTTCTACATCATTTACAACTTTGGCAATTTGGCTTTTGAGATTATTCGGCTCCACAAATTCGCCATTTGCAAAGCCCTCATATTCCAAATCCACACTAGACAGCAGTCTGAAACTATTATTAACATCTTTCATTCCCGTAAGGACTGTAATTCTTGACGAACCAAAATCCATTACCAATACAATATCTTTCATAAGTCAACCTAAATTAATTTTACATATAAAGTATATAAATAAAGCAAAAGTATGTCAAATTTTTTGAATGCTTTGCTCAAAAAAATTGCTTGCAATTTGTAATATGCGACAAAATCTCAAAAAAAATAAAGGCGAGCAATGCCCACCCTATTTTTGTACTTTTCATATTTATTCTCAATATTTTTCTTTGGTACAACTTGAATCACTAATTTTTGCAATCATTTCACGCCAAACTAACATATCTAGCATAATATCCATAGTCGACGTTGTCTGCCACAATCACACTGCCCGTCACTACGCCATCTTGATGATATTTATTGTATTGCGACAAGCCCAAAAGAAACTTATTGGTAGTTTCCGTCAACGCATTCTCCAAAATTATTTTCATTCCATTCCTAGTTTGGAAAGAAAGCTCGGCATTGTCGCCCGTATTTGAGATTGTTAATTGCCTAAAGACGCCTTTGCTAGTAGTAGGGATATAATTGGACTCTCTGAGAGATTTGGAAATTTGGGTAAGCACACTCACCAAAAACTCATTATCCACAATATTCCCCTCTTCCATATTTATAGGCAATATATTAATTCCATTTTCCAAAATCACCCTAATAGGTTTCACTTCCAATTCTGACCCAGCGAAAACCGAACTATTACATCTTTCTAACACTTTTCCCATCTCATCCACTATAGCATAATCATCTTGAGATAATTGTATAGCAAATAGACTTTCTCTCTCAGCACTATGAATAACCAATTTGTTTGGAAATTTAGTCTCAATATTAACAACCCTAAGATATGGATATTTTTTCTCCAAAGCCGACGATATTTCATTTTTATTGACCAAAAATACACTACCACCCTTTTCAACATTGTCAGCAATAGTATAATCGTCAATTTTTTTCTTTTCAATATTGCATTTGGTTGTCAGCCAATTGACTCTAATAGTTTGCACAGTAAAAAGAGTACTATTGATAACTATCAATACTGCCAAAAAAA
>CAYPKM010000047.1:0-5658 GCA_964411325.1 uncultured Christensenella sp.
CATATCTATTCCACTAAGAAGAATGAGTTCTTTGCTCATCTCTGTCTTTAAACATTTGCAATCTACTCCATTCACAATGCCCGAATCTTTGCAAATTGCACAAGAATAATTCGGTTTCAAATCTTTCTTGTCAAAGCCTTTTTGTTTAAGCAAATCTGCTATCAATTCTCTATTTTTGTTGTACTCATCTTTGAGTGCTTTTGAATCCTTGCCATCCACTTCAAGTTTGGCAATATCCACAATTAATTTTTTGCAAGCAACAAACAATATTTTGATTTCTTCATCTTTCAAAACTTCCGTTAATTTTTCGTCAGCCAAAGCTTCTGCATCTAGTTTTCTTTTTAATATCGTTTTTAATGCCTTACTTCTAATCTCCATTATTCATCTCCTATACTATATCTCTATCTCTGATATATCGTCAAATAGACTACTCAATTCCTCTTTTGAATACTCTCTCTTCTTTGCCTCTTTGGCAGACTTTTCATTACTAGTTTTTGATACTGTCAAAACAACCTTTTTTGCCTCATCAATAGTAGAAATATTTTCACTATGATATTTGGACAAAACATTATTCAAATACTGCATTGGCATATATTTGCCACTAGCAAGACTTGTAGCATATTCAATCAATTCTTTTGATATGTTCCAATCATAGAGCCACGTTTTGTAGAACATTCTATCTGTAGAATTAACATTTCTAACAATCCCCAAACTATCTAGCATTTTGGCAATTTCACTATCGTTTTTGACAATATTTTGCATATAGTTGTCAATTGCATCACTTGTAAGAATACCCATTTTATACATATTTTGCAATTGTGAATTTAAACTTTCTAGTGTTCTTTTTCCCATCTTAAAAGAGAAATTAGCAAGTCTAATTATTGCTTCTTTCTCAAAGCCCAATTGCAACCATTCTGCCACAAACGTGTCTACCACTACAGTCAAATCACCGAAGTACAAACCTAGATTTTTGACCACACTTTTTGCAATGTCAAACATATCTACTCTTGCATCAAAATAATCAGAAATTTCTTTCACGCTATTTAGTTTCAAACTATAACATTTCAACACCAAATCATTGAGAGTTTTGAAATGTTTTGATTTAGATTTTTTGGCGATAGCAATAAGCAGTTCAAGTGGCACTTCATAATTTTTCGTCCACTCCAAATAGAATGAAAATTCTTCTTGGCTTGCTTGTCTTCTTATACCCATTGCTTTGAGTAACAAAGTTATATCTCCAGTTAGTCTCTCTTGATCCAAAATTCTTGCATCTACATCCTCGCTTGTCTTCACTCCATCATACGCCCAATTTTTGGCAACTGTAGTTATGTAATTGACGGATACATTTTTGCCTTTTTGTTTAACGCAAAAATCAATAATTTTGAGCACTGCTTCTTTCTCTTGACCAATAACTTCTATCAAATAATAAAATTCTTCAAACTCCCTAGGGGTAAGCATTTTGGTGCCTATCAATTCTTGTGCAGAAATATTAAACGCAGTGTATTTGTCTACATTATATTTTCTCAATTTTTGTGTAGCATTCTTGGTAGGCAAATATCTAATAATTATCTCGCCCACATCTATTACTTGCACTAATCCCAATTCTTGCCAATAATAGAAGATGCTCACGACATCATCTTTTTTCATATTCAAATTTTTCTCAAACATTTCTATCGAATTGTCTTTGCTTGTGCCACACAAATACAGACCATACAAATACACTTTAATATATTCACCATTTGCGTTTGGCAAAAAATCGGTAATGAAAACATTGTCAATGCTTACACTATTTTTAGAAACCACTTCACTTGAATATTCACAAAATGCCATAAATATCTCTCCCTTATCTCAAATATTCTAGCACATTCATCACCCAAAATTCAACAATTATGACAATTTTCGAAAAATTTTTTGTTTTTTAAAAATTTGTAAAAATTGACCTCTATTATTTTGAATATAATTAATAATATGCTAAAATACTTATGAAATTATGAAAAATGAAAAATGGAGAAAAATTTAAGTCATGAGAATTTTGCATACTGGAGATTGGCATATTGGTGCCAAAACTGACGACCTAGATAGGTTTGAAGAAACAAAAGACGCATTGAAACAAGTGGTGGAGATTAGCAATAGATACAATGTAGATATGGTAATCATAGCAGGCGACATTTACGAAAACTTGGTTCCTGCTGCCGAAGACGAAGAATTATTCTATCGCACAGTTGTTGAATTGTCTAGGAATGGTGATTGTGCTGTAGTGGCTATCGCCGGCAATCACGACGACCCAAAGAGGCTAAGCAATGCCAATATTTTCGCCGACAAATTTGGAATATATCTAGTAGGATATTACGACGAAATACATATTGACAAGAGCAGAAAAGACACAAATATTTTTGCTACTAATTGTGGCAAAGGTTATATTGAGTTTGAAACAAAGAATGGCGAAAAGTGTGTAGTCGCCCTTCTTCCTTTCCCATCCTTTTATAGATACAAAACGGTCAAAAGACCTAATGACTTGCTCCAAGACAAAATCTCTGAATGGATTAAGGAAGGTTCTAGTCATTTCAGAGACGACACTATTAATATAACCGTTGCACACCTTACTAGTTATGGCATAGACTTAGACCCCGAGGAATATTTGAGTTACACTACTCTTACATCTACATATGGATATGTTGACCAAAGAATTTTCCCAAACGCACACTACACTGCACTAGGACACATTCACAAAACACTTACCGTCAACAAAGAGAAAAATATTTTCTACTCAGGCTCGCTAATTAATCAATTTTTCAGTGTAAATAACGAAGACCCTACAAATGTAATAATTGCAGACATAGACAAAGATGGTGTCAAAAATATTATTCGTCAACCTCTTGATGTCAAACTTATGAAGAAGTTTACAGTAAACTCAGTGCTTGAAGCACACAAAATTTTGTCTCAATATCCCGACCATTTGGTCAAAATTGTCATAGAAAATGTAGACAATACAGACGAAGAGATTGATAATTCTACTTACACCCCATACATCACTATGACAGATGTCAAAAATTTAAGAAAAAACCACCCAAATTTGGTTACTTTGTCGGTAATTACCAATCAAGCCAAAGCATCAAGTTTGGTTGATAGCAAAAAGAATTTAACAAACTCAGAGATATTCGATAATTTCGTCAAAGCGAAAACTGGTTCTTTGCCAGAGCCAAAAGTAAAAGAACTTTTCTTGAGTTTGATGTCGGAGGGATTATATGAAGCCGATTAATTTAAAAATCAAAGGCATAAATAGTTATGTCACAATGCAAGAAATAGACTTTAATAAATTAGCCGAAAACAATATCTTTGGCATATTCGGAGAAACTGGCAGTGGCAAAACAACCATTTTGGATAGTATAATACTTGCTTTGTACGGCGTAACAGACAGAGACAGCCTACAAAATATTATCAACGTCAATACCAAAGACGCTTTTGTAGAATTTACATTTGAGATGGAAGAAAGCGATGGCAAGACAAACAAATATTTCGTGCGTAGAGATTTCAAACTAAGACCAAGTGGACTAAAAGCCGACGCCATACTTAATAACCTAAAAACCAACAAGACAATTGCCGAAATGCCCGACAACGTCAATAATGCAATACTTCAAATTATAGGCATTGGCAAAAAGGAATTTACCAAATGTATAGCCCTACCACAAGGCGAGTTTGATAGATTTTTGTCAGACACTCCATCTATTAGAAAAAAGACCCTTGCCAAACTCTTTGACCTTGAGCAATTTGGAGTAATCCTTAGCGAGAGACTCAAGGCAAGAAAAAATATTACTAGCCTAAACAAAGCCACTTTGGAAGAAAAAATAGCCGTCTATAATGGCATCAACCAAGAGACCATTGACAAGACGGAAGAAATTTTGAAAAACAGCGACAAACAAGAAAAATCGCTTACTTTGCAAATTTCAAGAGACAAAAAATTGGCAGAGAAAATCAAAGACGAACTAGCAGTCAAACAAGAATTGCTAGATATGGAAGTCAATTTAAACATCAAACAAAGCGAACTTTCGGATATCAACTATATCGAGAAACAAATTGAATATACCGAAAAATATGGCGATTACACCATTCTTACAGGCAGATTTAATGCTTGCCTTGACGAATTAGAGAGTTTGAATGCAAGCCTTGTTGACAACAAGCAAATGTTACTTGCAACAGATGAGCAATTACACAAATTACAAATTTTGAAAGAAGACAATCAAGAGAAAATAGATGGTACAATTGCACAACTAAACGAATGCAAAGTAATAGAAGAAAAGAAAGCATTGCACGCCAAAAAGATGGAAGAATTAAAGGCTACAAAACTAGATATTAGTGAGAAATTAACAGCCACTTCTGCCAAAATTATGGAGACAAATGCCGAAATTAAGAAATGCAAAACAACCATTCTAGATTTGCAAAACAACTACAAAAAATTGGAATCCCAGATATTTGACAACCTTGATATCTTGGACAAATTAAATAATTGCAACACATTCAAAACCAAACAAGACTTTGCTTTGTTTTTAACGATTACTCGAAGCAAAATCAATCCTGAGAGTTTGTCAGAAGTTGAAAACTTCAATATTTTTGACGAAGTAATGACTGCCACTCACGATATGGAAAATTATGAGATTGGTGTGCGAAAAGAGATAGCAGAAATTTTGAAAGACATCAAAGAATTGGATGTTGATTTGGATAATTTGCAAGAATTAAAAGATGATTACTTGGAGAGAAATGAGGCGTTAAACAAGAAATGCGATGATATCGAAGACGCAATAGTCATAGCCAAAGAAAATTTGGCATCTCTCAAATCCAAAATTAATAGCCTAGAAGACATTGAGCACTCACAGAATGAAGAATTACAAAATGTCAAAAAACAGATTGAATATGAGAATAGTTTGGATTACTCATTCCCTGCTTCAGATATCACATATCTTACTCGCACACTTGAAATGTATCAAAAAGAAAGTGCAAGGCTAAACAAAAACTTTGATGATTTGTCAGACAAAAAGCAAAAAGCGATAATAGATATCGAGGTTGCAACCAATAATATCGAAAATCACAAAGACAAGCTAAACCAATTGAATTCTGCACTTAAGCCATATAGCAAAACCACTTTCAAAGAAAGAGTAGACCAATCACTACTACTTAATCCTAGCGACCTTGACCAGTTCAAAGCCAAAGTTGAGACTTTCCACAAGGAACTAGACATCTTGGAATCTAATACCCAAAAACTTAGAGAAAAGACCAAAGATTATATTTACACGAAAGACGACTACAATGACCTTCTAAATACTCTTGCCGAAAACGAAGACAAACTAACCGAATTAAAGGTTTGTATCAATGTCAATCGTATCACACTAGACATCCAAAAGAAGAACTTGGAAAGTGTGCTTTTGCTTCAAAAAGATTTGGATGAAATAAACGCAGAATACAATGCTATAGAGCAATTGGAAGGATTGCTTTCGGGTGGAGCACTAATAGACTTTGTTTCAGAAGAATATATGGGGCTTATTACAGACTTTGCCAATAGTTATGTATACAAGATTAGCAAAGGCAAATATTTACTAAATTACGATGGAGATTTCAATGTAATAGACAATTTCAATGGTGGCATTAAACGTTCTGTCAAGACAC
>CAYPKM010000048.1:0-2336 GCA_964411325.1 uncultured Christensenella sp.
AATGTTAGTTTGAGTTTCTCTCTTAATTCTTCGGTGTATTGGATTTTTGAATGTCCAAACACCGAGCAATATTTATAATACTTCGTCATATTGAATATTTTAACATAATATTTTGAAAAATTCAACACACCGAAGTAATTTTTTAAAAAATAATCATATCATAAAAATACTTCAACACATTGAAACAAGGGTTGTGATATGAAATTAAAAGATGCAATTGCAAAAAGAATTAAAGAAATTTTAAAAAGTAATAATATTAGCCAATATGAATTATATAAATTATCTGGAGTGCCACAATCCACCATTAGCACCATATTAAATGCTGAAATAAAGACAGTTAAATTGAGTACTGTTTATGAGATATGCTCCGGCTTGAAAATTGAATTGTCTTATTTCTTTGATTGCGATTATTTAAAAATGGGAAATATAGAAGACTAAATCGGTTGTGATATTGTAAAAAATGTTTGCTTGTTTCTGCTAAGAGGGTCGATTTTGCTCCCTAAAATGAGGTATTGACAATGATACATTTTTATAATATACTTTCTATATAAAACAATTAGGTTTAGGGAAAAATAAAAATTTGAAGAATACATATTTGCGATAGTTTTTTTCAAATATTTAGAAATTATGGGGAGAATAATATGGAAAACAAATGGAAATTGAAAGGTTCTGTAGGACATTACTATTTTGAAGACGAGCACGGCAACAAAAGCGAGGAATATTACGAGGCAAATAAATACAAAGATGGTTATGCTCTAATTCTAAAAGATAAATGGGGAAAATATAATTATAGAGACACCAATGGCAATTTAAGCGAAGATTATTATGCCGCATACAATTATAGTGGTGGTGCTGCTATGGTACAAAAAACAAAATTCAGCCCATTTGTTTATCGTGATATATTTGGCAACCTACACAATAGAAGAAAAAACGCTGAGACTGCCTCAAAGAATGGAGCCATCATCAATATTACTATAGAAGATTATTTCAAAAACAAAGTTTCGGCATACTCGCTTTCGCCAAGCGACATATACAATCACTTGGACGATATTATTGCTTGGGAAAAATACAAATTGAAATTAAAAATGGAAAATTCAGAAGATGATAAGCGCAACGAATTATTTGAAGAGGCTTCAGACATCGCCGAATACATTAAACACACAGCGTATGATTATGGTGAAAAATTAAAAAAGGACAAAAAAGAAATAGAAGAATACACCGAAAGACTATTCTAAAACAAACACACTTTGTCTACTAATATTAAAAAAACAGACTACCAAAAAATGAAAAATTGTTTCAATTTAGTAGTCTGTTTTTTTGTTTAATGCCTCGTTTTACAATGGCAAATCTTTTTTGTCAAATTTCATAATTCCAATAGCATAAGTAACCCCCGCAATAGCAAGAAGTATTGCCCATTTCCATAGGAATGTCAATGTTCCACCTATGATAGACATAGTATCAAAAAGGGATATTATAGATATGTAATTAAAGAAATTCATTGCATCAATTCTAATAGCAGATGGAATTACTTTTGAACCAAACAAGCCAAGTATTGTAGAAACCAAGAAGAACATCGAAAGCCCTCCTCCAATAGACATTGCCTTTTTGGAACTATTAAACCAGCACGAAGACAAAAAGCAAATACCAGAGATGGCAAGAAGTGTAATGAATTCTCCTAGATTAAATAACAACACTTGAGAATATGTAATTGTAATTTCGCTAGAGCCCACAATTGCCAAACACACAATACTTGTCAATGTGGTAAATAAACACATAGCAAATATGGCAGACACCAAAAATACCATTTGTGTAAACGTAACGGTTTTTCGCTTGGTTGGTGTAGACAAAACATAAGCCATAGACCCACTATCCACTTGCGAAGATACAAGATTATTAGAACACATAATTACAAAGATTATTGGAAGCAAAAGCCCCGCTATTCGATAAAATATTGTACCAATTACCAAACTATAAATATCCATCTCACCTAGTTCCATCAAAGCATCTGTCACATCTTCTGGCAAGTCTTCTAACATTCCACCCGAAGTCTCTGATATGTAATTTAATCTAAATTCTGAAAGTTTTGGGGCAACAAGTGCATTTATCTCGTCTTCATTAGATATATCTGGATTTTCTGCCTTTGCCTCTTCTATTAATTGGTCTTTTTTGATATCGCTCTGTGCTCTAAACAAAAGAATTGAGGACGATGATTTTTCTTGAATCTTTTCGGCAGAAAAGTAGTCTTTGATATAATGAGTTTGTTCATTGTACTCAAAAGATTGCTCAACCAAAACACTCTTCAAAACATTGGGAATATATACATATGCAAACTCGGT
>CAYPKM010000048.1:2436-5284 GCA_964411325.1 uncultured Christensenella sp.
GTTTTCCCACTTGCAATTTGAGCATCATAAACTGCTGTAATATTGTCACGATTTGACAACATTTGTTCATTCAAAAGCATATTTAATTTGTCTACATTATCCTCATAACCCACAAGTGCATTCTCAGTCATATTGAAATATGTCATAGATTGTTTGGTAATAGTACTCTCAATCGCATCTTCTACAAACATATCCACCATAGAATCCCTAATAGACCCAACATTAAGATTGCCTAGTACCAAAATAATTACTGCCAGCATTGCACAAGTTATACTTGTTACAAAAGTCCAAATCATTGCATTGGCTTTGCAAGACTGTTTAAATAATGGTTTACTTATCATTTTTATTCTCCTTTTTTGAAATATTTATAAAATGTTTCTCTAACGTATACTTCACTTCAGCCATAAATTTAATATCAAACTTTGTCAAATCTTTGATAAGATTTTGGATATTATCTTTTTCTACACTTACTGTCACTTGATTATATTTGTCTTGAATACGAATAATTTTGTATTCTAATCGTTTGAAATTATCAAAATCAAATGAATTATTAAATTCTATTTTGAAATCCCGTCTTGGACGATTTCTTATTTCATTCATATCGGTAATATTCACAATACGACCTTTGTCAATAAGTGCCACTCTGTCGCACACTTTTTCAAGTTCTTCATAAAGATGAGAACTTATCAAAATAGTCTTGCCCTTCTTTTTTTCTTTCTCCAAAATTTCCAAAAAAGCAAGTCGCATAAGTGGGTCAAGCCCCGTTGTGGGCTCATCCAAAATCAATATTTCGGGGTCATTCATAAGAGATGCAACCAATGCTGTTTTTTGTTTCATACCCTTACTCATTCGCTTCAAATTGGCATTGGTATCAAGTTGCAACTTTTTGGTCAAATAATTGGCATAAGACATATCTTCTACTTGCAAAAACTCTGCTTGAGATTTCAAAAATTCCCTTCCTGTTTTCAAATCTGGAAAAGCAATTTCTCCGGGAACATAACCAATATATTTTTTGGTCTTTTCGCTATCCAAATAAGCATCAAGCCCACACACGCTCACACTTCCACTATCTGGTTTCAAAAACCCCATAATGTGCCTAATGGTCGTGGTCTTCCCCGCACCGTTTGAGCCCACAAAGCCTAGCACTTCCCCCTTTTTGATAGTGAAATTCAAATTAAAAACACCTTTTCCATCACCATAATCTTTAGTTAGATTTTGAATAACGACTATATCTTCCATTACAATTCACCTCCAAAATCTTTGTCTTCTTTGTAATATTTCATAAAGTAATCTTCTAGCGTTTCTTTCAGATGTTCAAATGAAACAATGCTATATTTCGAAATTGCCTTTAATAAGTAATTAATATCTTTGTCATTGACCAAAGCCAACGCTGTAGTTTCGCCATCATTTTTCGCACCAAACTTGTCACAATCTTTGCTCTCAGACAAAAAATTCATCTTTTCTTGTTTTGAGCCAAATTGAATTTTGTAAATCTTGTCTTCTTTGTGCTTTAATTCATCAGCAACAAATTCAGAAACCACTTTGCCGTCTTTGATGATTGCAATCCTATCACAAGTGGCGTCAACCTCGCTAAAAATGTGACTAGAAAGAAGTATTGTCTTGCCTCTCTTCTTTTCGCTTTTTATAAAGTCAATAAAGGTTTGTTGCATCTTCAAATCAAGACCACTCGTAGGCTCATCCAGAATCAAAATATCAGGGTCGTTCATAAAAGCCGTAACTATAGCCAATTTTCGTTTAACCCCCAAACTCATCTTTTTGGTCTCTCCCGAGGGGTCAAGTTCAAACAATTTGATTAAATACTCAAGCCATTCGTCAGTTTCAACATTTTTTAGTTTTTTCATCATATCTATAAATTCGTAGCCTGTAAGTCCCGATGGCAGGGCAATTTCTCCGGGAAGATACCCGACTCTGTCCATAAACTCGGAGTAATTGTCAAAGCTATCCTTACCCAAAATTTGTGTCTTGCCACTATCTGGATGACTAAACCCCATTAGATGTCTAATCGTGGTAGATTTACCCGCACCATTTGGCCCCAAAAAACCAAATACTTCTCCAGTGTTTACTACAAAAGACACATCAAACACTCCCCTACCACTTCCATAATCTTTTGTTAAATGTTCAACTTTAATTTCTTCCATAATACCCCCCCTAATTTAATTAGACAATCGTGTATTTTTTTGACATCTGTCTAATAATATGCTATAATCCCAACATAAGCAACCTATTAAACTTTACAAAGAAATAACAATTGTTAAATATACAACAATTAATTACAATTTGTCTAAAAGGAGATAACAATGGAAAAAGAAGATTTGAGAGTAATTAGGACTAGAAAATTGCTTTGCACCAGCCTTATGGAACTAATGCAAGTCACATCGTTTGACAAACTTTCTGTCAACGATATTTGCCAAAAAGCAATGGTGCATAGAGCAACATTTTACAATCACTTCAATGACAAAACTGATTTGCTCAACTATGCCATTGACGAACTCCAAGAAGAATTATTTGAAAAGAGCATAGAGAATGAAACCTATAATTCTCAAAAAGAAATGCTTATGTCTCTTGTTGAATGCGTCATTGACTTTATGGTAAACAACAGACAAAAATTAACACTAATATACAAAAATAGCGCCGACAAATTGTCTTCGGTAATATCTACAACAGTTGGCCGTAGCATTAGATATTTGCTAAGCAAAAACAAATACAAACAAAAATATTTGCTTCCAATTGACATAATTGTCAGTTTCTTTACGGGTGGAATAACAATGATAGGCATTAATTGGCTAGAATCCACCACTCCTTATACAAAAAAAGAGATGTTGAAATT
>CAYPKM010000049.1:0-5176 GCA_964411325.1 uncultured Christensenella sp.
ATGTTTGAATATAATTATTACATCTTGCTTTGTAGAAAGAATCAGATTCTTTCAAATGTTGAGTTTCTCCGTTGCCATCCAAAATCCATACGCCGTAGTATACAGAAGTTGTGCCATCGACTTTTGTGTTTCCATCAAATGGAGCACCCATTTGTACATATTTATATGATGATGCAAGACCCGTACCCGAACCAGTTGCTTTGCTTAAATCTTCTTTCTTAGCAGTAGAAGTAGCATTGTATACATCTTTTGAAACGAATTTCCAACTATAGATAGATGTCTTGGTACCAGCTTTGATTTCTGCCAAATCTGTATCAGTACTATCTGTAAATAATTTTCCTTCTTCACCTGCGTCTTTAGCAACAGCATCTCTACGTGCATCTTTGGTATATTTACCTGTAGTATCGTCTGCTATAAGTTTGCTTGCACCTAGTGCACTTGTCCACGATAGTCCATTTCCTTCAGTCGTCTTGCCATACAATCCACTTTCCAAACCAACTTCACCTTTGTATGCACCAGATTGCACTGGATAGTTTTCGGCATAATCAGTACCAGTGAAATTATTGAAGCCCACCATTGGGTCGAATTCTACATTTACACTAAATCTAGCACGAAGTACTGAATTAGTAGCTGTAGTCTTATTACCCGTTTGAGTTTTGTGTTTCTCCCCAATTCCAGCTTTTGATGTATTGGATGTATTTGCACCACTTGATTTGTTATCAATATCAGATGTACCAGTTGTATCGCTAGTGGATGTCGAGAATACTCTAGCTTGGCTATAGATAGTAAATCTGGAGCCTGGTAGTAGCACACCAGTACCTGCATTCATATCTAATTGACCTGAGCCACCTTGCCAAGTACCGCTATCTGTCTTACCAGTCATTTCTACATAAACTGGACCACCCATAAACAAACTCTTGTCTGCGTGTGTAGAACCAGCAAACCAAGCAAGGGTAGCGCCAACAGATAGACAAACTGTTAGAACTAAACTCAAACCACCAATGGCAATCAAACCAATACGTTTCTTAAGGCTCTTCTTTTTAGCCTTCTTCTTTTTGGTTGTTTTTTCCATAAAACATTCTCCTTGAATTTTTTATTCATACCAAATAATAACAAAGATTTTCAAAATCTCCAAACGATTTTTGTATGTTTTTCAAAAATTATAGCTTTTTTAGTAATAATTTATATATTTATATATAATCTTGGCTTGTACGCAATCATTTTGGCTTGCACGCAATCAATTTTTGCTTGGTTTTGTTTTTTCTTTGCCCCAAAAGCCAAATACTTATGTTCGCGGGGTCAAGCATAGGTCAAAGACCTAAGCAAAAGCAGAAAATTGGCACTGTTTGGCACCAAAAAAGTGGGTACTTGCATATAAACAAATAAAACTTGTGTTTTTTTGAAAAAAAGAGGGGAAGATATGACATTTGCAGAAATTAATGAAAGGATTGTAGCACTTGGGGATTTGCCGGGTGTGGATTTGGAAGTAATGGGGTATTCTACTATGAATATGCCCATATATAGCGTACATTTGGGGGAATATAGTGGCAAGCAGATTTTGATAGAGGGTGGCATTCACGCCAGAGAATACCCTAGCACGCTAGTGCTACTCGATATCATTGAGTATCTATCCACCACTACTCTTGCTGGTGGAGTATATATAGTGCCCCTAGCCAATCCCGATGGAGCAAGGCTAGTTTTGGATGGACTCGACTGGTTAAATTGCGACAAACAAAAAAATTACATATTAGATATAAATGACGGAATTAGCGACTTTTCGCAATGGAAAGCCGACATAATAGGAGTAGACCCCAATGTCAATTTTGACGCACTTTGGGGTGGTGGTAGTCAAAATGTATTTTGCCCTAGTCCCGCAAACTTTGTAGGATATTATCCCGAGAGCGAGCGAGAGGTACGAAATCTAATAGCATACTCGTACCAAGTTCGCCCCGACCTCACACTTAGTTTTCACACCAAAGGCGAAGTAATATATTATGGCTTTGAATTGCTGTCGCCAGAGAATTTGGCTAGAGATAGGCAAATTGCCGAGTTTATCTCTACTATCAATGGCTACACGCCTATACAAACGGTAGGCAGTGTAGCAGGATACAGTGATTGGGTAAGTGAGTATCTAGGAGTGCCAGCCTTTACTATAGAATTGGCACCTGTCACGGCACCCACGCCCGTCACCGAAGAGTACATAGCACCAGCATTCGAAGCCAACAAAGATGTAGCACCTAGGCTACTACAATATCTAAACGAGGTAGAAAATGATATACAATGATTACAAATTCGCCACCGACCAAGAATATGGCATTATGAAAAAATCTTATTCTCAAGCCATCTTGGGCAAAAATAGTGACCTTATGGATATTTCCAAAAAAATGCAAGAACAAAGAGATTTTTTGAAAAAATCCCCCGAAGAGGGTAATTTTGAAAGTGCACTAAAGAAATTGGATATATGTATCAAAGAACTAGGCAGAATTGTGGCAAGCAACGAGAGGGAAATAGGCAAACTTTTGGGCAAGACCACTCACACCCTAGACAATGGGGATAATGCCATATCCCCCATTAGACACATTGACGAAATATCTAGTAGTGATAATTCCACTAGCGAAAATATTTCCTTATCACCCAATGACAATCAAGAAAGTAGTTTGATTGATAGCAATTCCCCATCACTCGAGCCCACAAAATCTATTCAATCCAAGCGACACTGCCCCCAGCAAGGCAATTCTATATTTAATGCTTTTAGGCAGATTGATGTAAAGTTAGGCAAGTTGTTTGGTTTCAAAAAGACTGGCACCCACACAAGTATAACCCATAACAAGCCTTTGCCTCGCGAATGCCAGCCACGAGAGATAATCAAGCACAATCAGATAGACATTGTGAGGCTACTGCTTTTGTATATGATGATTAATCCTAATTGCAGATTTTTGCCTACTATCTGCAATATTACCAATATCCAATACGATATACTTTTGCAAGTATTCTGATTTTGCTATAGACTATTTTCTATACTGGATAGGTGTTTTAATTTCTTTTCGTCTATGTGTTTTTTTATTTGATACAAATAGTATGCTTATTTGTATAGAGCCCAGTTCAAAAAAACAAAGGATTTATATATCACGCAAAAAAACTCTCCAACAGTGTTGGAGAGAAAAAAGAGGTATTCTTCTGATATTTTTATTTATATTTATCTAGTTTTGTCAAAGACGTCTTTTTCGTCGATTTTGTCATAGTCATTTTGGAAGAAAGACTTGCCAACAATAGCAAGATCTTGCAATCTCAAAGGAACAACACCCTCTTTGCCACAATCAAAGGAGTATCTTTGGTGCAAATCACCAGCGATATTATTCAAATCTTCACGAATAACCCTGTTGAATTCTTTGATTCTAGCATAGTTTTTCATTCTTTGATAAGGTGTGTCGGTTTCGAAATGATAAACTCTCTTTTCCATAAAGTCTATCACAGTCATTCTCTCTTGGTCTTCATAACCCAACTTTTCCAAATAATTGATAGCATAATGACAATCTTTGGCACTAAGTAATTTTTTATTCATTATATTTTCCCCTTTGCGATACAATCGCATCCCATTTTTCAAAAGTTTTACTTTTGTACATATATTATAGCACATCACTTTTGCAATTGCAATACCCATTTTTACTTTTCTTGTGGTTTGTCAATGTCTATCTCAAGCAAGTGTTTATTGCTTGCATTTAAAGGACTTACTACTTTCTGTCCCAATGCTTTTTCATATTCCTTTTTTGCTGTATTTGCAACACCTCCACCACGCTTGGCTAATTGTTTACTTTCGCTGAAAGTTTTGGGATTTCCTTGCTTTGAGAGTGCTGTAGTTGTTACTTCTGCAAGCATATTCAAGACAAGTTCTATATTGGTCATGTTGTCTCGCAAGTTTTCTTTCTTTAGTCCTTTAAACTGTTTGTATTCCTGCACACTCATCCCCGACCAAGCCTTGGTCATTTCGTTGGTGAGTATCGCATAGTCTTTTTCATCAGTTATACCTTTGTCTTGCCATTCGGCTGTAAGTTCCTTTCGCATTTTGATTGTCATCATTCGTTGGGTTATCCATTCCTCTGGGTACCCCTTTTCACGGTACATCGCAATCGCTCTATCTATTGCTTTTTGTGGGTCGGCAATTTCATCAAGCCTATCACTCCCAATTTGAGCCAACCAAACCTTAAATGGCTCTGCTTTTTTGCTAGGAATAGACTGGATAAGACGAAAAATACCCTTAGTATTTAGGACGTCAGTTTTGTAAAACTTCCCATCCGAAGCCATTAATTTCAGTTGGTGACAATTTGTCACCAACTCACTTCCTTCATCTTTCAAACGCTGTTTCAGTTTGTTCCAATATTTCCTTGTCGTTTGATAATCTCCACTATCCGTCAACACTCCAACAACATCCACCACCGAGAAATACCAATCTACCTCTTCGGCATTCCATTCTGCCCTAATTTTTCTATCTTCAAAAACTTTGATATTCGACATATTTTGTTCTCCTAATTACATTATATCACAAAACAACATCAAAAGTAAAAGCTTTAATTAATAGAAGTAAAAAAGAAGTATCACAAGATACTTCTTCTTTATTTTGAAACCTAAAAGAGGCAGTATGTGTTCTATCCATATAATATTTGTAGTGGTTCTGCCTCATTTAGAAGTAAAAAAGAAGTATCACAAGATACTTCTTCTTTATCTGGAAACTAAAAGAGGCAGTATGTGTTCTATCTACATAATATTTGTAGTGGTTCTGCCTCATTTAGAAGTAAAAAAGAAGTATCACAAGATACTTCTTCTTTATTAACTTCTAAATAGTGTTTTAAATTAATCAATTACCCAATGTATCTATTCTATCTTACTATACATCAGGATTTTTCGTCGTTATTGTTATCCTTGTGAGTAAGGATATTTTATTGTTAAAGATTACTCTTTAAAAGGAGGTGATCCAGCCGCACCTTCCGATACGGCTACCTTGTTACGACTTAACCCCAGTCATTGGTTTTACCTTAGGCAGTTGCTCCCTGTTGCCAGGTTGGCTCACCGACTTTGGGTACCCCCAACTCCCATGGCTTGACGGGCGGTGTGTACAAGACCCGGGAACGCATTCACCCCGGCGTGCTGATCCGGGATTACTAGCAACTCCGTCTTCGTG
>CAYPKM010000050.1:0-5032 GCA_964411325.1 uncultured Christensenella sp.
AATCTATCAAACAACAATTGACAAAAATACTGGCAACAAAGTAACAATTGGCAAATCTTACAATTTCCTAGACCCAAATGGCAAAATTGTTAATTCTGAGAGAAACTTCGAATTGTCCCAAGACGGCTATGGCATTTACAAATTCCCTAGAAATTACTATGACAGAGAACGAGGAAAAGTAATCAACGACTGGACTATTTATCCACCTGCATACGTTGTCGTAGAGGGTAGGCATATCAATTTTTATGAAAGTCCAATAGCAATAATTGAGGAAAACAGAAAGAGAATTAAGGATTACACAGAGCCTCTAGTATTAGACGAAAGTCCATATGTTCAAGAATTAAGAAATCGAAAGATAACACTTGATAGCATTATCGAATTTTATGGCAAAAGGGCTGATAATAAAGATATCACCGACAATATGTATGAAAAGTTATTAAACACTCTAAACAAAGAGTGTGACAAACTTGACAAGTTTGAAAATCAGTATGGCGAATTGATTGTCGATACCGAACACACTTTTGATAATTAAATAGCAACAAAAAAACTCAAATATAGAAATCACAATTTTTGCGAAATCTTATTTGAGTTTTTTGTTTTTTAATCAATATAATCAATAACCAAACATCTATTTGGCTCTACACCCTCGCTGTGAGTGCCAATATGTTCAATATTAGAAAGTGCAAAGTGAATTGCTTTTCTTTCATAAGAATTCATTGGTTCCAATTTGAAACTCTTCTTGGTTTCAATTACTTTTTTGGCAACCTTCTCTGCAATTTGCTCTACAGTCTCTGCTCTTTTTCTACGATAATTTTCTACATCTATATATACTTTTTTGTGGAAAACTTTCACTTTGTTACGAACCAAAGTATTTGCAATTGTTTGAATTGCCTCCAAAGTTTCACCGTGATAGCCTATCAAATTATTAATGCCAGCACCATTGATTTTGAAAACAACATCGCCATTCCTAATTCCTCTAGTAACTGTACCCTCTATTTGCATATGAGCAAGTACGCCTTCCAAAAATGGCACAACCAATTTGGTCACATCGTCCACACCCTCTGCATCTACTTCCAAAATTTGGTCTTCTTCGGTAGTTTTCACCAATTTCACTTCTGCTTTTTTGGAATTATTTGCTCTAAACTCTTCTCTTTCTTTCTCATCAGCAAAAGTAAAAATCTCTACAACTGCTTTCTTAAGCATACTGCCCTCAGAAATTACCTTGTATTCAATATCTTCTCTATTTACTCCCAACATTTGCAAGCCTTTGTCTATGGCTTGGTCTACAGTTTTGGCTGTTACTTCAATATTTCTCATACTTATTTCTTCCTTTTTCTATCATAAATAGCAACTGTTTTTTGGTTTTCTTTGGTAATTGCATCATATTCCAACATATCAACAAACGCTGTAACTAGTGGACTTGTAATAAGTGTAATTAATGCACCTGCAACGATATATAAGCCAAACGCTGCATTATAGAATAATGTAAATATTCCCATAATGATTGGCATAATAATTGTTAATACTTTGTTTGAATTATTAGTCATAAGCTTAGGATCCAAGCCTTTCTTCTTCGCCTTTGCCTTTGACATCCAATTATTAACAGCAGTACTCAAATAATTAAGTCCTGCAGCAAGCACTGCCAAAATAAACAAACCATTATAATTTCTCTCTGTTTCTTTCATAGGTTCAATAATCAAATTGTACTCATCTTCACTTATCTGTTCTTGAGTAAACCCTGATTTGGAAATAAAGTCAGAATATTTCATAATTGGACTTATAGTAGAATCAGCCAGCCAGATATTCTTAATCCAAAGAAAGGATGAAGCAACTTCGTCATATTTCGCTTTTGCTTTTTCATTGGCTTTTGCTTGTTTATCCGCCAAAATTTGTTCTTTTTCCTCAGTCTCTTTGCCTTCAGTCAATTCATTTAACTTTGATGAATATATATCCATTACTTTTTGTTCGTCTGTCAAAGAATCAACGTCTATAGAATATTCTGCAAAATACTCCTTCCTTACTTGCAAATATTGGTCACCAATCTTATATGCTGAAATGGTATTTAAAGAACTAAACAATGTCCAAAACACAACCATAGTTAGTACCAAATATGCAAGCATTCCAAAGCAAGTACCTGTGATATTGTAATTATGCGATTTGTACAATTCCATAGTTTTTTGGTTTAGCATATTCTTGTCATTAGCATATTTCGCATTGACTTTGTCCAATTCTGGTTTAATCTCAGTTTGTTTTCTTGAACTTTTTTTGGAAGCATATCTATTGATAAAATCTAGCGGAACCATTACTAGTTTGATAATAATGGTTACGAGTATCAAAGACAAGGCATAATTTTTGACTGCACCTTCCATCCCGAAAATAATATTCGGCCAAAAACCAGTAGGTTTTACTAATGTAATCGCATTTAGTAAATCCATTTTAATTCTCCTTTTAAATTAATAGGCACGAAATCATATCCGCTTTTGCCACCCGGTCTACATCTACAAATTCTAATTATTCCCAAAATTACACCTCTTATCACTCCCCATTCATTGATGGCAAGTATCATATAAGTAGAACAAGTAGGATAAAATCTACAAGTCTTGGGTAGTAGCGGACTAATAGTTATTTTGTAAATAAAGACCAAAGATATAAGAGTAACCTTAATCGGATACACCAATGCCCCAACAACAACCTTAATCAAACTCACAATTTCAACTCCGTAAGCCCTATAAGATTATTTAGCTCTTCTCTAAGCGTAGCAAACGGGATTTTTTCTATCCCAAGTTTGGCAATAATGACCACATTAAAATTATTCTTTAGACTAGGAACAATGTCTCTAGTTATCGCTCTAAGTCTGCGTTTGATTAAATTTCTAGTATGCGCCTTGCCAACTTTTTTGCTTACAGAAAAGCCAATTTTTAGTGGTCTATGTTTGGTAGGAAGATAAACAACAGTTAGGTTTTTGGAATGTTTCGCTTTGCCATTGACATATAGATAAGCAAATTCTTTTCGTTTCTTGAGTCTATTTTCAGCCTTTAACATTTCCCCTCCTATGTTTCTCCCCTAAAAAAATGCGAAAAGTGCTTACAAAAATTTTGTAAACACTAAAAAATCTCTTTACGCACTAAGTTTTTTTCTACCACGATTTCTTCTATTTTTAATAACTCTTTTGCCACCTTTTGTTCTCATTCTTGCTCTAAAGCCGTGAACTTTGCTTCTTTGTCTCTTTTTAGGTTGATAAGTTCTTTTCATAGTATTCCCCTTCCTTTTATTTTTGAAAATCTATTCGCAACGAATAGAATATTTCGCTAAAGATATTTCGTCTTTTGTGTTTTTAAACACTACATCTTTTGCAGATAACAAACTTATTCTTTTTGTTTGAAAAAGTTAAAAGTTATTTGCAATGTATCGCTTTTGATACAAATTAGCCTTTTTAGTATAATAAATATTATGTCAAATGTCAACAATAGTAGGCGAAATTGAGCAAAAAAAAATTGCAAATTACCCTAAAATATCCGATAATATGCAATTTTTTTGAATTTTTACCAACTCAAGCCATTGATATAACTATACAAATCACTTTGGTGTGCCAAGAATTTGATTTGATAAGTAGAACTGCCATCAGAATTCAATACATAAACAATTCTCTCTTGGAAATCATTGTCGTTCTCAACAGGCATAACCAATTGTGTATATGTTACTACATCATTAGAATTACTTGGTGTGTATTCTTCGCCCTTGATTGTTAATTTTTGTTTTTCTAACCATCCAAAAATTAAACACGTTTTGCCCTTAGCAATTGAAGACTCTACACTGCTTACTTTGGATACAACAATACTTTCGTCATATTTGCCAGTACCTTGGAATATCGAACTAAGAACATTGTCTTTCAAAGACTTTTTCATATTCTCAGCAATTGCACTGCAAACTTGCTTTTGTTCGTCTGTGCCATTTGTGTCATACAAGTTGTAAGTATCATTATCTTTTTGATAAATAGTTATATATCTATAACTGTCAGCAATTGGATTATATAGTTTCTTTGGAATCAATGCCAAAACAACAGTAGTAATTGTAATAGCTAGCACCAAACTTATAATCACAATTGACAAAACTTTTTTAAAAACATTTGATTTCATCTTTTATTTCCTTTTGTCTAGTTTTACACATTTAAGAATATTATATTTTTCAAATTCTGTCAATCGAATTATTTGTCTTTTTCAGACTTATTGTCACTTTTGTTTTCTTTTGCTTTGCTTTCAGTCTTTCTTTTCTGCACTGTAGCATTCGTTAATTTTTTAACAGAAGATGTAGACTTGGCTGTTTTTGAAACTTTCTTAGGTTCCTTAGTTTCTTTTGTTTTTTCTTCTTTTTTCACTTCGACGTCTTTATGTGGCTTTTCTTGTGAATTTTCTTCTTTTGCTTTGGTTTCTTGCGAATTTTTCTTTAGATAATCTTCCCTTTGAGTTGCCAATTTTTTGTAATCATCGACAAGCTTATCATACTCGTCTTTCGCTAGTATGCCAGCATCTTTTAGTGCCTCAGCCGCTTTCAATTTAAGTTCTTGCAACTTAACTTGTTTGACAAACTCAGTCTCTTTTCTTATTTCGTCTTCTTTTTCTTTTCTCTTTTGTTCTTTTTCGTGAAGGCGTTTTTCGACATCTTCACTGCTCTTGCCAGCAATCAAATCATCTACTTCTTCGCCATAAATTGTTTCTTCTTTCAAAAGCAAATCTGCCATACTTTCAATCAAACTTTTCTTCTTCAAAAGCAAATCTTTGGCTCTTTTATAATTATCGTCCAAAATTTTCTTGATTTCCGAATCAATTAATTGGGCAGTATGTTCGCTATATTGATTTTGCACTTGATAATCTCTGCCAACAAATATCTCATTATTTTTGGCAAGGCTCATTAATCCCAATTTCTCGCTCATACCCCATTCTACAACCATCTTTCTAGCAAGCTCGGTTGCTCTTTGAATGTCGCTTGAACATCCTGCACTAATGTCGCCTAGCATTATTTCTTCGGCAATTCT
>CAYPKM010000051.1:0-4222 GCA_964411325.1 uncultured Christensenella sp.
ATTTATGCCAGATTTTAGTGATAATGCCAAAAGATTTATTTCTTGTTACAATCAAATAGACCAATCGCTTAGGGCACAATATGATTTGAATAAGAGCAGTAGCTATACAGAGGTTATTAGGCGAGCAAGCAGAATGAATGCTTTTGTGAAGAAATATGAAGACCAATTAATAGACTATGGAAGGCTTAGAAATGCAATTGTCCATTCCTTTAATGAGAGTATGGTGATAGCAGAGCCACATACCGAGGTGGTGGAAGAGTACGAGAGGCTTACCAAGGCTATTTGCACACCACCACTTGCAGTGGATACTGTTTGCAACAAAAATATTCATACAATCACTCACGATTTGACTATAAGTGAGGTTGTGCAAAATATCTACAAGACAGGCATTAGTAATTGGCCTGTGTACAAAGATGGAATGCTAATTGGTGTGGCTAATTCTAGAAAATTGGTGAAAGAGATTGGCAAAAAGGTCTATGAAAAGCAAGATGTAAATGAGTATTTGCAGAATACCAAAATTGAAGAGGCGATTAGTAATTTTGGCGAAGACAATTATTATACTATAGCCAATAAAAATGTTACTCTTGACAAAATTCTTCAATTATTCTCTGAGAATAGAAAATTGAGTTTGATTGTCATTACAGAGAGTGGTAGTTTGCTAGAACAGCCTATAGGTGTTGTGGCAATTGCCGATATAATGGATGTAAACAAAATATTGGATAATTTTACTTATTAACTTGACAATGTATAGCAATTGATGTATATTAAAAAGTGTTTAAACAATCAAAGACTATGATAAAGGACAGGCTTATCTTTGAAAACTTATTTAGAGAGCAAACGGTTGGTGCGAGTTTGCAAGTAAGTAGAAGAATGTTTAAGTATCACCTTTTAGTTGACGGGCTGAAATTTGAGTAAGTCTGTTCGGGTTTCTCCCGTGATAGAGATAGTATGTGTTGGCATATGACTTTGAGAATTAAGAAACTATAATTGATATGTAGTAGGTTTTTTTTGATAAAGTTCAAATGGCAACCTTCTACATTTTTTTGTATTTTGGAGGATATTATGAAAAAACAAGATATTAAGCCAAATTTGGTGGCAAACGAGAATGAAATATTGAAGTTTTGGGAAGACAATCAAGTATTTGAAAAATTGAAAGAACAAAACAAAAAGACGGGTAAATATTTCGCTACAATGGATGGTCCTATTACTGCCAACGGAATGACAATGGGGCTTCATCACGCATTTGGCAGGTCTCTAAAAGATGCGATGATTAAATATAGAGCCATTAATGGATATGATATGCATTACCAAAATGGCTTTGACGCTCAAGGCCTTTGGGTAGAAGTGAATGCAGAAAAAGATTTGGGACTTAATTCCAAAAAAGATATTGAGAAATACGGCATAGACAAGTTTACCGAGTATTGTATGAATAAGGTGCAGACTTGTGCTGGCAAAATGACTGAGCAGTCTATTAGACTTGGACAATGGATGGATTGGGATAATTCGTATTTCACCAATTCGGATACTAATATTGAAACTATATGGCATTTCCTAAAGACTTGCAAAGAAAAGGGCTGGTTAATAGAAAAGTATAGACCTATGCCTTGGTGCACAAGATGTGGAACAAGCCTTTCTGAACACGAAATGAGCGATGGCGATGCTTATAGGAATGACACCTGTCAAGCAGTGTTTATTAAATTGCCAGTTAAAGGCGAAGACTTCAAAATGCTGGTTTGGACAACTACTCCTTGGACATTATCATCCAATGTAGCAATTGCTGTCAATCCAGAACTTAAATATTCTATATGTAGAGTCAAGTCTGATGACAAACTTATTTGTGTGTGTTCTACAGCAACCAAAGTTTTGAAAGACGATTTGGTAAGTGTAGAAAGAGAAGTAATGGGTAGTGATTTGGTAGGCAAGGTTTATGAGACTTGCTTTGAAGAATTGCCTTTGCAAAACTTTGAACACAAAATTGTAGCGTGGGAAGACGTAGATGCTACAGAGGGTGCAGGCTCTGTTCATATTGCTCCCGGCTGTGGTGCAGAAGACTTTGACTTGGGTCAAAGAATTGGACTTCCTAATGTTTGCCCTATAGATGAGGGTGGGATTTTCTATGACAATTTCGGGTTCCTTAGTGGTTTGGATGCAAACAAGGACGAAACTAGAGATTTGGTCTTTGAAGAACTAGATAAGAGAGGGAAATTATATTATCATCACGAGTATACTCATAGATATCCTCATTGCTGGAGATGCAAAAGTCCAATACTATTTAGACTTATCAAAGAATGGGCTATATCTATGGACGAAATCCGTCCAATGCTAATATCCGAAGCCAAGAAAGTTGAATGGCAACCTGCATTCTACGAAAAGAGAATGATTGATTGGCTAACAAATATGGGGGATTGGTCTATTAGCCGAAAGAGATATTATGGCTTGCCTCTGCCTATATATGTGTGTGAATGTGGAGAAGTAACTGTTGTGGGTAGCCGAGAAGAATTGAAAAAATTGGCAACTGACCCAAAAATGGTAGACAAGCTTCCTCATCTTCATCGTCCATACATTGATGATGTAACAATCAAATGTCCTCATTGTGGCAAAGAGGTGGAGAGAATCAAGGATGTAGGCGATTGCTGGTTGGATGCAGGAATTGCTCCTTTTAGCACCAATAAATATTTCGAAGATAGAGACTTCTGGGAAAAGAATTATCCTGCTGAATGTGTAATAGAAATGAAAGAACAAATAAGACTTTGGTTCTATTCTATGCTTGTGATGGGTGTAGCGCTTACAGGCAAAGCTCCTTACAAAAAAGTCTCTACTTATGGTTCATTGCTTGCTCAAGACGGCAAGAAACTTTCCAAGAGTAGTCCTAATAATATTCCTTTGAATGAGGCTTTTGAAAATATTGGTGCAGACGTCATTAGATATACATTCTGCTCAACCAATCCTCAGAGTGACGTTATATTTAGTTATTCTTCTACAGACGAGGTGAGAAGGAGACTTTTGGGGCTATGGAATATATTTGTATTCTTCAATACTTACGCACTTATTGACAATCCAAATTTGGATGGATATCTGCCAAAAGAGGAATCTTTGCATATTACAGACAAATGGCTAATTGCTAGAACTAATGAATTTGCAAATAAATGCAAAGGATATTATGAAGATGTGAAGACTTGCGAAGTTGTGAGCGAATTTGAAAGATTTGTGGATGAATTAAGCAATTGGTATATAAGAGTAAATAGACGTAGATTTTGGAAAAACGGCGAAGATGGCGACAAATTGAACGCATACTTCTGCCTAGAATATGCTATCAAAAATATTGCTATGGTTATGGCGCCTATAATGCCTTTTATGATGGAATACATTTGGCAAAATCAAGTGAGAGAAGTAGAAAAGAATGAGTCTTTGAGCGTAATGATGTCAGGATTCAAAATTGCTACATTCCAAATTGCCGACGAGAGTGTATTAGAAAAGACAAACATCGTGCGTTCTATCATTGCATCTGGATTGAAACTAAGAAATGAAAACAATCTAAAGGTTAAACAACCATTAAAGAAAGCCTTTGTTATCAATTCTAGCAAAAATACACTTGATGCTATAGAGGATTACAAAAATCTAATAGAAGAAGAATTGAATATCAAAGAAATAGAATTGTCTAGCGATGTAGAGACCTTTAATTTGCACTATTTGACGCTTAATTTCCGTAATGCAGGCAGAGTCTTGAAAGGCGATGTGCAAAAGATGAAAACAGAACTTGAAAATACTGATGACATTGTAATGGAAGAATATGTGAAACAGTTTGAAGAGGGCAAGGTAATTGTAAATAACTTTGGCGAAATGCCAAGCGATTTGTTTGTCAAAAACTCCAAACCTAGACCAGAATTCATAATGGATAGCGAAGATGGAATGACGGTGGTTTTGGATATTACTCTTGACCAAGAATTGATAAACGAAGGTTATCTTCGTGAGATTATTCGTAATGCTCAAGTACTTAGAAAAGAGGCTGGATTTGAGATTGATGATAGAATAGATATCAATATTATGAGCGATGATTCCAATATCCAAAGCATTATTAATGCCAATGCCGACAAAATCAAGTCAGAAGTTTTGGGACAATCATTTAATGACAAAACTTTTGATGCAGACATCTCAAAAGAAATAGAAATAGGCGAAGGTTTCAAAATTAATTATTCACTTAAAGTTTGTAGATAAAAAATAC
>CAYPKM010000052.1:0-2085 GCA_964411325.1 uncultured Christensenella sp.
TGTTCTATTATATCTCCATCTTTCATTACCAAAATAACGTCGGCATTTTTGATTGTAGATAGTCTATGAGCAATCACAAAAGAAGTCCTGTTCTTTGTGAGTTTGTCCATCGCTTTTTGAATTACTAATTCTGTTCTAGTATCTACATTACTCGTTGCTTCGTCTAGTATAAGAAGTGGAGAATCTTTGATCATCGCTCTTGCAATAGTCAATTGTTGTTTTTGCCCTTCTGATAAAGAATTAACATCGGTGAGCATTGTATCATAGCCATTAGGCAAAGTTTTGATAAAGTGAGTAAGCCCAACAGCACTGCATACTTCATCAAGTTTTTCGTCTGACACGTTTTCTTTGTTATAAACAAGATTCTCTCTAACCGTTCCATTAAAGAGCCACGTGTCTTGCAAAATCATATCAAATAAATCTCTAACATTTTCTCTTCTCAAATCCTTGATTGATTTTCCGTCAATCAAGATATCTCCCGAGTTCGTTTCGTAAAATCTCATTAGCAAATTGACCATAGTTGTCTTGCCCGCACCAGTAGGACCAACAATTGCGACTTTTTGCCCTGCTTTCAATTTTGCAGAAAAGTCTTTGATGATGATTTTGTCTTCATTATATCCAAACTTGACATTTTTGAATTCGACATTGCCTTTCACCTTATTAAGCACTTCCGTTTTGGCACTTTCATCGTCAAGTTCTTTTTCTTCCAACATCTCAAAAACTCTCTTCGAAGCGGCAGACGCTTGTTGAATTGATGACATACTTTGGGCAAAGGTCCTTAATGGTTGCGAGAATAGTTTGGCATACATTATAAAGGCAACCAAAGTTCCAATAGTTACACCAGCACCACCAGAGATAATAATGGATACACCAACTACAAAAATCAATACATAAGCAAGGTCTCCTATAAATGACATAATAGGCGACATTAATCCAGACATAAATTGTGCTTTCCAAGTAACGCTGGATATATTGTCATTGTGTTTTTCAAAGTTCTTTCTTTCGTTATCTATTGCGTTGTATGATTTAACTACATTATAATTGGAATAAATTTCTTCCACGTGTCCATTCAAATCTCCAAGATATTGTTGTCTTTTGTTGAAATATTTTTGAGATTTCTTAAGAATAAGTGCCAAAAAGACAAAACCCAATAACGATGTTCCGATTGTCACTAGTGCCAAAATCCAGTTGGTCTTAAACATCATAATTATTACGCCAATAAATAAGACAAGGGCACTTACCAAATTTGCAATTGATGAGCCAAGGGTTTGAGAAATAGTATCCACGTCGTTTGTTACACGGCTTAAAATATCCCCCTTGGTTGTTTTGTCAAAATAGGAAAGAGGCAATTTGTTAATTTTCTTATTAATATCTGTCCTCAATCTTTTTGACGTCTTTTGGGTAACAATTGCCATAATGAATTGTTGTCCATAATTAAAGATTGCTCCAATACCATACAAACATATTAAAAATATCGCAATCTTTGCAAAAGCAGACATATCTATTCCGGTAAATATGCCATCAGTAATAATATTCATTAGGTCTTTAACTTTTTCGGGACCTATAATTGTTGTTATGCTACCAATTACTGCAAAAACCAGACTTATAATTATGGCAGGAAGATATGGTTTGCAATATATCAAAATCTTTTTGAATGATTTCATATCTGCTTTTTCTTTGACGCCATTATTATTCATATTTTTGTTTAAAAAAGCCA
This sequence comes from uncultured Christensenella sp., assembly GCA_964411325.1. Lineage (GTDB taxonomy): Bacteria > Bacillota > Clostridia > Christensenellales > UBA1242 > UBA11490. The sequence continues at coordinate 1,718 of CAYPKM010000052.1, forward strand.
TATTACAATTCCTCCTTTGATAATTGAGATAATGCAATTTCTTTGTAAACAGAACATTTTTTCAAAAGTTCCTCGTGCTTGCCCATTCCTACAATTTGACCATCTTCAAGCACCAAAATTTTGTCAGCATTCCTAATTGTTCCAATTCTTTGTGCAACAATTACAACCGTTTTGTCAGCAAGTTTCTCTTTAATTTTCTTTCTAACAAGCATATCTGTTTTGTAGTCAAGAGCAGAGAAACTATCGTCAAAGATTATTATTTCGGAATCTTTAAAAACAGCTCTAGCAATAGAAAGTCTTTGCTTTTGACCACCCGAAAAGTTTGTGCCACCTTGTGCAACTTCGCTGTGGATGCCTTTTTCTAGTTT
>CAYPKM010000052.1:2185-4168 GCA_964411325.1 uncultured Christensenella sp.
TAGTGCCATCTTTTATAGATATCTCAGTATCCAAAACCTCATTGATACGTTTAGCCGAAACTATCGCTCTTGGCAATATAATAAATATTGCGATTAACATTATAAACGCCATAACGACTTGCAAGGCATATTGAGTAAATGCTGTCATATTTCCAATAACAGTCGCCCTTTCTGCTAGTACAGCATTATTTACAAGCAAAGCACCTATCCAGTAAATTGCAAGGGTTAGCCCATTCATACATAGTGTTAGAATTGGCATTAATACACCAGTTGTTTTGGATGTAAATAATTGATTCTCTGTAAGTTCTTTGTTGGCTTTTTCAAATTTCTTTTCTTGGTATTCTTCGGCATTAAAAGCCCTGACTACCCTCACGCCTGAGACATTTTCTCTAGTTGCGTCATTGAGGTTGTCTATAAGCTTTTGAATTTTCCTAAATTTTGGCAATATAAGGCAAACAATAATTGCTATTACAACGATTATTGTTACAACGCAAATTAATGTTGCCATTGTCCACTCGATGGATGTGCTTGAAATCTTTGTAATAGCCCAAATAGCAAGGATAGGAGCTTTGACCAAAATTTGCAAACCAATGGCAATGAACATTTGTATTTGACTCACATCGTTTGTTGTTCTAGTAATAAGGCTAGGAGTAGAAAACTTTTTCATTTCCACCGATGAGAAAGAAGAAATTTTGTTGTTAAGTTCTGTGCGAAGTTTTTGTGCAAATCCACAAGCAAGCCTAGCACACAAATAAGCACAGGCAAACGAACTAAGCATACTACCCAAAGCACATAGTAACATCATTCCCCCATTCGTCCAGACATCGCTCATTACAACGCCACCACTAGAAACGGCAGTCGTAAGTTTTATCGTGTAATCTGGCATAGTCAAATCTAGCCATACCTGTACAACTACCAATCCAACAATCAAAAAAATTGAAAGCCAATCTTTCTTTTGTAAATGTTTTAATAATTTAAACACTTTAATCCTCCTGATTTTTATTTGTAAACTCAGTTAACATTTTGATTAAAAAATATATGTCTATATTTTTCTTCTTTTATTACTCCTCTTGATTATCTCCAATAACCTTTTTAATTTTACTTGAAATCTCTATAAATTTATTGATATCATCAAGCCCTACTTCTTCAATTACTTTTGCTGTAGTAGAAAGAGTTTTTTCTATTAATTCATTAGCCTTTTCTAGTCCTTTTTTGGTAGGTTTAATAATCTCTATTCTTGCGTCTTTTGCAGAAGAAGTTTTTTCAATATAATTTTTGCTCTCTAATTTCTTCAACAAAACAGCCACTCTAGCTCTAGAAATATTCATCTTTTCGCTAATAGTAGACGCATACACTTCGCTACAAGACTTGCTTAAATATATAAGAACAAATCCCAAACCCTTGTCGGCACTTCCAATTTTTTTGAAAAAGTCGGCAGGCTTATTTGAAGTTATCTTGTTTAATACCTCTATAGTTTGCTCTCTTGTAATCATATATTTTCTCCCCAATTTGTTAACATACCAAACATTGTACATATTTTCAAACCCTTTGTCAACTAGGTTTACAAAGTTTTTTTTAAAAAAGTTACTTTCCACTCAAATATAATTTTTTTATCAATCTTGAATTATGGAGTATGCAAAAATTATTAATATTTTTGTTGTTTGACATTAATTGAAATAGTATTGTATAATTATTTTGGAGGTAGAGAATGGAGACATTAAAAGCAGGGTGTTTTTTGGTAAATGTAGAAACCAAGTGTGTGGCTTTGGTGTATAGAACCAAGCAAAACGATTATTCTTTTCCTAAAGGGCATATGGAAGATGGTGAGACAAAGGAAGAGTGTGCTATTAGGGAAACTGCCGAAGAAACAAAGAGGGTTGCCGAAATAGTGAATGGGTTTGAGCCATACATCGAGAGGTACACAACTCCTAGTGGCGAAAACTGCAAGTGCTTTATGTATATCGCTATAGACAAGGGCGTAAG
>CAYPKM010000053.1:0-4158 GCA_964411325.1 uncultured Christensenella sp.
ATTAGGCACAAAGTCTTGTTGGATGAGAATCTGCAAGGGAAAGACTTGCACTCAAGGGTTGTGAATTTTGTCAAGGCGTCGGGGCAGAGCAATTTTATAGGCAGGCTTTTGCCAATGCTAAGTGATGACGAAGTGGCTGTTTTCAAAAGGGCGAGGAACCATCGAACGCTGTCTCAGAGCAAGAATGCAAATATTGTTGATTACAAAAGGGCGACGGGCTTGGAGGCACTCATTGGGTATTTGTATCTTAGTGGCAAAATGGATAGACTAAATGAAATACTAAAAATTAGCGTAGGAGAGTGTGATGAAGATTAAGGGTAGGAATGCTGTAAGGGAAGCACTAAATAGTGATGTGAATATTTTGAAGATTATGGCGAGTAATTCTTCCAAAGACAAAGTGCTAATTGATATTTTGAATTTAGCCAAAAGGAAAAATATTAAAGTACAATATCTAGATGGCAGGATTTTGGACAAAGAGTGTGAGAATAATCAGGGGATAATTGCTGAGACTAGCGACTATGAATATTGCAGTGTGCAAGACATATTGGATATGGCTAGAGACAAAGGGAAAAACAACTTTATTTTGATACTAGACGGAGTGGAAGACCCACACAATTTCGGGTCGATTATTCGTGTAGCAGAATGTCTAGGCGTGGATGGAATAATTATATCCAAAAATAGGGCGTGCCCGGTGAATGACACTGTAAGCAAAGTAAGTGCTGGCGCTATAGAACATATGAAGATAGCCAAGGTAACCAACATCAATACCGAGATAGAGAGGCTCAAAAAAGAGGGTGTCTGGGTGTACGCTTGCGAACTAGGTGGCGAAGATTTGGATAGTGCTGATTTGAGTGGAAACATAGCCATTGTAATGGGTAGCGAAGGCAAAGGCGTGAGTTCACTTACCAAGAAAATATGTGATGGCGTGGTTTCTATGCAGATGTATGGCAAGGTTAATTCTCTAAACGTGTCTGTGGCAACAGGAATAGTATTATATGAAATAGTGAGGAAAAACAGGTTTGACAAGTAAAGATTTGGAATTGGCAAAAAACGGCGACCAAAATGCTATAAACAGGATATTTATTGACAATAACCACCTGCTTACACAAATTGCTAGGAAGTATTTTTTGACAGGTGGAGATGTGGAAGATATTATACAAGAAGGCAGGCTGGGGTTGTACAAAGCTATTAATATTTTTGACGAGAGCAGAAACGATAGTTTTGAGGGATTTGCTAGCAAGATGATTAAAAGAGAGATAATTAATGCAATAAGGCGGGAAAACACGAGCAAGCACAAAGCACTGGATGAGAGTATGTTTGTGGATGATGACGATTGTTTGCATTGTGATACTTATCCCGAGCAAGAATTGATTTTGGCAGAAAGGTTTGAGAGTATAAGGAAAAAGATGTTTGATAGCCTCAGTTCATTTGAGAGACAGGTATTTGAGTATTACTTGCAAGATTACAAATGCAAAGATATCGCAAGTCTTATGAATGAGGATGCAAAAAAAATAGAGAATGCCATAACTAGGGCGAAAGACAAAATAGCAAGAATCAAGGAGGATATATGAGTTATACAGCATTGTATAGAAAGTATAGGTCGCAAAGCTTTGACGAGATAGTGGGTCAAAAGCATATAATTACGTCGCTTACCAATCAAATAAAAAACAACCAAGTGGGGCACGCTTATTTGTTTACAGGAACAAGGGGAACGGGCAAGACTAGTATTGCCAAAATCTTTGCCAAAGCCATTAATTGTGAGCACGGCAAAAATGGCAATCCTTGCAACAAATGCGAGACGTGCAAGTCTATTACTGCTGGCACCAATGTAGATATTTTGGAAATTGACGCTGCCAGCAATAATAGGGTAGACGAGATTAGAGAACTTAGGGAAAAGGTGAAATATCCACCTGTGTCTTGCAAGTACAAAGTGTACATTATAGACGAAGTGCATATGCTTACCGATAGTGCGTTTAATGCCTTGCTCAAGACTTTGGAAGAGCCACCACAATATGTTGTGTTTATTTTGGCTACAACCGAAGTGCAGAAATTACCAGCAACTATTCTTAGTAGATGCCTAAGGTTTGATTTCAAATTATTGACAGAGGGCGAACTTGAGAAACATTTGAAGTTTGTATTTGATGATAGTGGAATACTTTATGAAAAAGAGGCTTTGAGTCTGCTTGCTAGGCTTGGTGCTGGCAGTGTGCGAGACACCCTTTCTATTGCCGATATGTGTGTAGCATATTCCAACAAAAATGTCACTTACAAGTCGGTAATTGAGGCTGTGGGAATGACCGATAGGCAGACCCTATCAGCTATATCCAAGCACTTGCTTGCAGGTGACAAAGGCGAACTTTTGTCTACTATTAATGAGGTGTCGTCTTTGGGCAAAAATCTAACGCAACTTGCCAAAGATTTGGTGTCTTTTGTGCGAGATATTTTGATAGTTAAATCGTGCAAGGATTACAAAGATATTTTGAAATTGCCTACCGACCAAGTGAAAGATTTGGAGAGTTTGTCTGGCATTGCAACAAGCGAAAAATTAATAGAAATTTTGAATAAGCTAAGCACTCTTGACAACGAATTTAGATACACCAATAATCCTAGAAATTTGCTAGAGATTACGCTTGTATCTCTTTGCGATTTTGAGATGAGCGAATTGAATGAATTGAAATTGAAAGTGAAGAGTTTAGAGAAAAAATTTGGCAATTAAAATAGAAAAATTTGAGGGGTTTTATGGTTAATATAGATGCGATATTTGTGTCGCAATTGGATGATAATCAAAAGCACGCGAAGTCTGTTTTTGGCAAACTTTTGCTTGCTTTGCGAAAGAATAACTCGATGAGGGTGTATGCTTTGATGGGGTCAGTTGTTGACCAAAGGTATGATGGAAAGTACATTACAATAGTGTTTTCTGACAAAAACTCATATTTGATGTTGAATAACAATGGAGATATTTCAGACATAAATGCAATGCTTGATGATATCGAAAAAGGTCTGACTGTCAAGTTTGAATATATAGAATCCAAAGAATTTGATGAGTACAAATTTGAACAGTATTTGGCTAGCGAATTTGGCAAAATTGTGACGATAAAATAATTGTCAAATGCATTCAATTATTTGACTTTTTTGGATATTGCCAGTAAACTATTTTTGTAATGAATAATTGCAAAGATTAATAATAATTTTTAGGAGAGAGATATGTACAAAGGTGGTATGGGTTTCGGTGGTGGAATGAATATGCAATCACTTATGAAACAAGCACAAAAAATGCAAGCAGAGATGCAAGCAAAAATGGAGCAGGCTCAAGAAGAACTTGAGAATGCAACTTTTACTGGAACTAGTGGTGGTGGAATGGTCGAGGTTACTTGTACTGGGCTCAAAAAAATCACATCTATCAAAATCAAACCAGAGATAGTTGACCCTGATGATATTGAGATGTTGGAGGATTTGATTACTGCTAGTGTCAATGACGCTTTGGAACAAGCCGACAAACTTGAGAAGTCTTTGAAAGGTGATAATGCCGGACTAATGGGTATGTAATATGAATACGATTGACAGTATGGATAGACTGGTGTATTTTTTTGGCAAACTGCCTAGTGTGGGCAAAAAGACTGCCGAGAGATATGCTTACAAAGTTCTAGATATGGATATGGAAGATGTCGAGCAATTCGCACGTAGCCTGATTGATGCCAAAAAGAATATTAGATATTGTAGCAAGTGTGGCAATTTTACCGAACACGAATTGTGCGATATCTGCAAAAGTCGCCAGTCAAAAGTAATATGTGTGGTCAAGGAGCCCAAAGACATTGTGGCTATCGAAAAGTCGCGTAATGCCAATTACCTTTATCACTGCTTGCACGGAACTATTAGCCCTATGGAAAATCGAGGGCCAAACGATATTCGTATCAAAGAACTTATGTCGAGACTAGATGGTGTAGAAGAAGTAATACTTGCCACCAATCCAGATGTAGAGGGCGAGGTGACAGCCAATTATATAGCCAAACTTATCAAACCATTTGGCATCAAAGTCACAAGGCTAGCTACAGGCATTCAGATGGGCAGTGACTTGCAATATGCAGATGAGGTTACTTTGACCAAAGCCCTTGAGGATAGAAAAGAGATATAAAAAAATAGGCACACGCCTATTTTTTT
>CAYPKM010000054.1:0-3875 GCA_964411325.1 uncultured Christensenella sp.
TTTGTATCAAAGTAAGAAATGTATTTGTTGATGAACTCATTGTATTTGTCCAATTTGGTTTGAGCATCCAAATGATATTCATCTGGTTTTTCAATATTGTCAAAGTCATTCTCTTCGTACTCTTTCTGTATTGCATAAGTTCTATGCATTTGAGCAGTCATTGTAATGGTACCACTCTCTTTAGGTGTTACTGGCACTTGAAAATAGTAATTATATTCTTTGTCTACTTCGTTGTATATTCTATCATATTCCAAATCATCAAAAGTTTTGCTCTCAACTAGTTCACCATTAAGATTTTTGTAAACATAACTAATGGTTGCTTTTTTCAAATTTTGATTATCCGCTTCTAGGCAAAACGCATTGACAAGATTGCTCTTCAAATAGACATATTGTTCTTGATTACTAATGCCCATTGTAATTGTTTTGCCATAAATAGTAGAATATGTATCCCCATTATTACCAGCAAAGTACAAAGATTTGTCTGGAATAGAAACATCGACAATTATTTTTAGTCTATACTCCCCAATAGCTTTTTCATTGTTTTTAGGCTTAAAAGTAAGGGTTACAGCACCACCGTAATTATTGCCATTGACATCTTTGTTAATTTGGATTTTAAATTCCTCACCCGCCATTACCGTTTTTGGAATATTTTTTAAAACCCCTTCTTTTTCCAATTTCCCATTTTTTTCTATACGCAAAGGGTCTTGGATAATCACATCCAATTCCTTGTCAGTAGCATCCAAAGGATCACAATTAATAACGGTTGTAAAGTCTTCCAATGTATACACTGTAGAATCCGCCTTGGTGGGGTCATCTGTATACAGACGCAAAATATTAATCTCGACATCTTTGAATCCGCCTCTCAAAGCAAATATGCCGAAACCTCCGCCTAATACAACCAAACCGATTGCCATACAAATACCGAATATTTTCAAAATTCTTTTAAACATTTGTAATCACCTAAACTTAAAAATTTTTGTTTTTCCAAAACTTTTCGTATTATTATTTTTTGCCAAAAATCTATAAAAAATTATAAATTAAACAAAAAATAAATATAATCTTCTAATTTATTATATATATATAGCAAATCTTTGTCAAACAAATAGACCCATTAATCCTTGACCAAAACAGTTATTTTCTCTATCAAGTCTCCCACAAAATACACTTCAAATTGGTATTCTCCAGTAGCAGTAGGCACAAATTCTTGGAATGCCTCCATTGGAACATTCTTGTCATCTACAATTTGGAATACTTGGTAATCAATTGTGGTATCAAATTTGCCATTAATTTTAATCATAATGCTTAGCCTATCTGGCAATTTACCCGACTTGCCATCCATATATATGACATACTTACCATCCACCTTGGATAGTTCGTTTGCCGACCATTTTACCCCAACAGTTACCGAAGTATTATCGATTACATTTGTGTCAATTGTCTTAAATACACTACTCTGGCTATTGCCCAAAGTTTTGGTCAATGTCACGACCATTTGGCTTTCGCCCACTTGGTCAAACATTACATCTATCTCATATCCCGAAGATGGCACAAATTTGGCGTCAGAAACTGCCCTAGCAGAACCAGAAATGGAGATATTTGCATTCTCTATTTCATTAGACACTTTTAATGTTAATTTGTACTTTGTATTAGCCAAGAAGTTGCTAACAAAAGCACCTTTTTCATCTTGGATTGTCACGTCGAATTCTTGTAGTTTTTCAACTACGCTTACTTTGAAATTTATAACGCTAGACACATTCTCTGCAGTATAATATCTACAAGTAAGATTGATAGTTGTAGCACCATAAGACTTGTACGAACCATCGGAATATATGATGAAATCCTCCCTATCCTTGTCTTCTTCGCTTAGTTGAAAAGCATACGCATTGGCATTGGATGGGATGCCGACAAATTGAATAGTGCCTTGGCTATGTGCAAATACTTGGGCATCTGCTATAGACATCATTTGAAAGTATATTTTTTGTTTGACATACACATCAAAGGCAACTTGACAATCTCTGTATCTAATCAAAACTCTAGTATTCCCCATTGCAAGCCCAGTAATTATTCCCGAAGAGTAGTCAAAAGAAATAATATTTTCGTCATATGTAATGGTAGGAATTTCGTCGCAATCGTTATTGGTTGTAATAACATTATAAGCAAATTCGCTTACTGACATATCTATGTCTACTCTTGACTTTGACACACTAACGTTTTTGGCAAGTTTGCCTTTTTTTACTTCAAATTCCATATCGAAATAGACCAATTTTTTGGTATTTAATTTGAATCTAATATAGGTCTTTCCCACGCTCTGTGGCAAAACTTTGTTTCCTTCCACTTTGGCTATACTTTCATCCAAAGAAAAAGCCTCAAACGCATTGCCTTTGCCACTAATTGTCACCTTGCTCTCATCTATCTCATACTCTTCATTTTCATATATAGAAACATACTCTTTTTCGTATGAAATCTGAGACTTGGTACAACTACATCCGGCAAACCCAAAGGTTGCCACAATTAAACAAACAATCAAAAACAGTCTTTTCATATTATTATTTTACCTATTTTTCTTTAATTATTATAGATGATATCAAAAATATTATCTTTTTACAAATTATTTTGAAAAAGTTTCGAAATTTGCCAATTTTTTTGTAAAAACAAAAAGTTGTATAAGTTTTCATTTTTACAAACAAAAGATATCCATCAGGCTATAGAAAAAACGAGACGAATTAGGTCACTATATGATATTTGCACAACAAAAAAGCCCAAGCAAAAAACTTGGACTTTGAATTTGTATATAATTTGAATACTAGCCAATTATCTCTTACGGAATTGAGGTGCTTTTCTAGCCTTTTTCAAACCATATTTCTTTCTTTCTTTTACTCTAGCATCTCTTGTCAAGAAACCAGCCTTCTTGATTTCGCTCTTCAAACTTTCGTCTGCTTTTACAAGTGCTCTAGCGATACCGTGTCTAATAGCACCTGCTTGACCACTAAGTCCACCACCGTGAACATTAACAACGACATCATATTTGCCCATTGTATTAGTAACTTCAAAAGGTTGATTAGCAACTAATCTATAAACACCTAGATTGAAATATTCTTCAATATTTTTCTTATTAATTACAAATTGACCTTTGCCATTAGGCATAATTCTAACTCTAGCGATAGAATCTTTTCTTCTACCAGTCGCCGAAAATTCTACATTTTTGTTTGCAGGTATTTTCTTTGTGGTCTTTTTTGCTTTTACTTCAACTTTCTCTTCTGCCATATTAGTTTCTTACCCCCTTGATTTTTAGTTCAACTGGTTGTTGTGCTTGATGAGGGTGTTCAGCACCCTTGTAACATTTCAATTTGCCAAACATTTTCTTACCCAAAGAATTCTTTGGAAGCATACCTTTAATTGCTCTTTCTAGTGCAAAGTCGCTCTTCTTTTCCATCAAATCTTTGTAAGTAACTTCCTTAAGACCACCTGGGTATCCAGAATGATGATAATATTTTTTGTCGGTAAGTTTGTTACCAGTAAGTATCATTTTGTCAGTATTGATAACGATTACGTAATCGCCTGTATCTACATGTGGAGTATAAATTGGCTTGTTTTTGCCTCTAAGAACTGCAGCAACTTGACTAGCAACTCTACCAAGAGGGATATTTGTAGCGTCTACAATGTACCATTTTCTATCCACAGTTTCGCTTTTTGCCATAACTGTTGTTTTCATTATAATTCTCCTAAAAAAATAAAAAATTAATCAAGTTTACTAGACTTAAGTATTAAGCAGGGGCTAATTGCCATACTTATTCCACTATCTTGCGATATAATTCTAATACATTCCACGCCAATTGTCAATGATTTTCCCCAAAATAAATTATTTTTTAATGCCA
>CAYPKM010000055.1:0-3747 GCA_964411325.1 uncultured Christensenella sp.
TAATGTTTAAAAATTTTATCAATGCTTTTAAGGTAAAAGAAATAAGAAATAAAATTTTATTAACATTTCTTTTAGTTCTTATTTATAGATTGGGGTGCTGGATTCCAGTTCCGGGTGTTGATGCAACTGCCTTTGCCAATCAAGTAGCTGGAGACGAAGGTTTCTTAGGTCTTCTTAGTTCGGTAAGTGGTGGTGCTTTGGCCAATGGTTCGCTTCTAGCACTTGGTATAGCACCATATGTAAGTGCGTCAATTATTATTCAACTTTTGACTATCGCCATTCCTAGTTTGGAAAGACTTTCCAAAATGGGTGATGAAGGTAGAAAGAAAATCGCTGGATATACAAAAATTGCAGCATTAGTTCTTGCAATAGCACAAGCAGTAGCAGTTGTTATTAGTTTCAAGGGCGTTTTGAAAGAATCTGTTTTGGGCTCTGGATTTGTCCTTCCTACTTGGTTGGTTGGAACAACAGTTACACTTGTTTTGATTGCTGGCTCTATGTTTACTTATTGGCTTGGTGAAAAGATTACAGAGATTGGTATTTCAAATGGTCAATCAATTCTTATTTTCGTAGGTATTTTATCTACTGCTGCTACTTCATTACTTACTAATATTACCAATATTTTCAATGGTGATATGGGTAGTTTGACTGAATTATTATTATTTATTTTGGCACTTGTTCTTATCTTTGGATTTATTGTTTGGATAGATGGGTCAGAGAGAAAAGTTCCTGTACAATATGCAAAGCAGATTAAGGGTAGAAAGATGTATGGTGGTCAAAGTACATTTATTCCTATTAGGGTAAATGCTACTGGCGTTATGCCAATTATATTCGCTATGTCTTTGCTATCATTCCCGCAATTAATTTTGAGTATATTTGTAGATGTTTCAACCAATAGTTTTTATCAATGGTACAGCAAATGGTTGGGTGCTGGTAGTTGGGTTTACATTGTGCTTGTTGGTCTACTTATTACATTCTTTGCTTATTTCTGGGCACAAGTTACATTCAATCCAGAAGATATTTCCAAGAATATCCAACAGAATGGTGGATTTATACCAGGTATTAGACCGGGCAAGCCTACTGCTGAATATCTAAAAAAGATATCAAATAGAGTTACTTTGTTTGGAGCAATATTCTTATCAATTATAGCAATTATTCCTAGTTTGATTTTCAAATCAATCGGTGGAACACTTGTAAGCGCGTTTAGTGCTACAGGTTTACTAATTGTTGTATCGGTAGCAATAGAGTTCGACAAATCATTAGAAGCACAAATGCTTATGAAGAGTTACAAAGGCTTTTTGAAATAAAGAATGAAAAGAGGGAAATAAATGAAATTAGTATTATTAGGACCAGTTGGAAGTGGCAAAGGTACTCAAGCAGGAATTATAAGCCGTGAATACAATTTGCCTCACATTTCCACAGGTGAAATATTTAGAGAAAATATCAAAAACGAAACAGAATTGGGCAAGATTGCCAAGTCTTATATAGACAATGGTGAACTTGTTCCAGAGGAATTAACCAACAAGTTGGTTGAAGATAGACTTAAATCTGACGATTGTAAGAATGGCTTTATTCTTGATGGATATCCTAGAAATTTGGCTCAAGCAGAGTTTCTAGCAGGTATTACAGATATAGATTTGGCACTTATGATAGATTTGAGCGAAGACAAGATAATTGAGAGATTGTCTAGTCGTAGAATGTGTAGCAAATGCAGTCAGCCTACATCACTTAGTTGGATGGTTGATGGCAAATGCGAAAAGTGTGGTGGCGATGTTTATGTAAGAGACGATGATAAGCCAGAAGTTATCAAAGTTAGATTGCAAAAACAAGCAGTGTCACTAGACGTTATTAATTTTTATAAAGAAAAAGGCGTGTTTAGCAAAATTGATGCAACTGACAATGTAGAAGATACATTTGCACTTGTTCAAAATGTTCTAAACGAGGTTAACAATGATTAAGATAAAGTCTCAAGAAGAAATCGAATTAATGCGTGAAGCAGGAAGGATTACACGAGATACACTTAAAATTGTAGAAAATAGTATTAGGGTGGGCATTAGCACCAAAGAACTTGAAAAAATAGCATACGATTATATTAAGTCTCAAGGGGCTACGCCTTCCTTCAAAAACTATGGGGGGTTCCCCGCTAGTATATGTGCATCAGTTAATGAAACAGTGGTTCACGGTATTCCTAGTAATAATATCATTTTGAAAGAAGGCGATATTATTAGCATTGATTGTGGTGCTAAGTACAAAGGTTATCATGGTGACGCTGCTAGAACTTTTCCTGTAGGAAAGGTAGATGCCAAAGTTAAACGATTAATTAAAATTACAGAACAGAGCTTCTTTGAAGGTATAAAAGATTTGAAAAGTGGTGCATTCGTAGGAGATATCTCTCATCGAATACAAACTTTTGTAGAAAAAAACGGCTATTCTGTTGTTAGAGAATTGGTGGGGCATGGTGTTGGCAAACAACTACACGAAGACCCTATGGTTCCTAATTATGGGAAAGCGGGTAGTGGACCTAGACTGAATGCAAATTGTGTAATCGCTATAGAGCCAATGGTGAATATGGGCGACAAAAGTGTTGTATTTATGTCTGATGGTTGGACATGCAAAGCAAAAGATGGTTTGCCTTCTGCACATTATGAAAATACTGTACTAATTACAGAAAATGGCGTAGAGATATTAACATTATAGGAGTTTTATGGTAGAATATTTTTGTAAGGGTGCTGTAGTTAAATCTACTAGTGGCAGAGATAAAAATCAGATTTACATTATTTATAGTACTGATGAAAAATTCGCATACGTAATTAATGGCAAAGAAAAACCAATTAAATGTCCGAAAAAGAAAAATTTTAAACATCTATATCTTTTGAACAAATCTTCAAATTTGGATTTGGACAAAGTATATGATTGTGATGTTATAAAATATTTGAAAGATTACATTAAATCTATAGATTGCAAATAGGAGGCTTGTTGTTTGTGTCAAAAACAGATGTTGTAGAAACAGAAGGTGTCGTAGTCGAAGTTCTAAGAAATGCTAATTTCAAAGTTCAATTATCCAATGGCTTTATAATCACTGCATATTTATCTGGCAAATTGCATTTAAACAATATTAGAATTTTGGTAGGTGACCAAGTTAAAGTAGAAATGTCGCTCTATGACTTAACAAAAGGTCGCATAATATGGCGATTAAAAAATAAAAATTAGGAGAGAAAAGAAATGAAAGTAAGACCATCAGTAAAGAAAATGTGTGACAGTTGCAAAGTAATTAAGAGAAATGGCACAGTTATGGTTATTTGTTCAAAATATCCTAAACACAAACAAAGACAAGGTTAATCTTTGTTGAAAGAAGTCTAATGTAATCAAATTTACACTCATACTTTTTTGAGTAATGACTTTGAAAATAATTGCAAGTAAGTCGCGGCAAATTCTTATCTTGCGTTTATATATATTTATCACATTAGTGAGTGGCATTTGCTTTGTGCATATTGTCAAATTTGACGAGGCTTTCGTCAAAATATCCAAGTATTTTGGATAATTAAAAAATCTCAATTGTGGGATGCTATTAATATTTAACTTGAATAAAAACAAATTAAATTAATTTATGGAGGAAAAAAATGGCTCGTATCGCTGGAATTGATTTACCAAATGACAAAAGAGTAGAGATTGGTTTGACCTACATCTATGGCATTGGTAGACAAACTGCTAATGAAATTTTGAAGGAAACAAAAGTTAATCCAGATA
>CAYPKM010000056.1:0-3345 GCA_964411325.1 uncultured Christensenella sp.
CTTTTCCCAACTTTATTTTTTAGACCTTACTTACACACATCCACGTGTTTCAAATAATGTCATAAAATTACCAATTTGCTTTTTGTCTAAACACATATTCGAGGCAAATAACAAGGCTGATACAATTTATTTTTTTTGATACAAACAATGTCTTTCTTCTCACTTTTTCCACAAAAAAACGGCACACATAGTCACCCTGCCACACACAAATCGCACACGTGTGCACATCAACATTTGTACACATTATTATATGCACAATTTTGCATACTTGACTTTATTTTTACCCCATATTTCAAACATTTAAAAAATCACTTAATTTCGCATCAAATTCAATTTTTAAGCACCAAAAAAACAATTTATCTTCATTTCGCAATAATTATCACAAAAACTTTTTAAAAACAAAAAAAGACTCCACTTTTATTTTTTGAAAACACACCTCAAACGATGTTGTAATCACTATAAAAGCAAAGTCTCAATGTAACACTTATTGATTGTTGTCTATAAAGAAATCAAAGGCTTTCATTATCTCATCCAAGTCTTCTTTTGGATTAAGAGCATCTTCCAAATCAAAGCCACTTTCGCTAGGCTTATTTTTCTTTTTGCGAGTAAGATTTTGTGCAAAGGCATTATTCTCATCATCGCCATCACTATTCAGGTAATTTTCTGCCATATTTCCACTGCCTTTCACCTTGATTTTGTCCAATTTACCACTCAAATCAATCATTCTCGTATTCTCTTTTTCGGTCTCCATACTCATAGCATTTAGCACATTTTTGGCACTGCCTGTTTTATCTTTGGAATTAAAGGCATAATCCATTTTGTTTAGCAAATTACGAATGTAATTATCCGAATTTTTGTGCAAATCTTGACGAATGACGTTTCCACCCATTCTATTGTTTTGTTCCAATACTTCATTGATTGTTTTGTTGAATTCTGAAATTTCTTTTTTCAAAATACTTGGGATTTCGCACATATTAATTTTCATAACAAGGTCTTCCCACTGTTTGTACAAAAGACGAATTCTCTTTATCTCCAAGTCGTACAATTTGCTGGCATTATTCTCTATTTGTTCAGCCTTTTCTACGGCGAAAATCAATGCTTGAGAAATTTGTTTGTCTTTGTCTTTGTAATTATCTAGCCTTTCTTCCATTGTTGCTAGTTCATTTTTCAAAGCAAAAACTCTATCCCTTTGCTCGGATAGTTTTTCCTCGTATTTTACGCTTAATTTATTAATAAAATTATCTACCTGCTCGGTATCATAGCCTTTTTTGTTTATATCAAAATTTGCCATTAAATTTGCTCCTTGTCTAGATTTATATTGCGACATATAACTATGCCCAAAATGAATGTAATTGTGCCTATTATCGTCACCCAAAGCCAACCGATTTTTGTAAACCTAATAAGCAAAATTGGTATAAGTAGAGAAACATTCAAAATAATTACTTTTGTATATATTTTCGTTCTAAGTATAGCAAGGTTTATTAAACTTGCAAGTATTGGAATAATGCCCAAAACGAAATAAAATTGATATATATCTCCACCAGTTATTTCTAGTACAATTATAAAGATTGCACCAAAAATCAAATTTAGCGAAAACCACAGTGTCGAGGCACTTTTGATAATAGCACCCTTGAAAAGCAAATTGAAACCAACTATCACAATTATTATGGAAAAGATAAAAGTACTTTTACCTTCCAACAAGCCAAATCCCAAATTTAGCGTGACAAGAATCACATATAAAAGCACAAATACTAGACCTATACATTGAATAATCTTAATTTTTTTCAATTATACTTCCCTTTTTGGTTATTTAGAATTTTCCTCTTTATTCTTTTTATTATTAACCAAAAGAAGAGTACATATGCCAATTACACCCGCAATCACCAAAATTAGGCTCAAAAGTTGACTTACTGGATAATCTCCTATATATAGTGTTTGGGTTTGGTCTCTAAAACTTTCTAGCACAAATCTAATTATGCCATATCCAAAAAGATAAGCAAAAGTATTAAAGCCTTGAATTTTGATTTTTCTAAGCAAAATCACTAGTACAACAAATAAACACAAATCCAAAATGCTTTCGTAAAAATTGGTTGCATAATGAAATTTGCCATCTACAAATAGCGAAATTGGAAACCATTGCAAAGCCTTGTTAGTTACTTCTACTCCATAACAACACTCACCAAATATACAACCAATTCTGCCAAATGCCTGACCTATAGCCAGTACTGGAACTACAACGTCACAAGTCTTGACAATATTTACTTTGTGAATAAGGCAACAAATTACCAACCCTACAAAGCCACCTATCACGCCTCCATATATAGCAAGTCCACCTTCCCAAATGCGAAAGAATTCAGAAAAATCCAAGCCATTGAATATAGCAAAATATATTCTTGCACCAAGAATTGACAGTGGGAAAATCCACCAAATAAGAGTATATGGAAAGTCAGACGCCAATCCTCGCTCTTGGCACAATTGTTGACAAAGAGCCAGTGCTACCAAAAAGCCCAGTCCCATCATTACTCCATACCAACTAACACCCACACCAAATAATGTAAGTGCAACTAATATCAAAAGCACTCCACAAGCCACTCCCATAGTTAGCCAAAATTTCTTGCTTTCCCACGAAAAGCCAAAAAACTTGACTGTAGACCTTTTGTATTCATCTAGCTTTTTTCCCATCGTCAATAGTCCTTTTTTCAATTTAACATTATACAAATAGATAATTGCATTGCTTTGGCGTTTACATAATTAATCACCAAAAACCTAATTACTTATATATATTAACAACTAAAAAATTATTTGTCAATCACACATAAATGGTTACTTACAAGAAAAAAGAATTAAGATGTCTAAAATCCTAATTCTTTTTCTTAATCAACTTATTTTTTATGGCATTGGAGTAGGGCCACCTGTTTCACCTTTGCTAGCAGGTTTGGCACCAGTCGAAGCAGTAGTTGTAGCCTTAGTTGCTGTTGTTGGAGCTGGAGTTGTTGGAGCTGGAGACGCTTTAGATGCCTCTTTTGCCCTAATCATTGCTTGCAAGGTTTGATGTAATTTGTTTTGAACATCTTGCAAATCTTCTACTTTTCCATCACCATCTGTACCTTTGGCAGAAGCGATTGCTTGGTCGTTTACTTTCTTCATATGATCAATAACACTTTCTAAGTTTCTAATATCAGCTTCATTTCCTTTGCTTAGAACATTATTGATATAATCAACAACTTCCTTTTTGTCATATGAATGAGCTTCTACATTTTGGGTGGTAGTTTTTTCATTTCTTTTCTTGATATCATCCAAGATACCTTTCATAGAACTCTTCGAGCCTTTGACAGCAGAAATATA
>CAYPKM010000057.1:0-3304 GCA_964411325.1 uncultured Christensenella sp.
CACATTTTATTTAACAATAAGAACGAACCCCGAGCCCAACTCAGGGCTCGTTTTTGTTGTATTTAATGGCTTATAAAAAATGAATAGGTGTTGGGATAATTGAGGCTAAGGCGTGCTATGGCACATATGTTGGTGGGAGAAATTGTTTAAAATAAGCATCTTACAATTAATGAACTGCTTGAAATAAAAAGCGTCGCATTTAACCATATAACTACGAAGAGTAGATAATTGCTTGAGGATGGAGAAATCTACATGGCGTAGTGGGTGACGATAAGTAGGGTGACAATTTGTAGTTATTTTGCTATAATTAGGGCGATTAAAACAAAGGAGGATACTATTATGGGAAAAGATGCCCATAAAATTGGAGACATTATTTCAAAATTAAGAAAAGAAAAGGGGTGGACACAAAGTGAACTTGCACAAAAATTGCAAGTTAGCGATAAAGCAATTTCAAAGTGGGAATCCAATAGGGGCGATCCTAGCATCGAGTTTTTCCCTAGGCTTGCCGAGTTGTTTGGCGTGTCAATAGATTATTTGATGACAGGAAGAGGACAAGAAAATATTGCCTCAATGAGCAAGTTTGAACTTTGCGCAAAAAATGACGATGTTGAAATGTATAGAGAATTGCTCGGGTCTCGTATGGTTGATGGCAAAGTAACATTTATGGACGAAAACAATAAAACCATATTTAATTATATTTTTGAGTATGAAAGCAAAAAATTGTTTACATATATTTTTGATAATAGTAATTTTAATAGTAATTTCAGATGGGAAATTGGTAACTATTACGGCGATAATGATATTGACTTTTTTGAAAATGTATATTATATGAGATTGCTTTGCAATGACGCGACGGTTATTAGGGATTTAATAAGGCTTGAACACAAAGATACAAAGTATTATAATTATATTTCACACGATAAGGGAATTTATTATAATGGCAATGGAATAGTTGTTCCAAGAAAAATTATTAGTGATAGAATTATTGATATGATTATGTCGGGCAAAGTGGACAAATCTGTTACTGAAGCAATGCTAAGCAATCATAGTGAGGGTGGGTTTTACTCACCGGCGTTGTCTTTGCCTTATATAATTGAGTATGTGGTTTCCAAGAAAGATTGGAAGAAAACAAGAGAATTGCTTTTGAATGCTTCTAAATATAATGAGGTAAATTTAAAAGAATATAAAAGGGTGAGGGAAAATCCATATGCTACAGCCTATGTCGGGTTTGTGCAAGTTTTGAAAACAACCTATGACATATTGTTTGAGGACGAAAAGTACGATTTAATAGCGTTGGCAAATAACGTAAACCAATTATATAATGATGCACACAAAGGTGCGTATATTGCAGATATTTATGATATAGAGAAAAACAAAATAAATAAGTCCAAGATGTCAGATAAAGAAAAACAAAAGTTATTATGCGTACACAATGGTATTCTAAATATTGATGAAGTATTATTGTTAAATGATCTTAAAGTTCTAAAAGAAATGATGTCCAAGTACCCTATATGTATTTGTGAAATAATAATCAACTGGGCAAATAAGAAAAAATACAAAGACCTTTATAGGTTTGCAATAGACAATGGCTGGGAAGATATGGCTAGATGTATAGAGAGGCAAGATTACAAAGGGCTAGATAAAGAAGTAAGATGTATAGAAGCAAGTTTGATTAAGGGTTCTGGGTCGCGTTTGTGTAACGGTCCTGCATATGATAATAGTGAAATTTTTAAATACGAACGAGACAACTATAAGTATATTGGCGAATATGTAGATAAGCGTGGCAATAATAGATGTAATTTTGAAGATATTAAGTCTAAAATTCTAGAAAAAGTCGCTCCCAAAATAGAAAAGGCATTAATTGTTCAGGGGCTTAATAAAGCGTATTTTGAAAACGAGATGGCAAAGGGAAATTACGAAATGGTCATAATAAAATTGTGTAAAAAGTTAGAGGCAATTTTGAAATGCGATTATCACTATGAAGGAACTTTTGAAGAAATGTTACATAACTTTTGTGAAAACTTTAATACAAGTGACGATGAAATGGATAATTATGATCCATATACGCCGAAAATTCTACAAAAGCTAAGAAGAAGCAGAAATTCCGTGGTGCACGGAGAAGAAGATGGGTCTAATATTTCAGTTGAAGAACTAAAGCAGTGTGTAAATTATATTTGTTATATGGATAAGGAGAGTTGATGTGGATAAATATCAAGAGAGATTAATAGGCGGTATTAGGTTCGAGCAGTTTGACACAATTACAAGCAAGGGTTGTGATATTGTGTACGAAAATAATGTATTAAAAATTGTGCAAGACAAGGATATTACGCATAATGAGTATTTGGTATATATTGCTAGAAACAATAGTGTAATAACAAAAGTGGAAGTATTTGAAAATGGTGAGTACAAAGAAACTCCACAATATACTCCAATACAATTTTGGGATGGCAAGACTTTTTGTCGAAAAGACCTTGTAATTAAATTTGATTTTAATAATCCTATAATTTCAAAAATTAAAATATATTTTATTGACGATATAGCGGACCCATTGGAAATTCCTATTGAATATGTTCCGGCAGATAAGGAGCAATACAATCAAGAGGTTGAACGACAAAAAAGACTTGAACTGATTGATAAAATGAGGGTTGAGGACTCGTGCGGAAAAGATTTGGTCACTATTAGATTTCAAAAATGTTTAGATAGTGTAGAAATGACCCAAATTGCACTTTTTGACAAGTCAAAACAATTAATGGGTACATTTAAAGTCGAAGAAGGAACGTTTTATAAATCCATAATAAATTTGGCGTACGGAACCTATTTTTATAAGGTCTCGCAATATGACAAAAATGGTATGTTGATAGTTGAAACGGATTATATTAAATTTGTTTTGAGTGCACCTAGTTATGGATGTCAAAAGACAATTGTGACTGCGCGTGGCTAAAAAGTACTTGTCATAAAAAAATATTTAATAATAAAAAATTATAAAAATAAATATATTCAAATGTGTCACCAATGGTGACACGTTTGTAATTTGGAATTTGTATTCGGTGGGGTGTGTATGGGGTCGTTTTGCCAAATTGAGCACTTCTTTTAAACAAAACCCCAATCTACTGCTAGTGCAGTTGGCTTTGAACTGTGACGCTCGGTTGATTTTGGTAAAATGGACGTAAAAGATTGGTGTTTGTTTGAGGAATTGGTAATGTTGTTTTTGACGGGATTGGTGGGATGGTTATGAAAAGATAACTGGATTTTGGTGGGTTTGGGTGGAGAAATTGGCAAAAAATGGAAAATATTTTTGGGAAAG
>CAYPKM010000058.1:0-3247 GCA_964411325.1 uncultured Christensenella sp.
TTTGAACTGTACTCATTTGCCATCGGAGTGCCAGCACTCCTGCAAATGAGAAATATTCGCTCCCACTCATATTGACAAGTTGATATACAAAAAATAGAAAGGGCTTTAAACAAAAAAATAGATACAACAAAGCTAGAATTGTATTTGTCCCAATTAAAACAGAATAGACCAAACTTAGCTTCAACTTCGCACAAAATCGTAGTACAAAATTGTGACAATTTTGAGAGTATTATACTACATTATAGATTTATAAAGAAAACACCATACACTTAATAAATATTTCAAACAAAATGAAGCAGTCAAAATGCAATGTAAAAAGAGGTGACCTCTGCAATGTTTCACCTCTTTTTTTAGACTCTTATTCATAAACTTGTGTGAGTAAAAGGATTCCAACCTTACTTAATGACTTGATTTTTTATTTTTTATGTGTTATAATGCATATGCTTTTTAAGATTTCGAGCTCATAGTAAAATGGATATTACCCAGACCTCCTAAGTCTGTATTCCGTGTTCGACTCACGGTGGGCTCACCAAACTCTAATAATTGTTTGTTGGATGGCTAAATTTGCCATCCTTTTTTAGTTGCTCTAGTTTGTAGATAATCAGATTTCTTCGCTTTAAAAGTTCACGAATACGGGTAAATATTCACTGATAGACATAAACACCCTTCATAAAAGCCGAAAAATCGAGCGTTTGCATATTTTTTGACACTAAATTTAAAATTTTTGCATATTTTTGAACTATCAAAACAATAGTAAATGCATATTTTTGTACTTTTGCACTAAATCCGAGTAATCTAAACTGCACTTTATTTTACTCTTTAATCAAATTATAATTCGCATAACCAAATATATCATCTACTAATTCTGTGATATCTGTAATGGTATTGTCTTCTGATATTTTTTGGTAGCCTTTATCAAACAAATATGCCTTTCCATAAATCTGCTGAGTCTCTCCATTGTCGTATATGAAGGCACCATCAGAATAGGCAATGAATGGTCTATTTTGGCTATCCGGCAACGATATTTCCTTAAACACATCTTTGCCATCAAGCATAGTGCCAAGTTCTTGTTCAAAATGTGGTAGAATACTTATCTTGGTTAACCCCAACCCTTGTAAATATCTTTTGTAATTAGGGTTTATTGCCTCGCCCTCAAGTTCTGGCTGTGCATAAACAATCTCGGCAGAATTCATACTTCCAGCACTTTGACCAATAATTAATGCACTTGAATTTTTGATAATCTCCCTAAGATTAATATTTTTGAAAAATTCATTTTGAGTTGGAACGTGTCCACCACATAAAAAAATTAAATCTGCACTTTCTACAAGTTCTTTTGCATTTTGTTTGGTTCTTCCATCCAAAATGGTGTAATTGTTAAAGGGAAAAGTCAATCCAAAGGACTCAAATGTAACACTAGCATAAGCATCTGTTGCCTCATAGTTTGACGGAGAACTTGCCACAAAAAGAAAATTCTCGCGTTTGGAGGTCTGTCTTTTGATTAAATCCAGAATTCCATTCTCATTGCCAAAATTATGTGCTACTCTTTTGCCGTCTTTATCTTTTGAAGACAAATCCAAACTACTAGTTAGTATTAGTTTCATTTTTTCTCCTTTTAAAAAGTTTTGTAATATCCATTTTGATATATGCTCGCAATGGTTTCAAAAGTATATGTAATATACCACAATACGCATAAAAAAGCAAATTATTAGTGCAAAAACTACGCATTAACTCCTTGATTTTTTGAAATTCTTGTGATATACTACTCTAATATTTTGAAGGAGATATATAAAATATGTCAATTATAGTTCAAACACGACAATCCACATATCAAAACCACGCAGATATATGTAGATATGAAATTTTCGGTGAAAAGCCAGTTTTGTCCAAAATCGAAGAACCTATAAACTTTATGATAAATCAAGAATCAATTCTTGATAACGACTGCTTGAATATATACAGAAAAACATTAACAAAACTAAGAAAACATAGTGATGAAATCGACGAGAGATTGGAAGAAATTAAACAATCCGATCGCTTTTATTGGGCAAAAAAAGAGGAACGAAAAGAATATTCGCAATTGAAGGATGACAAAAAACAAACTTTGAAAGATATTTTGTATTTAAGTACTCACATTGACACTTTAAAAGAAAATATGTCAAAAAATAAGCGTCTTGACAAAAACGCTGTTGACTTTTTTGAAAACTTAGGATTTGAAGCTACAAGCAGAATTGTGGAAGACGCCGAAAAATGCATTTCTTCGACTTTTGAATATCCAAAAAGCACTGGTTCGTTGATTAAAGCCCTAAACGAGCAATATCTAGAGACCGCTATCGAGTATGCAAATAAACTCAAAAGATTTCTAAAAGAAGATAAAAAATTCAAAGATTATGTAGATGACAATACTTTGAATAAGCTTATAAACAATAATAACGATAGAATAAACAATCCTATCACCCTTGAAAAAGACATCAAAGAAATGTATTGATAAAAAAATTTGGGAAATTAAATCCCAAATTTTTTTATGTCCTATTATCTATTTTTTTCTTCGTACAAGTCGTCCAAAGCTTCTCTACAAGCACATTCTCTTCTATTTTCTTTGTCTTTAAACACCTTGCAATCGGTAGTTCTGATGGTTTGCAATTTTGATATATCTTTACTTAATCTTTGCAATTGACCAAGCGTTAAGCCTTTATCTTCAATAACAGTCTTTTCTACCAATCCCAAAATCCTCTTTTGAAGCAAATAACCTTTGATATCCCCACCATTCAAAGTTCTAAACAAATCCAAATCATCCACTAATTCTTCTCTTGAGTACAAATGACAATCCTTTTCCATAACATTAATGGTTGAAGCATAGCCTGTCCTACTTGCCATATAAAATTTATCATCTACAAAGTCATATGCTCTATAATTCTCATAATCTGGCAATACCAAATGAAAATTATCATCCAATGGAGACCTATAATATCTATAATTCTTAAATTTTGCTTTCATAATTTTCCACCTCTTATTTTTTACTTTATATATTATACTACACTGCTAAACTAATTTCAAGAGGGGTTTTGAAAGTTTTTATTAGTTATTTTTGTCATAAAACATTTTGCAAGAAAATCGCCATTTAGAGTTTTTTAGTACCTATTATTAGCGTTGTCTTTTGAGATTTGAAGCAAGACATCAAAATCATCATCGGGAGCATATTTGTTTCGCAAAATTTCGCCACACTTTTCGCATTTAAAAACGATAACAT
>CAYPKM010000059.1:0-3234 GCA_964411325.1 uncultured Christensenella sp.
ATTATTTAATCTTCGTTTTTCAAATGCTACTGGACAACTTGCAAATCCTATGCAATTAAAAGTTGTAAAGAAGGATATTGCTAGAGTAAAAACAATTCTTACAGAAAGAGAATTAAACAAAAAGGCTAATGCCTAAGCGCTAGTATAGGAGGATAAAAGAATATGACAGTTGAGAGAAATAATAGACGTACAAGAGTCGGTGTCGTTGTTAGCGACAAGATGGAAAAAACAATTACTGTTGCTGTAGAACTAGACAAAAGACATCCACTATACGGCAAAGTATACAAAACTACTAAGAAATTTAAAGCCCATGATGAAAACAATGAAGCAAAAATTGGCGACACTGTAGAAATTATGGAAACTCGTCCACTAAGTAAAGATAAATACTTTAGATTAGTGAGAATAGTCGAAAGGGCTAAATAAGGAGATAAAATATGGTACAACCTCAAACAATATTAAAAGTTGCTGACAATAGTGGCGCTAAGAGAATTATGTGTATTAGAATTTTGGGTGGCTCATTTCGTAGAAGTGGTAACATCGGAGATGTTATCGTAGCATCTGTTAAAACTGCTACTCCAGGTGGTACAGTTAAAAAAGGTGATGTAGTTAAGGCTGTTATCGTTAGAACTTCTAAGGGAGTTTCTAGACCAGACGGTTCTTACATCAAATTCGACGACAATGCTGCTGTTATCATTGATAATCAAAAATTACCTAAAGGTACTCGTATCTTTGGACCAATTGCAAGAGAACTTAGAGACAAAGGCTTTATGAAAATAATTTCGCTTGCACCTGAAGTATTATAAGGAGAAAAATTATGGCATTAAATGTTAAGAAAGGCGATACAGTCGTAGTTATCGCTGGAAAAGATAAAGGCAAAACTGGCAAAGTGTTGGCTGCAATGCCTGCAAACAACTCCGTTGTAGTAGCAGGTGTAAACATCGTTGCTAAACACCAAAAGCCAAAGAGTGCTCAAGACAAAGGTGGCATCATCAAAAGAGAAAACAAAATTGATGCTAGTAATGTTCAAATAGTTTGCCCAAGTTGCAACAAAGCAACTAGAGTAGCACACTCTGAAAAAGACGGCAAAAAAGAACGTATTTGTAAAAAATGTGGTGCAAGTCTTGATGTAGTTGCAAAGAAAGCAACCAAGACTGAAACTGCTAAAACTACCAAAACTGCTACTAAGAAAGCAGAACCAAAACAAACAAAAGTAGCAAAAGAACCTGCAAAAGTTGAAGAGAAAAAAGTAGAAGAAAAGAAGACTACTAAGACAGCTACTAAACCTGCAGAGACCAAATCTACTGCAAGCAAGTCTACAACTGCTAAGTCTACTACAACTAAAACTACTGCTACTAAATCAACTACAGCAAAGACTGCTGAAAAGAAAACAACAACAAAATCTACTACTAAAAAAGTAGAGAGTAAGTAGGAGGTTAATTATGGCAAAAGAATTGAATAGATTACACGTATATTACAATGATGTCGTAGTTCCTGCTATGATGAAAGAAAAGGGCTACAAGAATATTAATCAATGTCCAAAACTTGAGAAAATAATTGTTAGCCGTGGACTTGGTGATGTTAAAGACAATTCTCAATCTTTTAACAAAGCCGTAGACGAATTGGCTACAATCACTGGTCAAAAGCCAATTACAACAACTGCTAAAAAATCCATTGCTAACTTCAAAGTTAGACAAGGTATGAAAGTTGGCGCTAAGGTAACACTTAGAGGCGAGCATATGTACGAATTTTTGGACAAATTGATTTCAATTGCTCTTCCTAGACTTAGAGACTTCCAAGGTGTTTCCAAAAAGTCTTTTGATGGCAAGGGAAACTATGCAATGGGACTTACTGAACAATTGGTTTTCCCAGAAATTAGTTATGAAAAAATTGACAAAATTCGTGGCTTAGATATTGTTATTGTTACTTCTGCTAAAAATGATGAGGACGCAAAACTAGTTCTTTCAAAACTAGGTATGCCTTTCAAAAAGTAGGAGGTAAAGGAAAAAAATTATGGCAAGAAAAGCATTATTAAATAAACAACAAAAAGTACAAAAATTCTCTACACGCGAATATACTCGTTGCAAAATTTGTGGTCGTCCACATTCCGTACTTAGAAAGTATGGCATTTGCAGAATATGTTTTAGGGAACTAGCATACAAAGGCGAAATCCCTGGCGTGAAGAAGTCAAGTTGGTAAGAGGAGGGAAATATTTATGACTATAGATCCAATTGCAGATATGCTTACAAGAATGAGAAACGCATTGAATGCTAAACACACAAATGTTTCTGTTCCTGTATCAAAAACAAAATTAGCGATTGCTGAACTTTTGAAGAACGAAGGTTACATTGCAGACTTCAGACTTGATGGTGAAGGCATTAAGGCTAATATCATTATTGAATTTAAAGATAACAAAGTTATTCAAGGTTTAAAGAGAATTTCTAAACCAGGTCTTAGAATTTACGCTAGCGTAGAAGACTTACCAAAAGTTATTAATGGTTTGGGTATCGCTATTGTTTCTACTAACAAAGGAATTATTACTGATAGGGAAGCACGCAAGCTAGGTGTTGGTGGCGAAGTGCTTGCTTATGTATGGTAGGAGGTAAGACTTATGAGTAGAATTGGAAAAAGACCTATTGTATTGCCTCAAGGCGTTACAGTTAATGTAGAAGGTGCAAAAGTTACTGTTACTGGACCAAAAGGTTCATTGTGCAGAGAAATCAATCCAAAAATCGAAGTTAAAGTTGAAAACAATGAAATCAATGTTATCAATAACAACAAAGAGCCTCAATACAATGCATTCCACGGCTTGTATAGACAACTTATTGCTAATATGGTAGAAGGTGTTAGCAAAGGTTTCGAAAAATCATTAAATGTTAATGGTGTTGGTTTCAAAATCAATCAACAAGGCAAAGATTTAGTATTGAATATCGGATTTTCTCACCCAGTACTTTTGAAAGCAATTCCTGGAATTGAACTTTCTTGTGACAAAACTGTAATTACAGTTAAAGGTATTGACAAAGAATTAGTTGGTCAATTTGCTGCAAAAATTAGAAATATTAAACCAGTAGAACCATACCACGCATACGGAATTAACTATACTGATGAAGTAGTTGTTCGTAAAGAAGTTAAGAGTGGGAAGAAGTAGAGGTTAGGTTATGATTAAGAAGATTAATAAAAACGAAGAAAGAAAAATGCGTGCTGAACGTGTTAGAGCAAAAATTTCAGGCACTACTG
>CAYPKM010000060.1:0-3165 GCA_964411325.1 uncultured Christensenella sp.
ATAAATAATATGTTATATTGCAAAAAATTAATAAAATGTCAAACAAAAAACAATAATTCTTTCAAAAAATCGCAAAAAAGAATTGACAGTCAGTATTTATTATGGTAAAATTTTAAATGCAAAGTATTGTTTACAAGTGTGCAAACAATCAATTTTGTTATTCATCTTTTGCTTTAATATAACTAAATTTTTGGATTTTGGCAAACGATTTTAACAAAAAATTACAACTTAATAAAAATTTTAATAAATTGTTTCAAGGAGAATAAACTGAATGTTAAATACTGACAACATCAAAAAGATTAAGTATGGCAACAATATCCGTTACACTTTTGGCAAAACAAAAGAAGCAGAGATGCCTTACCTATTAGAAATTCAAAAAGATTCTTATAGAAAGTTTATCAAAGAGGGTATAGGCGAAGCCTTGAAAGAATTTTCACCTATCACAGACTATGCCAACAAGGCTGATGTCTATTTTTTGGATTATACTATCGAAGACAAGCCTAAACTATCCAAGGCTGAAACCAAAAGAAAGGGTGGACATTATTCTGTACCTCTTAGAGTCAATGTTAGACTTGTTATCAAAGAGACAGGCGAGGCAATTGAACAAGAAGTTTATTTGGGTGATATCCCTTATATGACAGAGTCAGGCACCTTTATCTTTAATGGAATTGAGAGGGTTACTGTATCTCAAATAGTTAGGTCTCCTAGTGTTTATTTCTCCAAAAAACTTGACAAGACTGGTAGAGAGATTTTCTCTAGTACGCTTAATCCTAAGAGAGGTAGTTGGCTAGAGATAGAACAGAAAGAGAAAGAACCAAACCAATTGAAAGTAGCACTAGACAAGGGTGGCAAAATTTCTCTTGGTATTTTCTTGAAATGTTTCGGGCTTACTAGAGAAGAGATTTTGGACAAATTCGGCGACAACGAAATAATGAAAGCAACTCTTGACAAAGATGCTTATGAGACTCAACACGACGCACTTATCGAACTTTCTAGAAAGACTAGACCTAGTGAAATTCCTAGTGCAGAGGCTACAAAGCAATATATCTTCTCACAATTCTTCAGTACTCAATATTACAATATCGGCGACGTTGGTAGATTTAAGGTAGACAAAAAACTTGCCTTGTACAATAGACTTATTGGTCTTGTTGCTGGTGAAGATATCAAAGACAAAAAGAATGTAATTGTTCCTGCAGGTGAAACAATTACTAGAGAAAAGGCTTGGGAAATCCAAAATCTAGGCATTAATAGTGTTTGGGTGCTTGTTGATGGCAAGAAACACAAAATGTATGGAAACAATAGGGTTAAACTTAGCGAAGTTATTAAATGCAATGAGAAAGAACTTGGAATTAACCAAATGGTTTACTACCCAGTTTTGCAAGATTTGCTAAAGGAATATAAGACCAAAGAAGAAAGAATTGAGGCTATTAGAGCCAATGCAGAAAATTTGGTAGGTAGCACTCTAACCATTGATGATATATTGGCAACAGTTAGTTACTTCTTGGATTTGAACGTAGGCATTGGTGAAGTAGATAATATTGACCACCTTTGCAATAGAAGAATCAAAGGTGCTGGTGAACTTTTGCAAGACGCGTTTAGAAGTGGTATGAACAAACTTTCTAATGCTGTCAAAGAGACATTGCAATCTCACGACCTAAATGACATTAGTCCTTCTCAAGTTGTTAATGCTAGACCTATTAATCGTGCATTCAAAGATTTCTTGGCTAGTCACCAATTAAGCCAACTTATGGATGAGATGAACCCACTTAGTTCTCTTGCCCAAAAGCGTAGACTTTCGGCAGTAGGTCCTGGTGGTATCAAAAAGGATAGAGCAACAGACGAAGTCAGAGATATTCACCATAGTCATTATGGAAGGCTATGCGTTATTGAGACTCCAGAAGGTGGCAACATCGGTCTTATCAACTCTCTTGCAAGTTTCGCTAGAATTAATGAATATGGATTTATTGAGACTGCTTATAGAATTATAAACAAAGAGAAAGGCATTGTAACAAACGACGTAGTTTATTTGATGGCTGACGAAGACGAAAATTGCTACATCGCAGAAGCAACTGAGCCTTTGAATCCAGACGGTTCATTTGTAAACAAGAGAATTATTTGTAGATACAAAGATACTATTATGGAAGTTGACAAAGAAATGGTTGATTATATGGACGTATCTCCTAGACAACTTATTTCTGTTCCAACATCACTTATTCCATTCCTTCAAAACGATGATACAGCCAGAGCATTGATGGGTGCGAACATGCAGAGACAGGCAGTACCACTAATTACTACCGAGGCTCCAATTGTTGCTACCGGAATGGAACACAAGATTGCACTAGACAATTGTGCTATAATTGTAGCCAAAAATAATGGTGTAGTAACTTATGTAGATGGCAATTGTGTAGAAGTAACTACAGATGATGGAATTGTAGAAAAATATGAATTAACCAAATTTACCAAAACCAACCAAGAAAGTTGTATCAACCAAAAACCAATCGTTAAGAAAGGTCAAAAGGTTAAGAAAGGCGACACATTGGTAGATGGATATAGCTGTAATGGTGGCGAACTTGCATTAGGCAAAAATATGCTTATAGCATTTATGAACTGGGAAGGTTACAACTATGAAGACGCTATCTTGCTTAGCGAAAGATTGGTAAAAGAAGATGTTTATACATCTATTAGTTTGAAAGAAGAAGAAGTTAAATGTAGAACAACCAAACTTGGTGATGAAGAATTCACTAGAGATATTCCAAATCTTGGCGAAGACGCTTTGAAGAATTTGGATGAAAACGGAATCATCAGAGTAGGTGCAGAAGTTAAACCGGGAGACATTTTGGTAGGTAAAGTAACTCCTAAGGGTGAAACAGAACCAACTCCAGAAGAAAGACTTCTAAGAGCAATATTTGGTGAGAAAGCAAGAGATGTCAAAGATACTTCACTTAGAGTTCCACACGGAATTAGTGGTGTAGTTGTAGACATTCAAGTATTCTCTAGAAAGAACAAAGACGAATTGGAAACTGGCGTTAATCAAATGGTTAGAGTAACAATTGCTCAAAAACGAAAAATTAGCGTCGGAGACAAAATGGCTGGACGTCACGGAAACAAAGGTATTGTATCTAGAATACTTCCAGTAGAAGATATGCCATTTATGGCAAATGGTCA
>CAYPKM010000061.1:0-3138 GCA_964411325.1 uncultured Christensenella sp.
AACTTGTGAGGATTGGACATAATGAATAGATTTGATTTTGTAGAATTAATAAATTTGAAAGAAGAGTATAATGCTTACAACTTATATTTAAATGCAAAGGGTTTTGTAATTGAAAGTTATGAAGAGTCATCAAAAATATTTTTCTTTAATGCGTTTAACGAGGGGGACTATGCTTTTGTAGAAGTTCTAAATGAAGATTTAAAACCCACAAAAGAACAACCATCAAAGTTGCTGAAAGATATGATAGAGAAAGACTTGAATAAGTTTACGCCAAAAGAAAAAGGATTTAAACCTAAGAAATTTAAAGCGTATGAACAAGTGCAATTGCTAGTGGAAGAAGAGAGGTATGCAAAATACGGTGTTCACAAAGGGGATATTGGAACAATTATGGAAGATGTGGAAATTCAAGATTGCATTCTAGTGGATTTTGGCAGACTGGATGAAAATAATAACTATTATGGCGATTGTATTTCGGTTAAAATTGATGATATAAAAAGAAAAGACGATGATTTTGTACAAAAGGTGAATAATGATGAGAGATAAAATTAAGCAATTTAATAATTTATATAATCCAGCTCTTGAAAATATTGAGAAAATAATGAAATATTTGCGCTCTTATGATATTGATCATGCATTGTTTTTTGATAACGACTATCACATAAAATTAAATGATGAGATTATAAGTATTCAATATCCAATTCCTAATATTATTTGCAAATTGGATAAGGTAAAAACAAAAATCGGATTGGATATTGCAACAAGTGAGGATTATATTGGGTTTGTAAAATTTACAATTAAAAAAGACCAAATTTCATCATTTAAATTTGATAAAATAAAGGATCATAAATTTGAAATATATGGTTCATATTTTTGCAAAGAAGTACAAATTGGCGAAAGTATAGATACATTAAAAGAGGATATGATGAGTCCTAGAGAATCATATATATTTATTAAAATTAAGGTATCGTCAATACAAGAAATTTTATCCATTATAGATAAATTTGCACAAAAAATAAAAAAGGACTTTGTTATAACTGGTTATATTTGTAGGTGTGGTCACGAAATAGAGATTGATGCCGATAATGGTCAGTGTCCAATTTGTGGCGAAGATAGTCCATCAAAAAGAAAGTTTGAAAAAATTTGTCCTGCTTGTCAAAATAAGACGCTTGTAGATAAGTATGGCAATGGAGAATGTGAATGTTGTGGGTGGGTTTTGTGGGTAGATGATAGTCGATGCCTAAATGAAGTGGTCTATCCAAATTTAATATCTTTAAATAAAGCGAAAAGATTATATAAAGAAAACAAATCACTAAGACCAGATTTGAATGATTTTCTCGAAGGACTATACATTTATAGTGAGATGGAATTTTGGTATAAAGGATTAAATTGTTGTCTATTTTTGAGGGGTAATGAGGACAAGGAAATTGAATTCGGTTGGAGTCCTCAGAATGTTTATTACTTTTTGGACAAAGAAGACTTTATAAAGAATGCAAAAATTGATGGTGAATATGTTAGAGATATTTGGAGTGAAGTCGAAAATCCAAAATATATGTAATTATCCATTATTGCCCTAAACGCACAAACAATGTTTTGAAGAACTTTATACAAAACTTTATTATGAAAAGGTTTTAAATAAACTTAATCCACAAGAAGTTTATGATGAGCTTGGCGACAATGCGATATTACTTTGTTACGAAAAGTGGGCAGATATTGCGAGTGGCAATGCCACTTGTCATAGAAGAATTGTGGCAAAATGGCTGGAAGATAATTTGGGGTTAAAAATAGACGAGTTATAAAGGAGAAAATTATGCTTCTAAGTGTGAGTAGAAGGACGGATATTCCGGCATTTTATAGTGACTGGTTTTTTGATTGCTTAGAGCAAGGATACGTGCTTGTGCCAAATCCAATTAATCCAAGCAAAGTGGCAAAAATTCCTCTAGAAAAACTTGAAATAACAAGTGTTTCTACGAACTTAATCGGGGATAAAACTGTGGAAACAAAAGGCAATATTGAGGGTATAGTTTTTTGGTCAAAAAATCCAAAACCGATGCTTGAAAAAATAGATAAATTGAATGGATTTACCTATTATTTTCTCTATACTTTGAATGCTTATCCTGAGCATATTGAGGGTGGACTTCCATCACTAGAAGATAGGATAAATACATTCAAAAATTTATCCAAACATTGCCCAGTTATTTGGCGTTACGATCCCATTTTGCTAACTGACGGCATTGATGTAAATTGGCACTTGGAAAAGTTTAAATATTTATGTAAAAGTTTAAAAGGTCATACTAAGCATTGTAAAATTAGTTTTGTGATTGAAAGTTATTTGGGGTGCTCAAAAACCGTTCACGCACCAAGCGAAAAAGAAAAACATATTCTTCTCGAAAGTTTCTCAAAAATTGCAAAAGATAATGGAATTCAAATTGAAACGTGTGCAGATGGTGGAGATTGGAGCAAGTACGACATTCTGCCAAGCAAGTGTATAGATGGCGTTATTTTCGAAGAATTACTCACCGAAAAACACAAAGATTTGGGGCTAAAAGTTGTCAGGAAAAACAATAAACTTGATGGTCAACGGAAAAATTGTGGGTGTATGCCGGCAGTGGATATTGGCAGATACGACACGTGCAAACATAAGTGCAATTATTGCTATGCTAGGAAGAAAACACCAACCACAATGAATGAAACGCCACAGGGCGAAATCTATGAGAGAAAAACCGAACTTGAGTTTGAGTATAGATAAACGTAATTATTTAACTTCAGCAAAAACCAAATAGCAAAACAAGAATTAGAAGTTTAAATATTTGCTGATTGCAAGTTGAAAAGACAAATTATTTGAGGAAAATTTATGAAAGAAAGAGAATATAGTTTCAAAGCAAAGTCCAGCCTAGTAGAGTGTCAAGATTTTTGCATTTCCAATGGCTTTGAGTTGGTCTCTGCTACAGAGCAATACAGAACAATTTTTAGAAAAGGAGACAAGACAATTGCAAGAATTACGGAAGATAAAAAAGATGATGGCGTTAGATTTTCGCTTGATTTCAAAGAAGACAAAATGTCTGATGATGCGTTGGTTATTCGAAAAGAGTCGAGAGCGTTGGAATTTGAAGATGTGAATGCAGTGATGTCTATTTTGGA
>CAYPKM010000062.1:0-2423 GCA_964411325.1 uncultured Christensenella sp.
AGCAGTTCGAACTAAGAACACATAAAAGACTAATTGATATTTACAGTCCTTCAGCTAAGGCCGTTGACGCTCTTATGAAGTTGGAACTTCCTGCAGGTGTAGACATCAATATTAAACTTTAAAGGACAGGGGGATAATAAATAATGAAAAAAGCAATATTAGGCAAAAAACTTGGTATGACTCAAATATTTGATAACAATGGCTTAGTTGTCCCTGTTACTGCTATTGAGGCTGGTCCTTGTTTTGTATCTCAAATCAAAACTATGCAAAATGATGGTTACAAAGCTGTTCAACTTGCATTTGATGGTGTGAGAGAGAATTTAATCAATAAACCAATGCTTGGTCAATTGAAGAAAGCAGAAATTCCTGCTATGAGATATTTGAAAGAATTCAAACTAGACGATGCAGAGAATTATAAACTTGGTGACAAAATCACTTGTGAAGTATTCGCTGAGGGAGACGTTGTTGACGTTACAGGTACATCAAAAGGTCACGGTTTCAGTGGTACTATTGCAAAATGGAACTTCCATAGACACAGAATGACTCACGGTAATGGTCCAGTTCATAGACATGTAGGTTCTATTGGTGCTAATACTTTCCCTGCTAAAGTTTTCAAAGGAAAGAAAATGGCTGGCAGATGGGGTAATGAAAAAGTTACCGTTCAAAATTTAAAAGTTGTTAAGGTTGACGCAGAAAGAAATCTAATACTTGTTAAGGGTGCTATTCCTGGAAGCAAAGGTAGTTTAGTTAGTATTAAGTCTGCCGTTAAAGTAAACGCATAAGGAGAAAAATATGGCAAGCACAAAATTACTTAATATATTGGGCGAAGAATGTGGCACTATCAAACTTAATGATAGCGTATTCAAACAAGAATACAACGAAGCATTGATTCATCAAGTAGTAGTTGCTCATCTAGCAAATCTAAGACAAGGTACAAAGAGTGCACTTACAAGAACTGAAGTAAGAGGTCACGCTAAAAAACCTTGGAGACAAAAAGGTACTGGTAGAGCAAGACAAGGCTCAACCAAGGCTCCTCAATGGAGAGGTGGTGGTGTAGCATTTGCACCTAAGCCAAGAGATTTCTCTAAGAAAGTAAACAAAGAAGCAAAGAGAGTTGCATTCCGTAGTGCAATATCTACAAAACTTGCTGATAAAGAATTAATTGTTCTTGACAACCTTGACATCAAAAATGCTAAGACCAAAACAATGGTTGAAGTTTTGAACAAAATTGGTGTAAATAGAACTGCAGTTATTGCAATCAAGGGTGAGAACGAGAATGTTTTGAGAGCAAGTGCAAATCTTCAAAATGTAGAAGTTACCGATGCTAGTCTTCTAAATGTTTATGACATCATTAAATGTGACAAATTGGTACTTACTGCTGACGCTGTAAAATTAATTGAAGAGGGGTACAAAGCATAATGAGAACATTTGATATTATTAAGAAACCACTTCTAAGTGAAAAAACATATGCCGATATCCACAACAAAAAATACGCTTTTGTTGTAGATAAAAGTGCAAACAAAGTTGAAATTAAGAAAGCCGTTGAAGAAATTTTTGGTGTTAAAGTTAAATCTGTTAACACTTTGAATATGGACGGAAAATTAAAAAGACAAGGTAAGACTCAAGGTTATACAAGCGATTTCAAAAAAGCTTATGTAACATTAACTGCTGATAGCAAGGCTATAGAGTTCTTTGAGAGTCTATCGTAGGAATTGTAGGAGGATAAATTATAATGGCTATTAAAACATATAAACCCACATCTCCTGCTAGAAGATTTTATACTACTGCATCTTTTGAAGAAGTAACCAAAAAGACTCCTGAGAAATCTCTTTTGGCAGAAAAGAAGAAATTTGCTGGTAGAAATAATCAAGGCAGAATCACTGTTAGACACAGAGGTGGTGGCAACAGAGTTAAATATAGAATCATTGATTTTAAAAGAAATAAAGACGGCGTTCCTGCAACAGTTGTTGGTATTGAATACGACCCAAATAGAAGTGCTTACATTGCATTGCTTAATTATGCTGATGGAGAAAAAAGATATATTTTGGCTCCAGTTGGCTTGAATGTAGGCGACAAGATTATGAGTGGTAGCAATGCTGAAATCAAAGTTGGTAACGCATTGGAAATGAAAGATATGCCAGTTGGTGCTGTTATTCACAATATTGAATTAACACCAGGCAAGGGTGGTCAAATTGTTAGATCTGCAGGTATGGAAGCAAGACTTATGGCCAAAGAAGGCAGATATGTAACAATTAAACTTCCATCGGGAGAAATGAGACTTGTTCTTGCTAATTGTAAGGCTACTATTGGACAAGTTGGCAATCTTGAACACGAAATAGTTTCTATCGGCAAAGCAGGTAGAACAAGACACAAAGGTATTCGTCCTACCGTTCGTGGTAGCGTAATGAACCCTTGTGATCACC
>CAYPKM010000063.1:0-2422 GCA_964411325.1 uncultured Christensenella sp.
CAACGGTTTTCAAGACCGCCGCTTTCGACCGCTCAGCCAACTCTCCACATTAGACTTTTTTGATTATTACTCAAATTTGTCAATATTAAGTTTATTAGACATTTCATTAGACATTTCAACTTCTTGAATGTGTCTATTATGAGGGATTTAGAGAAATATCTAAGACATAAATCCCCAGTAGAAGCTGCATGATTCCAAGTAGTTTTCAAGAAAAACACTTTCGTCCACAGCCCGTCAGGTTTGCCCGTCATTGGCTAATGTCCACAGGACATTACCTCCACTCAGCCAACTCTGCATATCGTATTTAATTAAATAACAAAATAATTATACCCAAAATCGTTCATAATTGCAAGTGTTTTTTTCATATTAATTAAAAATATTGTAATTTTTCATCTAAGCCTAAATCCGATTTGTAATCTTTCACAATAATAATTTACAAAAAAACACAAAAGTAATATACTATCTTTGATTAATATTAAGGAGAATATTTATGAAAAATAAAAAATTATTTTTATCTACAATTATTTGTGGAATTGCGTCAATAATTTTCACTGTATTGCTTTTATTTGTAGACAAAAAAGCAATAGGTCCTTTGGATAGCAAAGTAGGATTTTCCAAACTCAATGATAGTTTTAAAAATTTAGTTGGTGAAAGCGACACTTTCAGAACAATCACCAAATTTACAGGAATTATTCTAATAATAATCGCCCTAGCATACTTGGTTGTAGCACTTATCCAAGCAATCAAAAGAAAGTCAATAAAGAAAATAGATAAAGAATTAATATATTTTGGGGTATTCTTAGCAGGTTTGGTCATCATTTACATATTATTCGAGTTGTTTAAAATAAACTATCGTCCAATACTAGAAGATGGAAAATTGGAAGCATCATACCCATCATCTCACACAATGCTTGCAATATTTATTTGCATTTCATCAATTTTTATCAATAGCAAACTTGTATCAAATAAGTATTTGAAATACACCCTAAATACTATAATTATCTGCGTAAGTTCAATAACCCTAATTGGTAGAATACTTGCTGGAGTTCATTGGATAACCGACATTATTGGAGGAATTCTAATCTCCACTACACTTGCACTAGGATATTTGTCTCTTACTCTTGGGGAAGAAGATAAGACAACATTATAAACTAACAAAAAAAGAGCATATATACAAGGAACGTTCCCCAAATATGCTCTTTTTCTTTTACCAATTCTCCTAATTTCAAAAGCAATAAAAACAAAAGTCATTCTATTTTTAATCCATTGCTTAAACTACATTATAAAATCTTCATATTCAAAAATATTAGAAATCGAGTTAGACAATGCGGTTTTCACTCTTTCGTACTTCTCTTGATTTATTCCATAATTATCTATAAATTCTATATCTTCAATATCTTTAGGTCTTCCATATTGTTCTTTAGAAGCTCTAATCATTTCAAGACTTTGACAATGTGTTGAGATTCCATTTATTTTAATTGGAGTAATTAAATCTTCTATATCAACAAAAGGAATTTGTTGCTCGCCAGCCTTTTTGCTATTGGGACTAAAACTTCTTTGAACAAATCTTCCCTCTTTTATAGCAATAGGTTCAAATTCAACATAAACATCACCTATAAATATTTTAAATCCATAATCAGAATCTAATCCAAGCGTAACAGAATCAAGATTTGGCATATAATGAAATCTTTCTTGTGCTATTTTTCTTATTTTGTCCATATAATTTTCGTCAACAAGCACATCTATATCTGAATGTTCTCTTCTAGATTGTTTGTTTGCAACTATATATGGAATCGAACCACCAAAAAAACATACGTGATCCCCTACATCATCTATAGCAATAAGTTCTTTTATTGCGTCTTTTACTTGATCCAAACTTACCATAAGTCCTCCCTTTTTCATAAGTATAATAGATGGTTTGTAATTTGTCAATTTTAAAATGAGCATAGTAATTTTTTTGAATATTTTTACATAGTTATTTTATTGTCTTCTAGCTAGTTTCAAACATCACAGACTAAGGGGTGCTTATTTTGGAGCGGAAGACGAGTTCGGTGCAGAGAGACATAGTCTCGTCGCCTTCGTGCTAACTTACCTTTGGTTCTTCTTATTTCGCTTATCACATCAATACGCACATTATATTCTCTTACGTTTATTGCACGAATACACGCGACAAGTCGCGAGTTCACACGCTTATCGGCGTGCCCCAATAGCCTCAAAAGGCTATTGGATGAATCTCTATTTCGCTCAAAAAAAACACCCCAAAGGGGTGCTTATTTTGGAGCGGAAGACGAGATTCGAACTCGCGACATTCGCCTTGGCAAGGCGACGCTCTACCACTGAGCCACTCCCGCAAATATTAAAATAAAATGGTGGGAGTTATAGGGCTCGAACCTATGACCTCCTGCTTGTAAGGCAGATGCTC
>CAYPKM010000064.1:0-2420 GCA_964411325.1 uncultured Christensenella sp.
ATACACCATCACCAATTTCTAGCAAAGATACATCAAATGTACCACCACCTAGGTCGTATACTAGTATCTTTTGATTGTGGTTTTCGCCTTTGTCTAGTCCATAAGCAAGGGCTGCTGCAGTAGGCTCGTTGATAATTCTCTTTACCTCAAGACCTGCAATTTTGCCAGCGTCTTTGGTTGCTTGTCTTTGGCTATCGCTAAAGTATGCAGGAACGGTAATTACAGCCTCTGTTACTTTCTCGCCCAAATAACTCTCTGCATCATTTTTAAGTTTGGTCAAAATCATTGCAGAAATCTCTTGAGGCGTATAATTCTTCTCGTCAATCTTCACTTTTTTGTCGCTACCCATATCTCTTTTGATAGAAATAACTGTGTGGTCAGGATTAGCAACGGCTTGACGCTTAGCCACTTGTCCTACAAGTCTCTCTCCATCTTTGGCAAAAGCGACAACTGAAGGAGTTGTTCTATTGCCCTCTGCATTGGCAATAACAGTGGCTTCACCACCTTCCATTACGGCTACACAACTATTTGTAGTTCCTAAATCTATTCCTATAATTTTTGACATAATAATTCTCTCCTTTTTTTAATCCAATTTATTAATTTTTACTACACTATGTCTTATTACTCTATCGTTTTTGAGTATAAATCCTTCTTGAAATTCATCAAGAATAATGCCATCGGGCTCATCTGGTTCATTTCCAGTAAGCACTGCGTTGTGGAAATTTGGGTCGAACATCTCCCCTTTGGCTTTAATTTTGGTTACCCCCAATTCTTCAAAGGCAGAAAGTATCTGGTTTAGCACCAAATCTAGCCCCTTGAGAACATTCTCGTCGCTAATGCTTGCCTTGGCTTGTTTAAAACTATCTATGGCAGGCAAAAGTTTGGCTACTGTATGGCTCACGCCATTATCAAAACTCTGCGTCACCACTTCTGCATTACGTTTCTTGTAATTCTCAAATTCTGCCTTGAGCCTCTGGGCAAGTTCTAGATATTCTAGTTCTTTGCTAGCAGTGGCAGTAGGAATTTCTTCGCAATCATCGTGGCAGTCGCATTTGTCTACGTCTTCTTCTATATCCTTCTTGTGTGTATCTTGCATACATCCTCCTTATTTCAAGTCTTTGTCCATTTGATTGATTTCTTCTGTGATAAATTTGAGAGCAGAGGCAATTCTGTAATAATCCAGCCTCTGAGGCCCTACTACTCCAACGGTCGCAATTACGCCATTTTTCAGACTATAATTGGCTTTGATAATGCTATAATCCCCAAATTCGCCCGAATTGTCTTCGCCTATTGAGTAAGTAATATCATTATTGGAAGAATCATCAATCTCTTTGATAATCTTGGTAATTTTCTCTTCATTCTCTACTAGCGACAAAAATTTCTTGGCAGAACCAATATCTTTGTACTCGGGATTGTCTAGAAGATTAGAAATATTGGAATGCGTCTTGAAATTACTATGCTCAGAATATCTCTTGAGAATATCTGTGAGGAATGAGAAAAATTCTTGAAAGTATTTAATCTGATTTTTGAAAAGGTCATTGTAATAATCAAAATTAGATATAATATCGCTTATTGGCTTATTATATAGATTGGTGCTCAAAAACTTGCTAGCATCTTTGCAATTCTCCTCTGTAATATCATCAGAAAGATTGATGGTATTATTGATAATGCCAGCGTCAGTCTGGATAAGCACCAGTGCTTGCCCCGTGATAAGTGGGATAATATTAATCCCCTTGATTCTAAGCGATTTGGCATTCTGCATCTCTATAAATGTAGGAAGTTTGAGCACTTCACTCACATTCTTGGCAAGTCCATCTACTACATCCAAAATAAAATCACTTCGCCTAACAAATCTATTCCTAATATCATCCACTACTTCACTATCAAATTTCCTAGACTCAAGCAGGCTATCTACATAATATTTGTAGCCTTTGGCTGTGGGAATTCTACCACCAGATGTGTGGAGTTGTTTGAGATACCCCATCTCTTCTAGTGCATTGAGTTCATTCCTAAGAGTAGCCGAACTAAGTTCGTTAAACGTGCTACTCTGCACACTTGCCGAGGTAATTGGCATAGCATTGTCTATGTAATTGCCTACAGAATTCAAAAGTATATCTCTCTTTCTATCACTTAAATTGTAATTATCAGACATCCTACCTCCTCTGCTGGCAATGTAAATTTCTATTTGTTAGCACTCTCACTTCGAGATTGCTAAACATATTCTAGTTTAATTATATGCCACTGTCAAGTGTTTTATGCCAACTTTTTGCAAATTTTCAAAAAAAATTTTTTGTACCAAAAAAATAACCCAACAAATCTTATCAATTTATTAGGTTATTACTTATATATTATATATATTCTATATAAAAAGGGATGTAGAAATTTCAACACCCCATTTTTCAACTCTCACTTATAGGCTG
>CAYPKM010000065.1:0-2389 GCA_964411325.1 uncultured Christensenella sp.
CTACAATTAAAGGTGTTACAGAAGATGTTGTAGACATTGTTTTAAATATCAAAAACTTGGCAGTTAAAAGTTTTGATACTGCCAAAGATTTCACTACTATACTTAGAATAAACAAATATGGTGCTGGTGAAGTTACTGCAGGAGATTTTGAGCCAAATGATTTGGTTGAAATTTTGAACCCAGACCTTCATATATGCACACTTGACGATACTGCTAAATTCGAATTGGAAGTATTCATTGGCAGAGGCAGAGGCTATGTTCCTGCTGATGCAAACAAAAAAGATGATATGCCTATTGGGTATATAGCCGTTGATAGTATCTTTACACCAGTTAAAAAAGTTAATTACTTTGTTGGCAGTACTCGTGTCGGGCAAAGCATAGATTATGACAAATTAACTATAGAAGTTGAAACTAACGGCACACTTTCTGCCAGAGAAGTTATATCTCTTTCTGGAAAGTTGGTTCAAGACCATATCGGTTTGTTTGTTGATTTGGTTGAGAGTATGTCACAAATGGATATTCTTGTTAGTCGTGAAGAAGATAATCAAACTAAAGTTTTAGAAATGACAATCGAAGACATTGATTTGTCTGTTAGAAGTTATAATTGCTTGAAGAGAGCAGGTATTAATACTGTTGCTGATTTGACCAAAAAATCAGAGAGCGATTTGGCAAAGGTTAAGAATTTAGGCAAGAGGTCTCTTGAGGAAGTAACTGCTAAACTTCAAAGTTTTGGTTTGGCACTAAGAGATGACGAAGAATAATTGAAGGGAGAATTTGTATAATGAGAAAATTAAATAGACCTACAGATCAAAGATTGGCAGTTGTGCGTAGTCTTGCTACAAATCTTCTTTGGTATGGAAAAATTGAGACAACCCTTGAGAAAGCAAAAGAAGTTAGAACATATGCAGAAAAGCTTTTGACTAAAGCAATCAATACATATGAAGACGTTGTAAAAACAACTAAAACAACTGTTGATGAAAAGGGTGCAAAAGTTAGCAAAGAAGTAATCAATGACGGTGCTAAAAAACTAGCTGTAAGAAGAGATTTGATGAGCAAATTGTACGATATTCAAGAAGTAAGGGCTGAAAAAGAACCTAAAGCAGATTTTATTAAGCGTACTAAAGATATCAAACATCCACTTATCGAAAAAATCTTCAACGTATATGCTCCTAAATATGCTAAGAGAAAAGAAACTCTAGGCACAGGTGGTGGCTATACTAGAATCGTTAAACTTGGTACAAGAAATGGCGATAACGCAGAAATGGCTATAATTGAATTGGTTTAATTGTGTTTTTTAAAAAAGTTGACTTATATCGTGAATGCCCATCCCGCAGGGTTCACTTTATTTGTCAACTTTTTTTTGCTTTTAATATTTATTTTTGATATAATAAAATTAATTAAAAATTAAGTTAATTAATATAGATTTAATCATAAGTTTAATAATTTTAGTTTGTATATTCAAACTTAGTTTTAAACGATAATATCTTAATTTTAATCATGAAAAATTGTTTTGGCAAAAGACTAAATATT
Source organism: uncultured Christensenella sp. (assembly GCA_964411325.1). Taxonomy (GTDB): domain Bacteria; phylum Bacillota; class Clostridia; order Christensenellales; family UBA1242; genus UBA11490. The sequence goes on from CAYPKM010000065.1 coordinate 1,531, forward strand.
GGCTAGTATGAAAAATACTATGCAAACAAGTTTGTTTTGCCTATATTTGGTTAATATTTATATGTTTGGGTAGTTAAAAATATGAGTAATAATTTGAGTTTTGATATAGTAATAATTGGCAGTGGTGTTGCAGGACTTTCTGCAGGTATTTTTGCAGGCAGAGCCAACAAGTCTGTCTTGATTATAGAGAATGATAATATTGGTGGCACGACTGCAACATTGAAAGATATCAAAAACTATCCCGGCTTTGAAAGTATTGATGGATTTTCGCTAGTTCAGAATATGTATATGCAATGCAATCAACTGGGCGTTGATTTCGAATTTGGAGATATTTCACATATCGACTTTGAAAACAATATTATCACTATGGAGAATAATAAATCCAATCATATATGCATTAACGAAACTGGTGAAACAAACATAGCAAATGAGGATAATTACGTTAATATTAATTACCATACGCTTATAATTGCGAGTGGTATGTCTTCTAATAAACTTAATTGTGAAGGTGAAGAAAAACTTAAATTCAAGGGTGTGAGTTATTGTGCTATTTGTGATGGAAATCTTTACAAGGACAAAAAAATAATAGTATTTACAAATAATTTTTCGGCTGGAAGTGCTATTGATTATTTAAAAAATATCTCTAACAATATCGTTGTGCTAGATATCTCTTCTGGATATCTCAATGAAAATTTGAAAGTATATCACAATGTTAAACCCATCAAAATTTTAGGTGACAAAAGTGTTTCTTCTATAGATGTAATGATTGAAGGTGACCTAGTCAATTTTCCTTGTGACGCTATTTTTGTAGAATTAGGCAAGTCATCAAAATTAGATTTGTATAAAAGTTCGATAGAAA
>CAYPKM010000066.1:0-2303 GCA_964411325.1 uncultured Christensenella sp.
ATTATATCACAACTTTGTTATATTTGCATTGAATTTCACATACAAAGGCAAGAAAAAGAGAAGTTAAATTAACTTCTCCATTTCTTTAAGTGCCCAATTGATTTCGTCAAAGACTACTTTGTATGTCTTTTCGTCGGACAAATCCACTCCTGCCTTATTTAAGATATTAATTGAATAATCGCTAGTGCCTGCTTTCAAGAATTCTAGATATTTTTCCTTTGCGCCACTTTCGCCCTTATATATTCTACTAGCAAAGTTGATAGCACTACTCATTCCTGTAGCATATTTGTACACATAATACGCCCTATAAAAATGAGGTATTCTCATCCAAGTTTCACCAATGTCTTCTTTGATAATCTTGACATCTCTGCCATAGTATTTTTCATTTAATTGTTTGTATTTCTGGTTTAAAATATCTTTGGAAATAGGCTCACCCTTCTCCACCAAAGAATGTGCAAAATATTCAAATTCGCTATACATTGTTTGCCTATATATTGTAGCAAAAATATTGTCCAAATATTTCTCAAGTCTTGCCAATTTTTCTTTTTTGCTAGTACATTTGTTATAAAAATATTTGAATAACAAGACTTCATTGACAGTACTTGCAATTTCTGCCAAAAAGATGGTGTGGTCGTGGGTTTGATATGGTTGATTTTTGGCACTTAAATACCCGTGCATTGCGTGACCCAATTCGTGTGCCAAGGTTGAAATACTTCTACTATCGTCTACGGTATTTAACAAAATGTATGGATGTGGAGCATACATATTGCAACAAAAACCACCCGTTGTCTTTTTCTCACAAGGGAAGACATCTATCCAACGATTATCTCTTGCCAATTTCAAGCCCTCTACATATTCGTCGCCCAAAATTGACATCGCATTTATTACTTCTTCATAACTATCCTCATACGATATTTTTTCGTTAAAATTAGATATTTTAACCATTCTATCATAAACATAAAACTTATCGTACTTTAGTGCTTTTTTCTTTAAAGAATAAAACTTATGCATTAATTTGATATTTTTGTTGACATTTTCCAAAAGTTTCTCATATACACTCTTGTCTATATTTTCCCCAAAAAGTTCTTCTTCTAGTGTAGAGCCAAATTTGTAAGCGTCGGCAACAAACCAATCGCCTTCTACGCTAGCGATGTAATTAGTAGCAATTGTATTAGATAGAGAATGATAGCCTTTTAAGTACGAAAGATAGGCGTTTTTGCGAAGAGTACGGTCATTGCTTTCCATAAGTTCGCTATAATTATGTTGATTAACTTCTATCTCTTTACCTTTGGAATTCTTGGCATTTTCAAACTTCAAATCTAGTGTATCTATATTGTCGTAAACATCGGAATATCCCCCAAGCGACCTCATCGCTTTGGAAAGTAGGGTTTCGCTTTTTTCATCCAAAATATGGTCTTTTTCTCTTAAAAAGTCTTTAAGTGACATAGAATAATTGGCAAACCTTTCGTCTTTTAATAATTTCCCAATGTATTTCTCGCCATAGCCTATAAGTTCACTGTCCTCAAATGCTGTAGCCACAGAGATTTGTTTGGCAATATTGCCCACCACGCTACTTAGTTCTATATATTTGCTGTCTTCCAAATTCTCAGAAAGTTTAAGCGAAATATATATCTCTATTTTCTCCAAAACTTGGCTAAGTTCGGTGCATTTTTCAAAGAATTCCAAGCACACTTTCTTTTTCCCCAATCTACCTTTGTACTGAGCCAAAATTTCGGGATATTTAGATACTTCTCGAATGTCCTTATTTAGTTCTTCCTCGCTAGAATATATGTCTTGCAAATTCCATTTGTATTTATCTGCTATTTGATTTCTTTTTTTCATATTTTTCTCTCCTCCATACACTATATACAAAAAAACATTTTTGACTAGGATAATTTATTTTGCTTGTCACATACTAAATTAAACTTAATACAAAAACCAAGCACTTTTTATATTTATATTGTACTTTAGCGTATTCTTTTAGTCAAACTATTTTGGTAATTTTTGATGTTTGTGTATTGACATTATTCGCAATAAGTAGTAAAATTATAATAACTATATAGATAACTTATGGGAGAAGGGTTATGACAAAGAAGAAAATTAATATATTTATTACCATTATGATTGTATTTATCGTGCTTTTCCTTGCTGGCTCTTTTGCATACGAAAGTTACAAAATAAATAAATCTGACCAGCAATATGAAGAAGGATTGGGAGACTTGGACCAAACCAAAAAGGATAACGAAGCAGGTCTTACAAACGACGAAAGCAAATAATACATAAGCCCTCAACTAATTTAGTTG
>CAYPKM010000067.1:0-2089 GCA_964411325.1 uncultured Christensenella sp.
CAATGAACACAGTGCATTCCAAACCCTTGCAAAATAGCCTCTGCATTAGGACAAACCTTCAAAACTTCGCCTATCGTTGTTCCTTTAGTAATATTTGCCATTATTTTTTTCTCCTTAAAAATTAATCAATTTCTTTGCTCATTAATTAATTGAACAATAATATTTTAGCACACCAATTTGCTTAAAGTCAAATTAAACCAACCTATTGCCACAATTAGTACAATTAATATTCGACACCACATTTTTACATCCACAATGTCTACATTGCCTATAAGTCCCTTGACCACCTATATTATTATTAAGCGACGAAATATTAACAAATTGTTTTGGTGCAACATTTCCAGATGTATTTTCGCCTAAATTTACATTTGGTCGGATTTTTGTTTTGTTGTGAGCAATCATATACTCATTTACTTTCTTTTGATACTTTTTTGGAAAGTCAATCGCTTTCAAATTGATATTTGTTACAAATATGCCAATTTTGTCATAACCATTCTCAAGTTCTGCATTGAGCACAGACGAAACATAATTGGTATTGCTCAGAATATTTTCAATAGGAATTTTGGTTTTTTCGACACATCTATTTATTTTGTTCCCAATCCAAAGCCCTATATCCTTTTTGACATTCTCGGTTTTTTCTCTACCCGTCTCATTAATTAAACATTTGATAAGTCGTGCCGGGTCAATTGCCTTGACCGTACAAGTTCCTTTTAAATACCCTCTAATTCTCCCCAAGTCTTTCGATTTTATAAAGAATGGTTCGTCTGATTCAAATTCAAAGTTTTTAAATTCCTTTAGATTTAAAAAATACAAATCTGCACGAATTCTCCTAATTTTTTTGCCTTTTTTGGCTTTTCTAGCAATCTTTGCCCTACTATATGTCTCTGGAATTGTTTGTTCGTTTATCTTGTATTTTCCTGCAAAAATTGTATCACACACCCTACCTTTGAAAACCACCACACAACAGCAATTTTCTCTAACTATAATATTTTTATTTAGGTAAAGTCGTCTTTTTTTCTTATAAAAAAATACAATATGATTGAACAAATCTCCATCACATTCAATATTTTTATTAAACAGTTCTTTTAATCCTCTCAAAAAACCCATAATCTTCTCTTTATTTACACTTATATATTAACACACATCGTATTTTTTTCCAAATATTAAGAGTGCAAAAATCCATAAAAAGTAATAAAGAAGACAAAAAAATAATATACTTTATTAACAAAACAAATGGAGAACAATTATGTACAAAATATCAGATATAATATCCACCCCCATCATCTCACTGTACGAAAGCGAATATATAGGAATAATCAATAATATAATGTTTGATTGCAAAAGCAAAAAGATAAAATACGTCTGCATTCTAGACGAAGAAGAAAACACCCCCAAAGTTATTAGTTCTGGAAATATATATAGAATTGGAGAATGCTGTATATTTGTCAAAAACAAAAATCAAATCGAATTGGAAAGTAATTGCTCAATGGATTTGGAAAACTGCATAAATCCTATTAATTTGAAAGTATACAATTTGGACTGTCAATACATTGGGACAAGCAGAGACATCATTGTAGATGAAAAGTTTCACATCCAAAACATATTATTAAATAATGGACAAGTAGTAGAGAGCAAAGATATTTTTAATATCGGCAAAAACACAATAATTATTGGTTCGTCAAATATAAAAGTCAATTCTTTGAAGCCAATAACCAAAAAAATAAGAATAAAAAAAACAGAAGAGAAAAAAGTATTAATACTCAAAGACTATATAAAAAAAGAAGAAAACCACAGCCAAAATAACAAAATAATCACAGACTTTAGATTTTTGATTGGCAGAGTTATTCGTCAAGACATCATTGCTCTCAATGGCGAATTAATTGCCAAAAAAGACGCCGTGATTACAAAAGAAATTGTAAACAAAGCGTCTAACTATGGCAAGTTGGTTGAGATTGCAAGATATAGTATTTCTTAAAAAATTACACTACTATGCAAACACACAAAAAGTCTCGCAAAAAGCGAGACTTTTTATTATTTCAGATAATAAAACCACCAGCTATGCTGGTGAGAAATGAAAAGCTTAAGCTTT
>CAYPKM010000068.1:0-2071 GCA_964411325.1 uncultured Christensenella sp.
TCTTTTAGTTGTTGAACTGTAATTATCATAACATTTTCTCCAGATAACATTATTGTATAGTATTATTTGGAGAAAATCAAGTATTTATAACAAAATTTATATAACTCTTAATAATATTTATTTCACAACCCCATCTTCACCGCAAACCACCCACCAAAGTATTTTATATGTTCGGTTTGGGAGTCTTGCGTGGAGCCAAAAAATTACACAACCACTTCGGTTGTGTTTTTTTGTTCATTCAAGTATGGTGTATGCACTGCATACCGAGATGCATACGCATCCCCTCGAACCAGTACTCGTTTTGATAAACAGAGTGTTTTCCCTCGCTCACGAAATATAAGACTTTGTCAAATCATAAATATCTTGCACAAATTCGTAGAAAAAACTTTGCCAAAAGGAGTTCTTGATGTATAATATGGATAATATATTTGAAAGAGAGGTCTTTTATGGAAATTTCTACTCAATTAAATTTAGATAACTATTTGCAATTTAATTTGTATACCCAAAAGAAAACAATACAAACATTCAAAGTATTAGGAATTCTTGTAATATTATTTGGTGTATTTGATATCTTCACTTGCTTTTTTGATGAAGTTATAATTGTAGAAGATTTGGTTTTCGAATTAGTATTTTGTGCGCTTATTATCTCTTGTGGTGTCTTTTTGATTGTAGGATTCAAAAAACTACTCATTAAAAATGCTACAAAAATATATAATTCAAATAGAATGTATTCATTAAACCCCACAATAACATTCCAGTTCAACAAAAATAATTTCCGAGTACTTACTGCTTGCAATAAATATATGGAAGATTGTACATATTCGTATGAACTGATAACACGCATAATTATTGTCAATAATTACGTTTTTCTCTACACTGGCAATGCAAGTGCATATATAATTAATAAAACAAGTGAAAATTTTTCGCAACTTGCAAAGATTCTACTTTTCTTAAAAAACGAGATTAATATTCCTTGCATCGTAGAAAATACTCCAAACAATCCAAATAACTAAAAAAATAGAGAGGAATGAAAAATTTCTCTCTATTTTTTCTCACAAAACTAAAATCTTCTTTTGCCAAAAACAAATATTTATGTCTAAATTTTAAAAAACAATTTAGATAAATCATCTCTACAAATTATATAGTTTATATGCCTTTTCCAAAATTCCAGAAATAAATTCATTCTTGGAAGCCGTATACTTTTTTCTGTCATCGGCATACTTTTCTGACAATTCCTCTTTTAATTTTTGATACTCCTTTACACTTTCGGGATGGTCGAGCATAAACCTTTTGAAATACATAAACTCATTCCAATATTCACTTCCAAGCAATTGAATATGAATGTAATGAGTTCTACATTCTGGAGTCCCCTTTCTAGCCAAAACTTCGCCCTTTTCGGCATATGAATCCAAAATATCATAACCAGCATCTCCCAAACAATTTGACACTCCAAACAAGGCTGTCTCATTCTTGGCACCAATTGCAATATCTATGATTGGCTTGGCACTTAGACCGGGAATGGACGTGCTTCCCACGTGCTCAATTCTCACATCAAAATCTAGCAAATACTGCTTTAGAATTTCTTCTTCCTTTTTGTATTCCAATGCCCAAGACTCGTCATATGGATACACATTCACCAAATCTTTGTTTAGTCCTATCATATTCCTTACCCCCTTTATCGTTATATGCTACTACATTTTTGTAATTTAATCAACTTTTTCACTCTGAAAATATATTCTTTACTTCATTTCAAATACCTCTCAAACCTCTCCAATTTTCTCCAAACAAATATAGGAAAACATCAATAATTAATGCAAAGAGATATTTATAAGCAAAAAAAACAAGTCTCATAAGTTTTATCTTATTAGGCTTGTTTTTTCATTAATAATCAATTTTAATGTACCTATTCAATCTAGGTGTACAATCTTTATTGCTTTTTGCTACCTTCATCAATCAATGTTTGATAAGCGTTTTTCAATTCTTCTGGTGCATCTGGTTTTAATCCTTGCACTTTGCCATTAGCATCAAATATTACATATTGTCTAATCATTTCCTCATAAGACATTTTTGG
>CAYPKM010000069.1:0-1990 GCA_964411325.1 uncultured Christensenella sp.
AGAAATGAAAAGAGAATGTTGCAAGAAGCAGTAGATGCTTTGATAGAAAATGGCAAGAAAGGCAAAGCCGTTCAAGGTCCAAAACAAAGAGAACTAAAATCTTTGACCGCAAGCCTAAAAGGTAAACCAGGTAGATTTAGACAAAACTTGCTTGGTAAGCGTGTTGACTACTCTGGTCGTTCTGTTATCGTTGTTGGTCCGGAACTAAAGATGTATCAATGTGGACTTCCAAAAGAAATGGCTTTGGAACTTTTCAAACCATTTATAATGAGAAAATTGGTAGAAAGAAATTTGTCATTGAATTTCAAAACTGCCAAAAGAGTAATAGAGAAACAAAAACCAGTCGTTTGGGACCTTTTGGAAGAAGTAATCAAGGACCATCCCGTACTTCTAAACCGTGCACCATCTCTTCATAGACTATCTATTCAAGCATTTGAACCAGTGCTTATTGAGGGTAGGGCTATTAGATTGCACCCACTTGTCTGTGGTGGATTTAATGCCGACTTTGACGGTGACCAGATGTCTGTTCACGTTCCTCTTAGCCCAGAAGCAATAGCAGAGGCAAGACTTTTGATGTTGTCTTCTAATAATATCTTGAAACCGGCAGATAGTAGACCAATATGTACTCCTACACAAGATATGGTTTTGGGTTCTTATTATTTAACAATTGTCAAAGAAAATGCCAAAGGTGCTGGCAAGTACTTTATGAGCGAAGATGAGGCTTTGATGGCTTATCAAAACAAGATAATCGAAATCCAAGCCCCAATTCAAGTCAGAAAGACTGTTATGTTTGAGGGCAAACCTGTTACTCGTAGAGTAGAGACTACAGTAGGTAAGATTATATTCAATAAAAATATTCCTCAAAATATTGGCTTTATTGATAGAACCAATCCAGATAATATTGGCAAATACGAGATAGATTTCTTGGTAACCAAAAAGAAACTTGATGTAATTATTCGTCAATGTTTCAATGCTTTGGGAACTACCGAGACTGTTAAAATGCTTGACCACATCAAAGAGATTGGTTACAAATATTCCACAATAGGTGCTATTACTATCAATGTATTTGATATGGAAATTCCTTCTGAAAAACAAGAATACATTACAGAGGTAGAAGCACAAGTTTCTGAAAATGAGAAATTCTTTAAACGTGGATTTATTACTGAAAATGAAAAATTAGATAGAAATATCAAACTTTGGAAAGATGCTACCAAGAAATTGGAAGGCGTTGTTATCAAAAAGATGGATGTGCTAAATCCAGTAAGAATGATGGCTGAGTCTGGAGCCCGTGGTAGTGCTGGACAGGTTTTGCAGTTGTGTGGTATGCGTGGAATTATGGCTAACACATCTGGTAGAAAGGTTGATATTCCAGTTAAATCAAATTTCCGTCTAGGTCTTACTCCACTTGAATACTTCTTGTCTTCTCGTGGTGGTAGAAAAGGTCTTGCAGATAAAGTTTTGAAGACTGCTGACTCTGGTTATTTGACCAGAAGACTAGAAGCAGTCGCTCAAGAAGTAATCATTGCTCAAGAAGATTGTTTCAAAGAGAATGGTGAAAAAGCAAAAGGTATGGTTGTATCAGCAATCGTCAAAGATGGCACTCCAGTAAGTTCTTTGCAACAAAGAATTATGGGAAGATTTTCGGTAGACGATGTTGTTGACCCAAAAACCAAGAAAGTTATTATTCCTGCCGATACTATGATTACCGAAGAAATGGCAAACAAAGTTGTTGAGGCTGGAATTGAGAGTGTTTGCATTAGAACAGTTCTTACTTGTAGAGCTAAACACGGTATTTGTGCTAAGTGTTATGGCAAAAATATGTCAAACAATCGTATCGTTCCTTTGGGTGAGCCAGTAGGTATTATTGCTGCTCAATCAATTGGTGAACCAGGTACACAGTTGACAATGAGAACATTCCACACCGGTGGTGTTGCAAATGCTGCCGATATTACACAAGGTCTTCCTAGAGTTGCCGAGATTTTCGAAGCAA
>CAYPKM010000070.1:0-1987 GCA_964411325.1 uncultured Christensenella sp.
GTAGTTTACCACAATTAAAAAAATAAATCTAATATTTCAATCAATTATTACAAATATATGAATAATAGAGAAAAGCAGAGATGAAAAAAACAAAAGGATAATTGCAATAAGCAAAAATACAAAACAATTAGCAAATAAGCTTTTGAAAGTATAACAAGTGTCTTTTCTAAACGATTGACTACAGACTATAGACATTATAGAAATATATGCACAAAATACCCCTACTCCCAAAATTCCCAAAAACAAAATTCCAAGAATAATTCCTGCAAGCCCCAAACATACCACTACTATACACAAATCAAAGCCAAAAACATAAGACAATATAAACAACGCAAAAATATTCACAATCACCATAAATTTGTTGCGAATAAGTATAATAGTAAGCACAGAAATCAAAAGAAAAAACAAAGAAAGTATCAAAAAATAAGTAAAGAAATTCATCTCATTGCACAAAAAACCATACAAATATTTGTTGATTAAATTTTCACAAGTCAAATCTGATGAGTATTGCGAACAAGTAAAAATCCCCGTTAAAAAGCCAAATAAAAAGATAATAAAAAATACAAGTAGATAATTTTTGTAACAAATGAAAAATCTACTTGCAATACTTATAATATTATATTTAATTCTCTCAAAATTTTCTTTCATATAAATATATATGAAAAGTTTTTATACAAAATTCAAATTAAAAGGCATTAATTTCCTTCAATTCACACATTCCAGCAATGTCTACTTCTTGGATAATGTGCGATACAAATTTTCTATTGGTTACTTTCCCATCACAAAACGTCTTTTCGTCATACAATTCTGGATGCAAAAGGCTAGCACTCTTGATGGCAATGCGAATGTTTTTCTCCACATTATCTTCAGTTGTATTATACATTTTGGCAATGTTTGGATAAATATTTTTGCTTAAATCCAAGCATCCTGTTTTGCATTTTCTACTCAAATCGATGCAATCCTTTAGATAATTAAATCCTATGTGCTTGGGTGAAATCTTGTAACTTTCCAAAATTTCGGTAATAGCATTTGATACGCAATTTTTTTGATTACTAATATTTTTTGCATTTAAATCTTCTAGTATTTTAGGCAACAAACTTATCAATTGAGAAATTTCTTCATAAGAGAAAACTTCGATGTCTTCGCAAGTATTCTCAAACTCATTTTCGTTTTCTACCAAATACACAAATCTATATTTGCCACAATTTCTAATATTGCAATACTCAGAAATAAGTTTTGAATGTTTGAAATATTTCAAATCGATTATAACTACCCCTCCTTTGTTCGAAATTAAGTATTCCAACATTTCTCCCAAATCGGACAAATACTCCATTTCGATATTTTGAGTTTTACACTTATTTCTTACATTGTAAGCAACCATCTCGTTCCTAGTGTAAAAGGAAACATTCATTTTTCTTTCCATTCTTTTTCCTAAATATTTTATTTTGCCAAATCAACTTAACGAATATAGATTTTCATCCAAAACTGCATTTATCTCATTGCCAATGATTCAAGTATACATCAATAAAATTATTAAATCAAACGATTTTGTACAAATTTTACAATAATTGTACAATTTCGTACAAATATTGTACAAAACAATGTCCAAACTTGTCGAAAATTGTAGAAATACATCTTTCACTACATTTCACAAACACCCTTTTCTTCAAATGCCGTCAAAAAGAATACTAGTCGTGATTACATTTGATAAATGCAAGAATATCACAATTTGCCAAAACCAATGGCACAAAAAAAGATTGACCATTACAGTCAATCCCAAAACAATTTTTAATTAAATAAATGTTAATTTATTATCTCTTTTCCTTAATCTTAGCAGCTTTTCCAGACAAATCTCTTAGATAATATAATTTTGCACGTCTTACTTTACCCTTCTTAACAACCTCAATTTTGTCAATACGAGGAGAATGAACAGGGAAAGTCTTTTCAACGCCAACACCAAAAGAAATTCTTCTTACTGTAAAAGTTT
>CAYPKM010000071.1:0-1981 GCA_964411325.1 uncultured Christensenella sp.
TAAATGTATTTGGGAATTTTACAAAAAGAATTTACAAAAGTTGATAATTTGGTTATAATGTAGATATAATGTAGATTTTCGCGAAATTTGTCGAAGACAATCAAAAACAAAAAGGGGTAAATATAGAGGATTGTTTATGAATGATTTTAGTTTGGAATACATACAAAAATTACGAATACACGAATTAAGAGACTTTGCTAGACAAATGGGAGTTTCTAGTCCAACTACAATGAAAAAAGAAGAATTGATTGAAAAAATCCAAAGTATAATTGGAAATGGTGAAGAGGTCGGTTCGCTGACTTCCAATTCCAAAAATCAAGAACCGCTAGACTTTTTCGCATTGCTTACTTCTCCAAATTCGGATATAATTAATGATTTGGTTAATAAAACTAGTAGAATGACGAGTGAATCGGATGAATATGATGTAAGCAATACACTAATTGTGAAGAAGAATATAGTGAAACCAACCTCACCATATGCTTATCCCACTAATGATTTTGTTGGTTTTAATTTTAAATTGAGTCAACCTAATATTGAGCGAGATAGCAGTGTAAGCGAGATGGAAGGATTTGTAGATATTCATCCAAAGGGCTATGGAATAGTCAGATTTAATGGCTTTGTTCCTAGCAAAAGTGATGCATATATTACTCTTGCATTGATTAGAAAATACAATTTGCAAAAAGGCGATATTGTCAAAGGCAAAGTGAAGTTTATTTTGGAAAACAAGCCAAAGATAATGTTTGATATTATTTCGGTAGATAGTAGCAAAAAAGCTAGTAATTATATTAGTTTTGATGAATGTCCTTACAAAAAGTGCGGTGAAGAATTCTACTTGGAATACTTCAATAAATTGCATATTTACAAGGGTGAGCGTTTGTATATCAAGAATATTTCGGTGGAAGATGCCGTCAAATTGGGTTATGATATCGTAGATGAGAATGGTGCCAATGTTAAACTTATTAATCTAAAAGCATTGCCAGAAGAGAGTTTTCCTTCTCATCAAAAAATGCAGATTATCAATTGTCAATTTAACAAAACTGAACAAGAATCAGTTGAGGCTGTGGAATTAACAATTGAGAGGGCAAAAAGAGAATTTGAGACCGGTATGCCAAATGTCATAATGATATATAATTTTAGTGAACTTATTAGGATGTATAATGTGGCAGTGGAGGGGTTTTATACTTATGACAAATTCAATGCTAGGGCAATTAATCAATTGAGCAATATTATGTATGTTGCCAAATATTTTGAAGAAAAAAAGAATATCACTCTAATATGTTTGGACAAAGCGGAAATAAGTGATGATGTCAAAACACTTGCGGATTCGGAATTTATGCCTCTATTTAACAAAGTATATAATATGAAGGAAATCAAAATTCAAGACTGATAAGTGAAGTGATGCGCTTTTTTCAAGAGATTTATAAACAAAAATGTAGAGAAATTGTTTCTCTACATTTTTTATCATTATAATTTTTTGCCACAATTACTACAAGATTTGGCGTCTTTGTCAATTTTTGAACCACAATATTCGCAAGTGATTGTTTTATTCTTATTTGATGCATTATTACTTGTGGATTTTAGACTTTCTTGAGATTCGTCAATAATTGTTTTCTCATCATCATATTTTTTGTTTGTTCGTTTGTGAATCGCAGAAATGAATATATGTATATAAGCGACTACAAAAATTATAAAAGCAGTGATTGCTACTATAGCAAAAAATATTCCAAAATACTTAAATATCATTATTTCTTCCTTTTTTATTATGTATATAAGATAACAAAAATATGAAGCAAAGTCAAGTATTCAGAGAAAAGTTGTGTTATATATACAAATGGTATTTTGGTGCTGGTGACCATGACTTGGTGCAGATGTTGTTCGGGGAGCAACATCAAATTATCGAGTGAGAAGTTAAAAAGTGAAAAAGGATAGGAAGAGAACACGAGATATACAGGTACGGAGTACCAGTTCGTGAGTGGAACTC
>CAYPKM010000072.1:0-1955 GCA_964411325.1 uncultured Christensenella sp.
GCATATTTGTTTCGCAAAATTTCGCCACACTTTTCGCATTTAAAAACGATAACATAGCCCTTTTTGGCACTTGGCTCAACAGCGATGGGTTTCAAAACGCCTAGGCAAGTATTGGCTCTATCTCCCGGCACTATATCTATATGAATGGAATGCAAGCAATATGGGCAGTGATTTCTGCTAGTTACGCCCAGTTTTTCCACCGTCTTGCCACAATTGACACAAACAAAGCCACTATCATTCTTCTTCATTATTCTCCTCCTCAAAAGTGGAAAAATAATCATAGTTAATAGGAGGAATAGACTTGCCACTAATTATCCCCTCTACCTGCATCACATATTTGTCTATTTTACCCGAACGACGATAACTATAATAATCGCCCTCGCCATTGGTACCTAGTATTATATGGTCTACCAGCGTACAATCATTAATTGCAAGTGTCGTAACTAGTGCTTTGGTAAAGTCGTCATCATCTTGGCTAGGCTCCGAATCACTATTAGGATGATTATGGGCAAGTATTATCTTGTTAATTTTGTTTTTGGATATAGCGTCAGTAATTTTGCGAATAGAGACTTTGACATTGGTTAGACTTCCTTCGCCCACTTTCTCTACCTTTAATACTCTATTGCTATTAGTAAGGCTAATCAAATACACTTCTTCTACCATTTTGTCTGAGAAATTACTGCTAACAAAAGCATATGTTTGTGGAGCATTATTCAAAACGGCACTTTTGGTGCTCTTTTGTCTCTGATAAAAATTGAAGATTCTAACAAGGGATGTCAAAAAATTGGCACTAACATCACCCATTCCATTTACCTTTTTCAATTCTTCTTCATCAGCCTCTAGCACTCCCATTAGACTGCCAAACTTGGATATTAAACTGTGGGCGATAGGATTGGTATCTTTGTATGGTATAACAAAAGTAAGAGCATATTCTAGCACTTGATAATCTTGAAAGTTGTCTAAACCTTCCTTTTGAACTCTTTCTCTCAGTCTTGACCTGTGACCATAATGCGAATGTTTATTATCTGCCACTACTATCCTTTTCCCAAAAATTAATTGTAGATAGTTTACCTCTTTTTGCGATTTTTTGCAAGTGTAAGCAACCATTTATTTGACTAGTGGGCTTAAATCAAATATAATTGGAGTAGAAGATAATTTTTATTTGTTTGGCAAATGCTACAAATAATTTTATACAAAATGAAAAAAATAATATTGGAGAGAATTATGAAATATAAAATTACTTGCGAAAGCAGTGCAGACTTAAATCAAGATATGTACAAAAAATTAAAGGTTCCAGTAATACCTTTTTGCATATCACTTGGAGAAAAGAATTACTCGGATGGCGTGGATATCAAAAGTGAAGACCTATTCAAATACTTCGAGGATACCAAACAATTGCCAAAGACTAGTGCTATTAATGAATATGCTTATGAAGAATTTTTCAAAGAGCAATTGAAAGATTGCGAGGGATTAATCCACTTCTGCATTAGCAGTGACATAAGTTCGGCATACAATAATGCCATTAATGCTAGCAAAAAATTTGAGAATGTTCACATTATAGATAGCAGGTCGCTTTCTAGTGGAATAGGCTTGCAAGTAATGTATGCAACCACCCTTAGAGACAAAGGAATGGACATAAACCAAGCAGTAGCATTAATAAATAGCAGAAAGGAACACGTGCAAATAAGTTTCGTAATAGACAAACTTAATTACTTGCACAAAGGTGGCAGATGTTCTGCCCTTGCTCTACTTGGTGCCAATGCACTTTCTTTGAGACCATCAATCCAAGTAAAAAATGGCAAAATGAATGTGGCTAAAAAATATATGGGCAAAATGCCAAAGATTCTAGACAAATACATTTTGGATACCTTGGAACAATTTAACAACCCAGACAAATCTTTGTGTTTCATTACTTACAGTTCTGCAACACCTGAGATGTTGGATATCGCTCACAA
>CAYPKM010000073.1:0-1822 GCA_964411325.1 uncultured Christensenella sp.
TGCAAGAGTAATGCAAATTGCCAAATTTTTCCAAAATTTCATTTTTTCACCTACTTACAATTATTATTCGTCAAAGGAATAAACATTATCCTAGTAATGTAATTATTTTAATAAATATGTCTAATTTAGTCAAATAAATATAATATAATTTTGTGAGTATAAGCGTATTTAATGAAAGATAAGCACACAAAACTCGCATTGCTAGCCAGATTATTGACTCATTTCCATTATGGTAGATATTTCTAGTCAAAAATAATTGACTAATATTTTTGTAATTGCTAAAATAAGGCTAATATATTTGAAAATATTTCAAGGAGACTTTTTTATGTCAAAAAAAGCCAAACTAATAACAATAATATCAAGTGCTGTTTTGGCAGTAGCACTTATAACATTAATAATCTGCTTGGTTGTAGCCAATAATAATAGAGAAAAAACAAACCAAACAATAATCTCTTGTGTAGCAGGTTCTTCCATTCAAATGATACTAAACGAGAATGACAAAGTAACAACAGTTGTTCCTCTAACAGACAATGCCAAAGGAATTGCACTTAACAATGACTTTACAGGACTAAAATACAACAAAGCCATTGAAGAATTTGTACAAGAAAACATTTCTGCTGGATATCTAGATTGCAACACCACTGGTTACATTATCGAAATTTCCATTGATGGAGACAAGAAAAGTTATTCCAAATTACAAAGCGAACTAACAAGTGCTATCAATGATTATCTAGACCAAATGGGAATAGTTGCTGGAGCGAAAGTATCTACTTCTAATAGTCTAAAAGGTCAAGTGCTTAGATTCAATAAGTTTGCAACCGACCTAGACGGCAAGAACAATAGTCAACTTATGGAAAAGTATTTGGAAATGTGGAATTTGGTGCAAGATGTCACCCCTTCTTATTTTGACGATGTTTTCGAATATTACAAAACCGAAAATGACAAATACAATACCGAAATGAAAGAACTTGAAGAAGAGATTACTGTAGCAGAACAAGAGCTTACAAATTTAAACAAAGAATTTGATGAATTACAAAAAGTAATTGATAGTCTGCCTGATGGCGACGAAAAGACTGCCAAGATTTCAGAAAGAGATGAAAAAAGCAGTCAAATAAGCCAAAAAGAATTAAACATTGAAGGTCTTGAGAGAGAAAAGGGAAGAGCTTTGAAAGCATTCAATGACAACATAACTGAAATAATTCAAACACGTACACGAAACAAAGAAACAAACAATAAAACATTGAAAGAAGCTCACTTGACAAACAAAACCAATTATGCAAACACACTAACCGAGCACAAAACAAATTTCGAAAATAACAAACAAGCAACTTTGGACAAAATTAGCGAATTTAGAAAAGCTATTAACGCATAAAAATATATACAAAAAATGTCATCAAATAATTGATGACATTTTTTATTTCTTAGAATTTGTATATTTCTTTCATTTTGTCAAAAGCCAATAGGATTTCTTTGGTTTTTATTTTGCTTAGAGAATTTTCTTCATTTTCGATATATTCACTCAAAACCTTGCGAAAAACACCGCGTTTAATAATATCAAGAGGCATTTTCTCGGCTAGTTCTTTTTCGGACAACTTCAATTTTTTGTAATTAGGAAGTTTGTCTGTATTGACTAGGAAATATATCATATCCGAAAGTCTATTTATGCCAGAACCTTTGTAATCTCTATTGTAATATCTTACCTCATAAAAAGGCTCTATTTTGTCTTTGCTATCTAGCGCTATTCCTGTTTCGTTGTAGATAGCATTAGCAAGGGCGACTTTGTAATCCTCATTGTCTCCTACATATCCACCCAAAAGTTGAT